>NZ_JAMAUK010000002.1:0-445122 GCF_023714395.1 Niallia sp. MER 6 | reverse complement strand
CTGTTTAGCAGACGGGATCTCTGTCCCACTGGCAGTTACGTTTTACCCCGGCTACAGTTATAATAAGCCCATATAAAAAATGGTCAACTAGAAATATTTTCATTTCTGGTTAACCTTATAATACGAAGGTTGGTAGATTTATTAGAAAGACGAGTGTAGATGAGTTGCCTCAATTGTTTAATGTCTTAAAGGGTGAGATGAGCTTAGTAGGTCCAAGGCCACCACTACCGAGAGAAGTAGATGAATATACAGATTATGAAAAACAGCGACTAACTGCAGTGCCAGGTTGTACTGGATTATGGCAAGTAAGCGGAAGAAGCAGTATTGGTTTTAAAGAAATGGTAGATTTAGATTTAATGTATATCCAAAAAAAATCTATCTTATTTGATATGAAAATTATACTTAAGACAGTAAGAGTAATGTTTGGGTCAAAAGACGCATTCTAATTTAATTGTTAAAAGGAGTAATGTATGAAAATATGTTTTGCTGCTTCTTCTGGTGGACATTTGGAACAAATAATGATGCTATCCCCTTTGATGGAAAAGTATGGAGGTTTTGTTCTGACTGAGAAAACTTCGTATGAGAATAATACAAATAATCATAATAGATATAGAGTATTACAAGTAAATAGACGTGAGTTACTATTCTTAGTAAAAATGATTTTAATATTTATCCAAAGTCTATATATTTTTATAAAAGAGAAGCCAGATATTGTAATATCAACGGGAGCTCTCGCTACTATACCAATATGTCTATATGCTAAAATTTTCAAAAAAAAACTAATATTTATTGAGTCTTTTTCAAAAATCAATTCTACTACTATTACTGGAAGGTTAATGTATAAATTTGCAGATTTGTTTATTATACAATGGGAAGAACTAAGAGAATTTTACCCCAAATCAACATATGGGGGTGGAATATATTGATTTTTGTTACTGTAGGTTCACAAAAGTTTCAATTTAATAGAATATTAATAGAAATAGATCGATTAATTGAAGAAGGAAAGATTACAAAGGATCTGGTTTTTGCTCAAATTGGTTATTCAACATATGAACCTCGGAATTATAAGAGCGTAAATTTTTTGAATAAAAGTGAATTTCATGACATTATTAAAAACAGTGATATAGTTATAAGTCATGGGGGAACAGGGTCTATCATTAACAGTGTGAAAAAAGGGAAAAAGGTTATTGGTATTCCTAGGAGAGCAGAATACGGTGAACATGTAGATAATCATCAAATGGATATAATAAATGAATTCTCAGATTCAAATTTTATATATCCAGTGTATGAGGTTGAAGAGTTAGAAAAAGCCTTAGATCAGATTAATAATGTGGAATTTAAAAAATATATATCCAATACATCAAGCATTGTAAATATTATTGAAGAATTTATTAATGGATAAAACAATAAGAAATAGGTGTAAACATGAAAGTACTAATGATTGGTTCGCATCTTAAGGTGCCAGGTGGAATAACTAGAGTAGTAAAAAATTATATAGAGGGAGGATTACCACAAAAAACCAAGTTTGAATATTTTCCAACTTATTACGGAAGTAATCACCTAATTAATTTGTTTTTTTATATTGTACAATATATAAAGTTATTTGTTTTTATAGTTATTCTAAAAAAAGAATATGATGTTGCCCATATCCACATGTCGTATAAAGGTAGCTATGAGAGAAAAAAACATATAATTAATGTTTTAAAATTATCTAAAATACCAGTAATTCTACACATGCATGGTTCCCAGTTTGAGGATTTCTTTAATAGTAGTAGCGAAAGAAAAAAGAATGAGATTATAAATTTAATAAATAGTGTTAATGTAATTATTGCTCTTGGGAAACAGTGGGAAGACTACTATAAAAACTTAAGTAATACAAAAGTCATTTCTCTAGACAATGCTGTTTTTCCTAAGGAGAGTAATGATGAAGAAAAAAACTATATAACATGTATGGGAGTACTTTCTAAGAGGAAGGGTACATTTGACTTAATTGATGCTGTTAATCTTATTAAAGATAGTATAAGTAATGATTATAAATTTTTAATTGCTGGTAACGGAGAAGTAGAAAAGGCAAAGAGAAAAATTAAAAATCTTGGGCTGGAAGACTTATTTATAGTTCCAGGTTGGATTTCTGATCAGAAGGAGATTGAAGAAATTTATAGTAAGACTATATTATATATACTTCCTTCCTATAATGAAGGGATGCCTATGTCTATTTTAGAAGCTATGAGTTATGGTATTCCAATTATATCTACTGATGTAGGTTCAATTCCTTCTGTTCTAGGACCAGATAATGGTTTGTTGGTTAAGCCAGGGAATACAATGGACTTAAGTGAAGCTATAAAATTATTATTGTCAGATACAGAAAAACTTAATGTAATGAGAAAAAGCAATAAAACAAAAATTAAAAAAGATTATAATATTTACAATTCAATAGAGAAGATATTGCAAATATATAAAGATGTTAAATATGAAAAAAAATAAATATTGTATAGTATTATGGAAATGGGGAAATAAATTTGTTGGTATCGTCATTATCTAAAGTTTCAGTAATTATAACTACATATAATGTTGAAAAATATATTCTGTTTGCCTTGGATTCTGTTTTACGTCAAAGTTATAAAAATATTGAGATAATAATAGTAGACGATTGTTCCAGCGATAATACTAAAAACATATTAGAGAATATAGGCGATTCGAGAATTAAAATATATTTTAATGAAAATAACAAAGGTCCTTCATATTCTAGAAATAAAGGAATTGAAAAGGCTACTGGAAAGTATGTTGCTATATTAGATAGTGATGATTGGTGGGAAGATAGTAGACTTGAAAAATGTATTGAAGCTATAGAAAAAAGTAACGTAAATGTAATCTGCGATGATATAAATTTTATTATAGATGGTGAAGTAAACCCGTATTCTACTTTATTTAATTCAAAAGAATTAAAAATAATAAAACCTACTTCTATTCCTATAAATCTTTTTATCAATAAAGATTTAGGGCTCCTTAAACCTATATTAAATAGAGATTTTATTATTAAGAATAATATTAAGTATGCTGAAGAAGTCAAATACGGTGAGGACTTTTTATTTTTGCTAGAGGTACTAAGACATGGAGAAGTTTTATTGATACCTAAAGGATATTATAACTATAGAGAAAGAGAAGGTTCCTTAGTTAGAAATAGTAAAATTCTTTTTGAGGGGTTAATAAATAGTACAACTAATTATTTAAATAACGAGTCAGATACAATACCACTAGAAGTTCAAGTATTATTGAAGAGTCGCCTGGAGAGACATAGGAATCTATTAACTTGGGTATTATTTAAGGAAGACATTAAAAGATTTAAACTATTATCTGTTCTAAAGAGGATTATAACAAAACCTAAATTTTCACTTTTTTTAATTGGTTTTCTATATAGTAAATTAAAAGTAACAGGTAAATAAATCTATTGGAAATAATATATACACAAGATAAATTTTTTATCAGAATAATACGTTTTTATAAATGTTTGTAGAAATAGTTGCTTCTTTTATATTAATACCCTATTGCTATAAAATTTTAGTGCTCCAATATGAAAAATATCTTTTTGTTTTATTGTCTTGTTTATTGGAAAATTTATCTTCTTGTTACGTGTTCAATGTATTAAAATTAACAGTATCGAGAAAGTATAAGTATAAAGAAGGTTGGGAAATTTATTAATGAATAATAAAGATATTAGTGTTTTCTCAGTAGCGAATAATAAATACATTCAACCATTAGCTGTTATGTTATATTCATTAGTCGAAAATTCATCAGTTGAAAGGATTAATATATATATTATTGATTCTAATCTTACTGAAGAAAATAAAAAGAAGCTAAATAAAACATTTGAAAAGTTATTACATGTTAAGATAAATTATTTAATAGTTGATGATAATGACTTTTTAGAATTTCCTATCAGTAGGCATATTACAAAAGAAGCCTATTATAGGTTAGTAATTCCAGAACTATTAAAAAACCATGAAATAGATAAAATTATTTACTTGGACTGCGATTTATTGGTTTTAAAAGATTTGAATGAATTAATATCAATTGACTTAGAAAATAATGCCTTAGGAGCAGTTCGTGATTTAGGAGGCTACGATAGATATATAGAACTAGGTATGCTAAATCCAAAGCAGTATTTTAACTCAGGAGTTATGGTTTTGAATCTAAAATATTGGAGAGAAAATTTAATAACAGAAAAAGTTATAGAATATATACGGAACAATAAAGAAAAACTAACCTACCATGATCAAGATGCCTTGAATGCAGTGTTACATAATAGTAGTAAGCTTGTCGATATAAAATGGAATGTACAATCTAGTATGTTTACAAGAAATATACCTGATGATTTATCTACTAATATTAAGGAAGCTTTAAGTTCTCCAGGGATAATCCACTTTACTGGGTATTATAAACCATGGTTACTTGAAAGTAACCACCCTTATAAAAAATTCTATTATGAATATCTTTCTAAAACAGCATGGAAAGGCTATAAACCTAAAATTACATTATTAGGATTTTTAAAAAAAATAAAGGCTTTTATTAAAAATAATAAATAACCAAATTTAGGGGAAAAAAATGAAGGATATAATTACTAAGATAATAAATAAAGGCTTTTTTCATATATTTGGTGCAAGTGTAATAAATAAAGTTGTACAATTTTGTAGTAGTATCTTTTTAGTTAGATTCGTTACTCAGGAAAGTTTCGGTGCATATGTATACTCTCAAAATATTCTAAACATAGTTATGATATTAACAGGATTAGGAAGCTTAGCAGCTGCTTTACAATATGGCAGTGAAACAGATGAAATTAGAAAAAAAAATGCATATTTTGATATAGCTTTGAAAATTGGTTTGCCATTTAATCTTTTCCTTTGTTTGGTAATTGGGATTTGGAGTCAAAAATATTATAATGTAGAATCTAATTTAAATGTACTTTTACTTATGATAGCAATGCCCTTCTTTATATATGTTTTTGATTATTATCAAAATTATTTACGCACAAATTATAAAAATAAAGAATTTTCAAGGGTTTCAAGCATAAACACAGTTGGTATTTTTTTTCTTTCTATTTTTGGTGCTATTTTTTTTGATATATTAGGGGTTATATTAGGTATGTATCTTGCTTATGCAGTATCTATTGGGTATTCCTATTATATTTGTAGAGAAATTAAGAGAGAGAACAGCTATACATTAAAAAAAACAGAGAAAAAAGAGTTCATTAAATATGCAATAAATTCATTGCTAAACAATGGTATTGCTCAAACTATATATCTATTAGACATTTTTTTACTAGGCTTACTACTTAAAGACCCTATTCTATTAGCTACGTATAAAACAGCTACTTTAATTCCCTTTGCATTAAGATTTATACCAGTTTCCATAATGACGTTTATTTATCCTTATGTTGCAAAAAATAGAAAAAATAATAATTGGATTCTTAATAATTATAAAAAGATAACCATATCACTTTTTTCTTTTAATTTATTTCTTTTTATAATCCTAGAGATTTTTGCTCCCTTAATTTTTAAGATAATGTTTGGAAGTGAGTATGTGGAAGGAATAATGTATTTTAGAATTTTAATGATAGGATTCCTAATTGATAGCACATTAAGAGTTCCAGCTGGAAATATATTAGCTATGATGCAAAAAGTAAAACAACTAATATTTATAAATGCTTTTTGTGGTGTAATTAATTTGGTTTTAGATATTATTTTAATTGAGAAATACTCTGCACTTGGTGCTGCATATACTAATGTAATAGTTATTGGTATTAGTTCTATGTTTTATACTGGCTATTTATTAACTACCTTGAAAAAGAATGCTACAACTAAGGAGAAAGCAAGTATTTCGAATTAGAAAAAAATGTAAGAGTAATACTTTGACTTTTATTTTTTAGTATATATGTCTATGAAAAATATGGATTCTAATGTTTAATAAAATGTATTAAATAATAAAAAGCTATGTATAGTATGTTGGTAAAGTAGTTAATAAAATTAGCTTTAGTTTATAATAATTTAATAAAAGATAGTTCACCGTGTTTTTATATATTTGTGTCTTTGAGACCAGTCTTATAACGGAATTGTATTCTTTAATATAAAGAGAGTAGAAAATAAATATGTGAGGGGAATATTTATGACTAATATCACAGTAGCAGGAACCGGTTATGTAGGGCTAGTCACAGGTGTTTGTTTAGCTGAAGTGGGTCATTCGGTTACATGTGTGGATAATATTCAGGATAAGATTGACCTTTTAAACAAAGGTATTTCTCCTATTTATGAACCACAGTTGGATGAATTGATTGTTAAAAACTCTCAAGCTGGCAAAATGGCATTTACAACAGATTATGAAAGCTCTTATGCTCAGTCAGATGTTATCTTCATTGGGGTGGGAACTCCTGAAAATGAAGATGGATCAGCAAACTTAAACTTTGTATATACAGTTGCCCGCCAAATTGCGGAGAATATTCAAAGAGACTGCCTAGTTGTCATTAAGTCAACGGTTCCGATTGGAACAAATGATAAGGTGGAAGTCTTCATTAAAAACCATTTAAAACATGATGTGAATGTAGAAGTTGCTTCTAACCCAGAATTCCTTGCACAAGGTACAGCAGTTAGAGATACATTGAATGCATCTCGTATTGTTATTGGTGTTGAAAGTGATCGAGCGAAGGAAGTGCTGACTGGAATTTATGAACCATTCAATCAGCCAATCCTTTCTATGAACCGTCGTAGTGCAGAAATGGTTAAGTATGCGTCAAACGATTTCTTGGCACTAAAGATTTCCTTTGTAAATGATATTGCAAACCTTTGTGAAGCAGTTGGTGCTAATATTGAGGATGTTACTAACGGAATGAGCTACGATGCTCGTATTGGTAATAAGTTCTTGAACCCTGGAATTGGTTATGGCGGATCTTGCTTCCCGAAAGATACGAAGGCATTGCACTGGTTATCTGAGGAAGAAGGTTATGTTCTTCGTACAGTTAAAGCTGCTATTGAAGTAAATGAAAAGCAGCGCTTCAAGCTGATTAAGAAGGCAAGACAGGATTTCCCTACCTTCCAAGGATTGAAGGTAGCTGTTCTTGGATTAACGTTTAAACCGGGTACGGATGATTTAAGGGAAGCTCCATCTATTCCAAACGTTCGTTTGTTATTGAATCAAGGTGCTAAAGTTCATGCATTTGATCCAGTTGGAGTAGAGAACTTCAAGAAGATTTATCCGACACAAGTTGTGTACGAAGATTCTCCTGAAAAGGCTTTGGAAGATGCAGATCTATGCTTTGTGTTTACAGAGTGGGATGAAATTAAAACAATTGATTTGAACTCATTCAAAGAAAAAATGAAGACGCCATATGTATATGATGGACGTAATTGTTATTCATTGGCTGCAGCGAAAGAAGCAGGCATTAACTATCAATCTATTGGTAGACCTGATGTAAAAGAGTTCAAGGTTAAAGAAGAAATAGTTCTTTAATATAATAGATAAGAGCCCTTTCCACTACTGGGAAGGGCTCTTTCCATTTCACCCCCAATACTCCCTCCAATAAGGACACAAAACCCACCCCAAAATTGTAATTGTGTATCCGCTTACACGTTGGTAAGATAAGAGCATAGAAACGAGGTGATGAAAGTTCATGAATAAGCGTCAATGTGAAATTATTGAAATTCTGCTGGGAGAGAGGAGGTTTGTGACGGCCTCTGAGTTGGCGGAGCGGCTGGCTGTTTCACGGAAGACGATTTATCGTGATATGCAGGATATTGGGAATCATTGCTCTGCTTATCGGCTCACGAAGAAAGAGAATAATGGTTATTTGCTGGAGATATTGGAAGAAGAGGAGTCAGCACATTGTGATCAGTTCGAGCATCCTAATGAGCGGCGTTTAGATTTGTTGTTATTTCTCCTTTCGATTGCCCCATGCAAGACTTCTATTCAGAAAATCTCGGAGCGCTATTTTGTCAGTCAGAGCTCTATCTTGAATGATTTTAAGCATATTGAGAAGAAGCTTGTGCCATATGGCATCCGCTTATCTCGGACGAATGAGGGAACCTTCATCAGTGGTGATCAATTCTCTCTGTATAGGCTTATGGCTGTTATTATCGAAAGCTATTTAACGCAGATTGGTGATCCGTTTTGTCAGTATGATATTCCCGATTCCATTAAGGACATTCAGGTGAAGAATGGGAGATTAGCAGAAATAAAGCAGATTCTCCATGAGTTTCAGGAGGAACAGGACTTGCTTTTAGATCAGCCCTATTATTTAACCTTGTTTTGCTCCCTTTTATCCATTATTGAAAAGCAAGCGCATCATCTCCAGCTGTTTCCTAATGAGGAAATCATCTATGAACAGATTGACGACAGCTCTGCCATCTATCCAATGGTTCGTTCTTTAGCTGAAAAGCTTGAAAAGCAATTTTCCTTCCAATTAAAGCATTATGAAATGCTGAATCTCTACTATATTTTAAAGGCTTATAAGCTTAACTCCCGATTTCTGCTTAACCAGCAGTCTGAAGTATTGTTGAATAACCAGGTTATTGCTCTCGCAGACCAGCTTATTTCCAGAGTCTCGAGAAACAGCGGCTACCGTTTTACAGAGGACAGAGAGCTGCGGGAAAGATTGACGA
The DNA here is from genome assembly GCF_023714395.1 of Niallia sp. MER 6. Lineage (NCBI taxonomy): Bacteria > Bacillati > Bacillota > Bacilli > Caryophanales > Bacillaceae > Niallia > Niallia sp. MER 6. The sequence goes on along the minus strand of NZ_JAMAUK010000002.1, from coordinate 436,477 downwards.
TGCATCTTCACTCTATGGTTTATCGCCTTAATCATCAGATTTATATTATTAATCCAATCTTGAAATCAATTAAAACGAATTTCTCTAATATTTTTCAGCTTGTTCGATTTTCGGCAAATGAATTAATGGAAGAAGGTATCTATGATAAGCATCTGACAGATGAAGAAATTGGTTATATTACGCTGTATTTTCAAATTTCCTATGATGATCGTTTTGTGAACCAGATTCCGATTTTAATTGAATGTACGAGTGGAGTTGGCACGTCTCATATGCTGAGTGAAAAAATCAGGAAAAACTTTCCGAATATTCACATTAATAAAATCATCGCTCAAGAGCGCATTAAGCAGTCTGATTATGAGGATGTTGAGCTGGTCATTTCCACAGTGAAAACACACAGCATCAGCGACAAGCCGACAATCCTGGTCAGCCCGATATTAAATGAAGATGATAAATACAAGATTGATCAGTTCATTAAAGATTACTACAAAAATCAAGTAATCATCTATAACAGATGATGGCTATAAAAAATTAAATAGGAGGATCAAAATGGATGTGAAAATGGATGACTTAGACTTTACAAAAGTTGTGACAGAGGAGTTAATTAATCTCGATTTACAGGCGACAACTAAGCTTGGTGTTATTGCTGAATTAACCCACCTTTTATTTGTAAACGGTTGCGTAACAGATGAAGAAGCATTTATAGAAGATGTCCTTTTTCGTGAAAATGCCGGGCCGACTGGCTTGGAAAAGGGGATTGCCATTCCTCACGGTAAGTCAGACTTTGTTCAAAAAACATCAATTGCCATCGGCAGGACAAATAAGGAGATAGAGTGGGAGTCGCTGGATGGGGGACCGATTAATATTATTATCTTATTTGCTGTCAAGAATAGCGACAAGACAACAACCCATATTAAGCTCCTGCAGAAGGTTGCTGTCTTGCTTGCTGATGAGGAGAAAATTGAAAAGTTCCAGTCCCTTAAGACAAGAAAAGAATTCATTGAGATCTTTGCTGAAAACAACTGACAGGAGGAATATCTTATGAACATTGTTGGAATCTCTGCTTGTACCTCTGGAATTGCTCATACGTATATTGCGAAGGAAAAGCTGATTAAGGCAGGACAGGAGTTTGGCCATAAAGTCAGGATTGAGACACAAGGAACAATCGGGATTGAGGATGAGCTGACAGCGGATGAAATAAAAGCAGCTGATCTTGTCATCATTGCCGCAGATATAAAGGTGAGCGGAAAGGAGCGTTTTAAGGGCAAAAGAATTGTGGAGGTGCCGACACATATTGCTATTAAAGCACCTAAGCAGCTATACAAAAAGATTGAAGCTGAATTAAACAAAAACCAGTGAAGGGGTCTTTTATATGCTGAAAAAACTGCAAATTAAAAAGCATGCGTTAACTGCAATTTCCTATATGCTGCCATTAGTAGTGGCTTCAGGTTTACTAATTGCGATTGGGAATCTGACAGGCGGGACTGTTATTGAAAACTACCAAGAAGCCTTCTCGATTCCATCCGCTCTTGTGTCATTAGGTGTACTAGGAATGGGGCTGCTTGCTCCGGTCATTGCCGGGGCGATTGCCTACTCGATTGCTGATCGTCCAGGAATTGCACCTGGCTTGCTGATGGGGTTGATTGCTAATGCGATTGGTGCTGGCTTCTTAGGAGGCATGCTTGGCGGTTTTATTGTCGGTTACTTTGTACTCTTCTTAAAGAATAACTTGAAGGTGCCAAGATGGGCGGAAGGGCTTATGCCAATGATGATTATTCCTCTCATCTCCAGTCTCGTCGTCGGGCTTCTCATGTTCTTTGTACTTGGGGTGCCGATTGTGTGGGCGACAGATGGCTTAACATCGTTCTTGACGAGCATGCAAGGCTCGATGAGGTTTGTGTTTGGGGCAATCTTAGGCGGCATGGCAGCATTTGATTTCGGCGGTCCTGTCAATAAAGTCGCCTCCCTCTTTGCCGACGGCTTGCTGCTTGAAGGCATATATGAACCAGAAGCCGTTAAAATACTCGCATCTATGGTGCCGCCATTCGGTGTTGCTATCTCATGGGTATTATCAAAAGCATTAAAGAAAAAGAAATATACGAAATCAGAGGAAGATAATATCAAAATTGCCTTTCCAATGGGTGTTTGTATGATCACTGAAGGTGTAATACCTATTGCTGCTGTTGATATCGTAAGAGTAGTTGTTTCCTGTACACTCGGTGCAGCAGTTGGCGGCGGTTTCTCCATGCTTTGGGGTGTAGGCTCACCTGTCCCATCTGGCGGCATGTTCATCGTACCAGCCATGAATCATCCGTTTCTTTTCTGTCTGGCGTTACTGATTGGTTCTGTTGTAACAGGCTTGATGCTGTTCTTCTGGAAGAAGGAACCTGTCGAGAAAGCGGAGGAAACAACAGAGGAAGAAGATATGGACTTATCTGATGTAAAAATCTCATTTTAATCAGGAGGGAAGAGGCTTATGTATGTTTCCATGAAAGGCATGCTCGCACGTGCCAACAAAGGAAAATACGCTGTGATGGCTATCAATTGCTTCAATTTAGAGACAGCAAAGACCGTCATATTAGCAGCTCAAGAATTAAGAGCGCCTGTTATCATTGATCTTCTGCAAGACCATTTACAAGCACATCTTGGCAGTAAATTGCTGACACAGCCGATTATCGAAATGGCACGCGACGCAAGTGTTGAGGTTGCAATTAATCTCGACCATGGCAAGGATGTAGGCTTTGTGAAAAGATGCTTAAGAGACGGCTTTTCAAGTGTGATGATGGATGCATCTGCTTATCCGCTTGAACAAAATATTGAGATTACCAAAAAGATGGTTGAATTTGCTCAAACCTATGATGCCAGTGTGGAAGGAGAGATTGGCAATATCGGCTCTGTTTCCCGCAATAATCTCACCAATGATGATATGTACACAGACCCGGATGCAGCTATTGAGTATGCAAGACGAACAGGAATTGATGCTTTAGCGATTTCTTATGGCTCAAGTCATGGCGACTACCCAGACGGCTATGTGCCGCCATTCCGCTTTGATATAGTCGAGAAAATTAAAGCAGAAACAAATATACCCCTTGTCCTTCATGGCGGCTCAGGCTGCGGAGAAGCAAATATTAAAAAGTCAATTGCCCTTGGCATCAATAAAATAAATGTTGGTTCTGATTTCATGAAGGCTCAAGTCAACAGCATTCAAGAATACTTAAAGGAAAATGAGACTGTCGATTATGTCCGCCTTATCCAAGGTACAGTCGAGGCTGGCAAGGAAATGGTTAAATATTATATGGATTTATCTGAGTCAACAGGCAAGTCTTTATAAAAATCTGATCGAAATGGGGAGAGACAATGTTAGTAAACATGAAGCAATTATTAGAAGTGGCACAGGAGCACCAATTTGCGGTAGGAGCCTTTAATGTAGCGGACAGTAATTTCTTAAGAGTGGTTGTCGAAGAGGCAGAGAAAAACAACTCACCAGCTATTATCGCCGTGCACCCGACAGAGCTAGATTTCACAAAGGATGATTTCTTTCACTATGTGCTTGCCCGGATCAAAAACAGTCATGTGCCATTTGTGCTTCATCTCGATCATGGCGATAGTGTGGAAAGTATTATGAGAGCCATCCACGTCGGCTTCAGCTCTGTCATGATTGACGGTTCGCTTCTACCTCTTGAAGAAAATATCAGAGTTACAAAGCAAATCGTCGATATCGCCCATCCTCTTGGCGTGTCAGTAGAAGGAGAGCTAGGAACAATTGGCAATACAGGCACAACAATTGAAGGTGGCGTAACCGAGGTTATTTACACAAGACCAGAAGATGCGAGGGAATTCGTTGAAAGCACTGGTGTTGATACATTAGCAGTCGCAATCGGCACTTGTCACGGTATTTATCCAAAAGACATGAAGCCACAGCTGCGCATGGATATTTTGCGCCAAATTAAAGAAGTTGTTGATATCCCGCTAGTTTTACATGGCGGCTCTGCCAACCCAGATGAGGAGATTGCCGAGGCAGTTAAAATCGGGATACAGAAGGTTAATATCTCCTCTGATTATAAATATGCTTTCTACAAAAAGTGTCGTGAAATACTTGCTGAAACAGAGCTGTGGGATCCAAATGCTATTTATCCTGATTGCATTGACGCTGCAAAAGAGGTTGTTCAATATAAAATGAATCTGTTCCAGTCAGTGGATAAAGCAGATGTGTATAGACGGGAGAATGTGCGGGCTTGGAGAACGGCACAGCTGTAAAAAGTTATAGTAAGGCTTGAATAGAGCAATGGATATTTGTGAAAACAATCACATAAAAGATAGTACTAAAAGCAGGAGATAATCTCCTGCTTTTTTTCATTAAACACTAAGCGAAACAGCTATTTTTATTAGTTGTAGACACATTGGGGGAGGGAACTTGCAGCAACATCTTATAAAGAATTTATCATGACTGGATGAAATCTTAATCCAGTATTTGAGAAGAGATAGTGGAAAGTAATAAAAAAACTCTCCTTTCCTTATGGAAGGGAGAGAAAGTTAATGATGAATGATTATTATGCTAAAAAGAACCTTAAGCAGGTTTAAGTATAGTGAGAATCTTTCTAATTTCCTCTATGGACATACCTATCTCCTTAGCATATGAAATCAATTCTATCCAATCTGTATCTAGCTCTTGATTGTCTATCATAGAATGTAACATATGAACTCCTGTATAGGTATTTTGTCGCATTTTTAATATTACTTTAAATAGTTACTTAGATAAAGAAAAAAAGTTCGACAATTTTCTACAGAAGCATAGTACTATAGTAGCTAGTGTCATCTTTGGTAGCTCAGTTAATAAATATATAATTTATCGAAATCGACTTTAGTTTTTTAATTTAATAGAATTAAATTAAGATAAATATACAAAAATGTTATAATTTGTATTAAAGCAATATTCTTTTCTTAATAATAGGCGTAGGAGGCGGTAAATTGAGAAAAATGAAATCTTATAAAGTATATATAATTATTTTTGCGCTTCTTTTGTTGTGGATATGGCTGCTTTTCTACATGCTTAATGAAATAATTGGAGGAATAACTGGAGTTATAGTGGCTTGTATTGGAACACTATTAACATGCTACATAGTGAAGGAAAGAATAGACCGGCGAAACTTTATGCTTTTTTTAGAAGCGTCTAAAGTAAGATTGGAAGTTCTTGAGGAGCTAATTTATACATGTGAAAATACTTTAGATGAAATTGCTAAGAAATCTCCTGTAAGGAATACTGATATACAACAATCTGTGCAGCATTTTTATCATAAGCTATTAAGTTCCGATTTAGAAATTGTATATAAATATATGGAGTATGACTCCATTGTTAAGGTGACAAATAAATTAACATCACTTAAAGAATTAACTGAAAAAAGTTCCTTTAATGAAGTAGACGCAACTGCTGCTGTAGAAGATATTAAAGCAGTCTATCTTATATTAAATACAAATAAAAATAGCGTAGAGGAAATAGTGAAGATAAAAATGAATTAAAAGTTTTATGGTTACTTGCTGCTAATGGTCAATACTTCTTTTCTCGATCCTAATATTTATGTAGCTGATAATATTTAAAGGAACGATGAAAATCTCCCTCACCCCCAACATACAATGAATTAACAATATAATTGAGGTGATGGGGGATGAAGAAACTCAGCCGTCTCGGGGAGCTTTGGTGGCAAGGCATGACGTTAGAACATGTGTCGCATAAAGCAATTGTCAGGCCTTATTTAGCGTTTCTGTTTGTTACGTTAGTGTTTGAACTGTTTTTAGCTGTTCTTCTTATTTTTGCCTGTTTTATCTTCTATACAAACCATTACTGGCCGTCTGCCCCGTTTTATATTGGCGCTGCTGTGCTTGCTTTGCTGATGGGCATCACGATATCCTCCCTATTTGTTATTCTCCAGCGGAAAAAATGGAGAAAACAATAAAAAATCTCACTTCAATATCTTTCTCTTCTTGAAAATATTTAGTATCAAATAGCATATTGATTCATCTAGATGCACGGCAAGTAACCCTCTGCTTCTAATCATAAACATGAAAAATTCTCTATCCAGAACATTTAACTAAAAGCAGCTAATAACAAAGCGTTATTAGCTGCTTTATTCATTTATGTAAATTAGTCCAAGCTAACCAGTTTATCAGCCGTTAAAAATGGGAATCAATCAGGGATTGTGCTCTTTCATTTTAGAAAGGGCTTAACACTAAATAACGTTCTTGGAAATCAGGCATATAATATAAAATATTTTCATGTTCATGAACTGATGTTTGTTGAAATAAAAAAATAAAAAATGGAGCGATAATATGGCTGACAATAAAGAGGACTTCAAGACATTATTGCTGAGTGTGTACAATAAAGGCAATGAGGGTGCTACAGTGAAGGAATTGATGAGCCTGTTAGAGTCTGAATTGGCAAAGCTGAATACCAATGTAGGCCGCCGGTAAGCTTACCTGCTAAAAGGGAGCTCTATGTGTTTTTTTAACGGCATTTGCCTATGCCCAGGATGTATCTTATGTTATTCATGCATATATGGTGCAAAGATTTTTGAGGAAAAGTCCTAATTTTATTAGGGCTTTTTATTTTGTTCAAGAGTTAGAGTATGCTTGTTTGCTTGAAATGTTTACAGTGTTAGCAATAAATTGTTTTTTTCAGCGTAGGACAGCTGCTAAGATTGAGGGAAAGCAGTACTGCAGTCTAACTTAACTACACGACAAGGAGTAATGGAATGCTCGCAGATCAAAGAAGAGAAATGCTCATTGCGTTAAAAGAGGTAGTCATTCCTGTTTTAAGGCGACAAGGCTTTAAAGGTTCTCTTAACCATTTCAGAAGAAGGAATGAAAACAATATTGATTTAATTACCTTCCAATTCAATAAATGGGGAGGTTCATTTATTGTGGAGTTAGCTGTTTGTCCTAAAGAGGGAACAACCATGATTTGGGGAGAAGAGATTCTGCCTAATAAGGTTACAGCTCATCATATGAATAATTGGTACAGACTGGGAAGTAAATCAATAGATCAAGATGGCATTTGGTTTGATTATGAAAATGCCGTAACAAAGGAAGATTATCAAAAGTGGCAGAAAGGATGCTGAAGCTGCTTAACACGGCAGATGTAGATTGGATATCTTCCTTATTTAAGTGATTTTTTCCAAGCTAATCTCCCTTTGTATAATGCATTTATTGTAAAATAGTTACTTTTCTTACTCAGTATGGGTTTCTAGTAAAAAAGCAACAAAAATATTTTATTTTAGAAAAATATTTTTGTTTCTAATCCCTTTTTCTGCAAGTATAATAAATTGAAAACTAAAAATAGAGATAGTAGGGGGAACCAATGAAGCGTTTACTTTGTTTGTTTACAGCTATTTTACTGGCTTTAAGCCTTCTGCCTGTAACTTCGTTTGCAATGGAATCTAATGATAAGGATTTCGAAGCATTTTTAGAAGAAATCGGCTGGGAAAAGCAGGATTATATCGATTACTTAGAAAGCAAAGATTGGTATTTGGAAGATTTCGAATCTGCTGATGAGCTGGGCACACCATTAACAGAAGAATCTATCGAGCCAATTTTGACAGACTATGATCTAACAAGAGAAGAGTTAAATGAGCTTCTTGCTGATTATGGTGATATTGAAGTGGGACAAGACGTTCTTGATAGCGAATACCTTCTTTTCGCTGAAGAGGTTTATGATTATGTTGGCTACTATTTAGATGATACTTATGGCACACTTATCAATGATGAGAACCTGCAAGAGCTTGTAGAAAGATATGGCTTTGCATCTGCTGATGAATTAGAAGAGTATCTTCAGCAGTTTGATGAGTCTATCGATCACTATGAATTTATCGAAGACCTTGACTCTATTGTAGATTATTACATGAATGGTGGAGCAGATTTAGAAGCAGAGATTGATGAGCTGTTCCTATCCATGGACCTGACAGAAGAAGAAATGGACAGATTGCTTGAGCATTTTATAACAATTTATGAAGAAAACCCTGATTTTGAGGATCAACTATATACATTGAGCGAAAGAATGATGGCATTTGGTGAATTCGATTCTGCAGATGACCTGACAGCAGAGCAAATTGCTGAGCTATTGGATATCTCGAATGACATGCTGGATATTTTGCAGCTTGATGTGAAGTATTATCTTGTTAAAGATGGTGTGAAAAAACCATTATCTGTACAAAGCATGATGACGATGACGTCAACAGATGGGGCAGACTTGCTGATTGAGCTTTACAATAAACAAGGTGATTTCCTGGCAGATATCATTCTAACGAATGAAATGTTCGGTTCTGAAATAATCAAAGAGACTGGTAAAGACCTTCAAGAAGCAGAACAAATCGTAAAAGAAATTCCAGTGAAAACAGCTACTAAAGCGGTTGAAAAGACTGTAAAAGGCGGAAAGCTGCCAAACACTGCTTCTGACTACTTGCAAAATACAATCATTGGACTTGTGATTGTGCTTGCTGGTGTTGTGTTGTTTAGACGTGTTTGGGTGAAAGGACAATAAAAAATGCGGGCAGCCAATAAAAACAGAAGAGGAAATAGCCGTAAGCAATGGATTCTTCTTTCATTGACTGCTGCTGTCATTATAGTTGGAGTCTGGTTTACCAGCTCCAACTTTTATCCTTTTTTAAAGGGCTATTTCCTTTATAAGACAGAGCAAGTGAAAGCAGATGATTTGCCGAAGGAAGAAGAGGAGAAAACGGAAGCTCCTCCGGCAGTGGAGGAAGAGCCGGAAGAACCAGCAGATGAGACTCCGCTTTATGCAGAAATGCCAACAGTAGGGGACTATATGGGGGATCTGCTTATTCCGAAGCTAGAGGCGACTCTTCCAATCATTCATGGCACAGATGAAGATGAGCTGGAAAAGGGCGTTGGTCATTTTGCAGGCAGTGTTATGCCTGGTGAAGAGGACAATACGGTGCTTTCCGGCCATCGAGATACTGTGTTTAGAAGACTTGGGGAAGTTGGCAAAGGTGATCTTCTAACAGTGAAGACAGCTGCTGGGGAATTTACGTATAAAGTGAAACGGGTCAGAATTGTTGATAAGGATGATAGAACGGTTATCGTTCCAAAACCGAAAGCAACATTAACTGTCACAACCTGCTATCCGTTTAACTATATCGGAGATGCTCCGAAACGGTATATTTTAGTTGCTGATTTAGTAGATAAGCAGCTGAACAGCTGATGAAAAAAAGAAGCTCCAGCCATGGAAGCTTCTTTTTTTTCTGCAGTTATCTTTAATCAAACGTTTGTTTAACTAGCAAAAAACGGCGTCCTGAAGCGGTTTTCACCTTCAGAGACGCCGTTTTTATTATTTTACTTTTATGGTTCGATAAGAACTCTTATTGCCTGCTTTATCTTTCGCATACAGCTTCAAGGAAGTGCCTTTTTTCTGTTTGCGCAATTTTACTTTGTATGTTCCGTTTGAGCTGACAGTCGCTTTTCCTAAATATTTGCTGCCTCTGTACACATAAACGGTAGCTCCTTTTTCTGCACTGCCAGAAATACTTGTTGATTTCGATGTGACCGTTTTAGCACTAGGTGCGCCTGGTGCTGTTTTGTCAGCAACTTTAATAGAAACAGAATTACTCTTATTATGGGCAGCATCCTCAGCATACACCGTTAAATATGTGCCTGCCTTTTGCTTCGCTATTTTGATTTTATAGGCTCCCTTGCTGTCGGCTGTTGCTGTGCCAATTGTTGTGCTGCCTCTTTTTACATACACTTTTGCTTTTGCTTCTGTCTTGCCTGTCACATATGTTGTCGCATCACTGATCGAGCTAACACTTGGCTTTGTTGGTGCTATTTTATCGACAACAGTGACAGATGTGTCACCGCTCTTATTGCCAGCTTTGTCTGTTGCATTCACAACCAGCTTTGTGCCTGCCTTTTGCTTCGTAATTGTTATTTTAAAAGCACCTTTACTGTCAGCTGTTGTTTTTCCAATAGTTGAATAGCCTGATCGAACTTGAACAGTCGAACCTGCTTCAGCAGTTCCAGTGACGTTTGTGGAAGAATCACTGACAGTGTTAACCTTCGGCTTGGATGGTGCTGTTTTATCCTGCACGGTAACAGCTGCCTCTGCACTGCGGCTGCCAGCTGTATCAATTGAATAGACGGCTAGTTTTGTACCAGCCTTTTGCTTCGGAATCGTGATTTGGAACGTCCCGTTGCTGCTTGCTGCGCCGTTGCCGATTGTTGTTCCATTTGCTGTAATAAAGATGGTTGTGTATGGGTCGGCAATCCCGCTTAAAGCAGTATCACTGTCACCTATTGCATACACAGTCGGCGTTGTCGGCACATCTGTGCCGCTGCTGTTTGTCAGCATTGTATACGTAATATCGGCACCCTTCGTTGATGGTACAGAAAAGTCTTCTGGTGAGCTTAATCCTTTTACAACAGCACCGCCGCCTTTTAAAGACAAAGTTGTTGTCCCGCTGTACAGCTTCTCTTTAAGGGAATCAAAAGCGGAAACGCCTTTAAAGCCATACGGACCAGAATCCTTCTTCAAGACAAGTGCTGCCCGAAAATTCGTCATAAATTGTCCGAATGTTAGTTTAGGATCAATATATTTATGAATGATGTTCTCGACTGCTTTGTAATTGCTGTTTGTGTCTGCGATAATTTCCTTAAAGATGCTGTCCCCTTGGCCAGCCTGATATTTCAAATATTGCAGGAACAAGTAGGAAAGGGAGTAATTCGCTAACGTGTCCCCGTAATAATCCCAATTCAGTAAGGACTGCCCTGATGTGATGCTTGTGCTGTAATTATAATAATCAATCCTGCTTTGCAGGATATCCTTTGAATAGATTTGTTCGGCTGCCATCGCCAACCCTTCATCAAGCCATGTGTCCAGCTGTGTAGATCCTTGGATAAACACATTTTGGTTAAAGCTGACCATATGCTGAAATTCATGGGCAAGTGTCATATAAGCCTCAGACACATCGATATCGCCTGCGTCATACATGAGCGGGTACGTATCAATATAGAAAATCTCTGACTTATTTGAGTTTGTATCATTATATAAATCGACAGGCGAGAAATAGCCAGCAACATAGCCGCCGCTACCAGTAAACCCATCCTTAATATCATAGGCAAGGATGTTAACCTTTCCGTCATTATTAACATCTGATTCCTTCCCGAAATTTGTTGCCACAGAAAGGTGAATAGAATCATCGAATTCCTTGCCGAGCTGTGCAGCCGCATCTGCCGTAATTTCATTGTTATTTACCCACACATCTGCGTAGGTGCCACTGTACAGAAGCTTTGCAGTCAGCTGGTAATCTTCATTTGTCTCAATATTTGTTACCCAAAATGCTTTGCTGTCGCCCTCATCATAGGAGGCGATTACAGAATTGGTGCTTTTAGTCGTTACTTTGTCCGCATCTTCTGGCTCGAACGGAACGACATAATCAAGCATATAGGCTTCTTTTTCCATGTTTTTGTTGAACGTATATTCATCATTGTTAATCTCTAATGACCCAGTATTTTCGCTTTGATAAGCATTGGTAGATTCATTGCTGATTAAGCTGTAATAGCTTGTCCCGCTGCTTATGTTTAAAGCAGTTCCTGTGTAAAATGGGTTTGCTACCTTGAAATAAGTTGTATCAGAATAATATAAATCAGACTGGCTTTTCGAGGTGCCAAGACGCAAGTATATGTAGGCACTGTTTTTATAAAGTGACTTTGGAAGCGTTATTCCAAGCTTCATGTTTCCGAAAGAGGAAGACATATCGTTTGAAATGCCGCCGATATAGTCAAGGGCCCCATTATTGTCTGTGTAAAATTCTATATCCAAAAAAGCATCCTTATTTGTGCTGTCATTTTGAACAGCCAGCAGCAAATTCATCGCTTCATCTGCGGTTTCAGAGGAAGAGGTGCCAATATAGGTAACTGTATTGGTACTGCCGACACTGTCGGTCAAGCTTCCCGCCACAGCACCGTCCCTGATAAGCGGATAATCCTCCACATTGTCAAAGTTAAGATGCTTGCTTATATCAAGCCGAGGTACCAAACTTGTGTTTAAGTTTGTATTAACGCTAGCTGCCTTTAAAGATACATTCTCCTCTTGAGCAAAAGTACTTAAAGGTATAGAAAAGAGTAATAGAAAAGCAGAAAATCCAGAAATTATTTTCCCCACAAGTGTTCATCCTTCCCGAAAAAAGTAGCCCGGCTTATCGGCATAGACCCTTGGCCGATAAGCCGTCAGCTGGACATCATGTCCTTATATGAATCTCTTTTTTTAATTTATATCGGTAGTGTTTTAGCAGGATGAAATAGTAAATGATTCCATTCGTTACGCTGATACCCTCGAAATTTGTCGAACGAAAGTTCAGAGAAAAATTTACAAGGGTATCCGTATTTTTTTAATTGTTTTAAACCTTGTATTAGCAGGAGGTTAAGAATTGCATTAAAAACTAGAGTGGTATTTTTTAAAAGGGATAATGAGTATAATGGATTATTTATTTACCATATTATTACTGGTGTTAAGTTGATTTACCTATTACAATAAGTGAGGAAATTTAGGGAATTGAATATTTTGTATGAGAATACAGCTTTTTCTTGATTTTCAATATATAGATAGAAAAAAGGGGAGACTTAACAGTGAATTGTGTAAAGTGCGGGCATCCTAATGATAGGGATGCTAGATTCTGTGAATCATGCGGAGCAAATCTGCAGACAGAAACCGGGACACACCCAAATCCAGTATTGTCCAAAGAGGAAGCAGCTGCAGCGGCTTCAACAACAGCTGGACAGACAGGAAGCAGTCAAGCATATATAGAGAAAACGAAGACTGTTTCCAAGCAATACTTTTCATACTTTTTAACAGCATTAAAAAATCCTGTTCAAGCAGCAGCAAATACAGGGAAAGAGAATTTCATCAATGGAATCATTACAATTGTTTTATTTGCTTTGATGATTCCGCTTATGAGTTATTTTGCATTAAAGAGTGCATTTAGCAGCTATAACAGTGGCTGGTTTTCGCCAGATATCAGCTTCGGTGCTGTTGTAATTAAACCATTATTTATTTTATTAATTATACTTGCATTAGTAGTACTAATTATCTTCGGAGCGGTCAAGCTTGGTAAATCTTCTGCCGGCTTTCTTGATGTACTAGCGAGATTTGGTACATTCTTAGTAGTTCCAGCCTCATTTTTTGTGATTGCACTAATTATTTCCTTAATTGGTTCTTATTCTTTTGTATTCTTCCTGTTGTTGGGATTAACGGCATTCTCCTTTGTGATTCCATTGATTATTTACAGCTATAAAAAGCAGAGTAACGGTGGATTGGATGCATTCTACAGCATTCTTTTATCCTATATTGCGATTGCGATTGTATTTATGATCATTGGTGATGCAGCATTGGAAAACATCGAGGAAATGCTCGATATGATGAATCCATTTGGTTTTTAACATAAAGAGAGAACTTAGGGGGCCTGTCGTATTTCAGGCCTCTTATTAAAATATGGGGGAAGAGAAAAATGAAATTTTGTAAAAATTGCGGTACGGAAAGAAAGGCAGGCCAGAATTTCTGTAATTCATGTGGACAGCCATTTGAAGCTGCACAAACCGGCAAAACGGTCCAAGCTCCTTCCAGCAATGCTAATCATCAAACAGCAGAAGCTAAGAGAGAGCCAATGTCCAAAAAAAATAAAATCATCATCCTTTCAGCTGCGCTGGCTGTGGTAATTCTGTTTGGTGCACATAAGTTCATTGCTAGTCTATATACACCGGAAAAGACAATAGAAGCATTTGAACAAGCTGTCAAAAGCAAGGATGTAAAAGAGGCGAAGAAGGTTATTTCCTTTGAGCAATTTGATGGTGACTTCAAAGAGAAAGACATTAAAAGCTACTTAGCTTATCTGAAAGACTATCAATCCGAAATATCCAGCTCCTTTTCCTATGAAGGTGTCACAGCCGGGGCGACTGTTACAGATAACAGCAGCAATGAAATTGTGCGTCTTGTAAAGGGAGATAAGAAATTCGGCCTTTACCAGCAATACAAAATCGAGGCAATTCCATTTGAGCTAACTGTAAGTGCCAATTTGGACGGAGCAGAAGTAGAATATAGAGACAGCAAGCAGAAGGTGGACGAAGATCTGACCATAAAGGATGTACTGCCAGGTGACACGGAGCTTGCAGGCAGTTATAAAGGCGACTATGCTTCTTTATCACACACAGAAAAGCTCGACTTTGATGATGCTTATGCTAATGTGCTGGATATCTATCTTGATTTTGAAGGGGAATATGTAGATATTTATTCTAATATTGATGACAGTATCCTGTTTGTGAATGGAAAGAGTACTGGCAAAAAGGTTGCAGATGTATATGATTTCGGTCCAATTCCTACAGACGGTTCTATCAGTCTTCATGCAGAGTATGAAACAAAGGACGGCGTAATGAAAACTGCTGCTCAAAAAGTTATTAACACGAACTATATTGATTTAGAATTTACGGAGGATACACCAGAAGAAACAGAAGAGGCTTTGAACTCATTCATGGAAGATTATTACTATGCTAGTGTTTCTGCTATGAATGCAGGGGAATTCTCCTTTGTGCGTCCGTATTTAGATCCGAATGGCAAAGCGTACACAGAGTCGAAAGATTATGTAAAGTATATTTACGAAAAGGGCATTACAGAAGAAGTTGTCTCTGTCGAGGTGACAGATTATGAAAAAACAGACGAAGGCTATGTTGTTGATACAGAAGATGTGTATGACATTACTTATGAAGATGGAACAACAAAAAGGCAGGAGTACAAATCCTCCTATAAAGTGAATAAGCTTGAAGATGGTGCGTTGGAAATAAATGAGCTTATCAGCACAGAAGACAAATAAATAGAAAAAGGAAGAACCGCTAAAAAAGGTTCTTCCTTTTTTTACCCTGATCTTCTCGTCCGCCCAGCTTTAGCCTTTTTCCGTGCCATTCGCAGAAAACCATACCGAATAACCCTGTACAGCACATAAACACCGAAAAACAGCAAAAATCCGTAAATCCCAACGACTGCATCCTGAAACTCCATATTGCCGCGGCCGGTGATGCCTTGTTGTATTTCAATAGCAAAAACGAGTACTAATATGAGTGTGAAGGTATAAATGAAGGAGATGCTCGTGATGCTCCATTTTGCAAGCAGTTTGAAAACGGCATGAACCGCGAAAAAGGAGAGGATGCCAATGATGCCAATAATCCATAGATGCAAGTCTTTATCACTAGCCTGCCAGCCGAAATGGGCCGCAGCCTGCATGATAATATCATGTATTTCATTGACAATCCCGGCGATGAATCGAATAATCTCTGCCATATCTTCCTCCTGTAACAACTTTTATTCTTCATTAATACCCGATTTTCTTATTGTTGGCAAGAGATTATGTGCTGACAGGAAAATCACCGCTCAATGCTTTCACACACATCCAGGTTCTGTACATCTGTTTGTCGAGAATATGAGCCGATTCCTTAACCTCCAGCTTCCTGCCATTTTGGAAAACAATCATTGTACTTTTATTGCTGACAGAGGATGCTCCTGAAATGAGGTTAACATGGGAGAAAAAAATCCAGTGGCAGTCCATTTGGCTTGGCGATTGTGTCGGGAAAGCGTAGATGTTTTTTTGCGGATTGATGGGAATGGGGATTTTCTTTTTAATGCCGGTCAGAAAGGAAACAGCACAGCGCCGTCCGTCATATTCAGCCCCGCCGAAAAGGGAGGCCTGTTTGATCAGCTCAAGCGGAGTTTTCTTTACATAGTATTCTTCTGTTCCTTCAAGAACAATCGTGCTGTACTCCAGATTATAGGCAGGTTTCAAGGCGAGGGTTTTTTCGCTTATTTCATAATCATCATAGAAATTAGCCATTGCGATGCACTCCTTTTTTAGTAGGTGAAAAGGGAGGTTTGCATGCAGTTAATCTTAAGAAGGGAAAAATTTTTTGCGAGAGGTATTGTCTGTTGTTTCTTGGATACAGTAAAAATTACAGGGATTTAGAGAGAATATAAATGGGGAGGGGAAAGGAGTTAGTAAGCTAAATTTGCTCCTTGTACTCTTTTTCTGCTTGAATGAACAGAAAACTAGGATTGATGCCCAATTCCTTGCATAGCTTATATAGAGTAAAGGATTTTGGAATAGATGTGCCGCGTTCAATCCTGCCGATGAAATTGGGGCTCATGCTTGTCCGTTCGCCGAGCTGTTCAAGGGATAAACCCTTCTTCATTCTTGCATAGCGGATTTGTTTTCCTAATGAACTTGCAAAAAATTTTTCATTAATCATGTCAAACCTTCTTTTAGCATTATTATCCATTAAAAAAGAAGGCGTTTCCACAACCAAGAGTTTGCTTTTTTACATTTATAGTAAATGATTGCTAAAAAAAGTTTGAACGCTACTCTTTCTCTGGTTTTCCTATTATGGCAGGTTTCAAGGCGTGCGTCTAAAGCATTTTGAATCATTCTTTTAAAAAAAGTTTGGATGTGTTAAATCGTTTTGAAGGGAAAACTGAAATAGAGGGCGAAATATTTAGTAGAGCAATACTTTTTTAAAATTCTTGAAAGGGTGATTTTTATTGTTATTCAACCTGCAAAACTAACCAGTCTAGCAAAAGAGTGTTTGGAAAACTTCGAATCGAAAAAAGATTTATCCTATGTTGTGAAATCTTCTATGCCAATTTTGTACTTTGGCAATATCAAAAAATATTTTGAATCCCCGATCCGTATCATTACAGTCGGTTTGAATCCTTCCAAGAAGGAGTTCCCTGACCCAGACCCTTTCCTTCGTTTTCAGCCAATGAAAAAAGATCATTATTATGATTTTAATCAGCAATATTTGGCTGCCCTAAATGAATACTTCCAAGATAAGCCATACAAAGAATGGTTTGATCCAGCCTATGAGCCGTTATTGAACGGTCTTGATGCCAGCTTCTACGGCAATATGGTAAACACGGCCATCCATACAGACATCTGTTCCTCCCTTGCGACGAATCAGACATGGGAATCGCTCAGCAGAAGTGAACAGAAAAACCTTGAATCAAGCGGTGTTCCAGCTTGGCACAAGCTTGTAGATTATTTAGAGCCAGATATTATTCTATTATCTGTTTCCGGCGGCCATCTTTCCAAAATTGCCTTTGAGACAGTCAATGATTGGGAGACCGTTTATACAACGCAAATGGACCGCCCATATTTGGTAAACAGCAAGAAGGTTGTGTTAAGCAGCGGCAAGCAGTCATCGATTTATTTCGGCAGAGCAGCAGAATTGCCGTTTGGTTTCATCTCCAGTGAGACGAAGTACTTAATAGGCAGACATCTTAAAAAGCTGTCAGATAAACCGGAATATACTCCTGACTTTAATCAAGCTTATATGTACTCTGCTATGGACCTCGACCAAAACGACGGCGAGATTTTTGGATAAACGGAAAGTAAGCCTCCATTTATTGGAGGCTTATTTTTTATTCTTTATTCTTCTTTTCATCAGACTCGTTGTTGTCTTCTTTAATATTCTTTACCTGTTCTTCAACTTTCTTGTCATCAAGTGGACGGTCCACTGTTTTGTCTTTTAAATCATTCGGTTTAACCATTTTGGACAGCCTCCTTTAGTGTTGTACTTTATATATAGACGCTGTGAATTTTTTTAAACCATGAATTATTTTAAGAGTTGTAATAGTTTGATGGATAAAGAGAGGGAGTTCATTAAAAGCAACAGGAAAAACTTTAAGTTACTGTAAAGAATTAGTGTTATTTCTGCTAATTAAATTCCATTATTATCTTTGCTTTTCTAATTGTTAGTATAATGAACGAAAGAGGAGCTACCCTAATGTACAACATAGCGGAGGGACAAACAAAGACATGATTAATCCTTTAATAAGTATTATCATACCTGTTTATAATGTAGAAGCATATATAACGAGATGTTTAGATTCACTCAAAAATCAAACGTATAAACATATAGAAATAGTAGTGATAAATGACGGTTCGACTGATAACTCTTTAAGCATTGTAGAGGAAATCGGCAAAACAGATAATAGAATCCGCATCTATAACAAAGAAAATGGCGGTCAAGCGAGCGCTAGAAACTTAGGGATAAGTATCGCAAAAGGCGAATACTTTATGTTTGTGGACAGCGATGATTATTTGGACAATAATGCCGTTCAAGCATGTGTGGATATAGTCAACAGCCAACAATGTGACTTGATTGTGTTTGACTATTACAAAGTGAATAAACAAGGCCAGAAACAGCATATTCATCTTGGCACAGAACTGCATACCTGCAGTGCCGGACCTTGTAATAAACTGTTTAGCAGAAAGTTATGGGAAAACTATCGTTTTCCTGAGGGCTATTGGTATGAAGATCTCGGGATTGTCCCAGTGGTTGTTGCGAATGCTAGTAATATAGCAAAAATTGATCAAGCCCTCTATTTTTATGATATTTCAAGAGATACTTCTCAAACGAACACAATTAATCCTTTAAAACTGAACGATAAGATTTATATGGTTGAAAATGTGTATAAGGAATTAGAAAAACAAGGGAAGCTTAATAAGAATCTAAATAAGGTTGAATATTTGTTTATCGACCATCTCTTGAATGGATTATTATTTAAACTCATGTACGTAGAAGATACGACTGTAAGAATGAATATAGCTGTGAATATAAAGACAACAATGGACCGCTACTTCCCTAAATGGGAAGCTTCCGTAAAGCATAACAATAAAGGGATAAAAAAATTAATGAAAAGAATTGTAATTCATCAATACTTAAAGGGTCAGTTTCTCCTAGGCGATGTTTTATTAAAGTACCCGAAACAGCTTAAAAAGAAGATTGTGTAAAAAAGCTAACTAACTTAACTAACTAACTTAACTGTATGGATAAACGAGGTGTTTCTTTGAAAAGGGTTTTAATATCAGCATATTTAAACAACAACTTAGGAGATGATTTATTCGTTAAAGTTTTATGTGAGCGATACCCTCAAACACAATTCTATATTTATGAAAATAAAGGGAAGCTTAGTGCTTTCACAGGAATAAAAAACTTACATGTGATTTATCCGAATATCCTATATAAGGTGATTGATAAGATTCCTAATAAACTATTCAGCAAATCCTTTATTAGAACGATGCTTGGTTTAACGATGGACGCACATGTATATATTGGCGGCTCTCTTTTTATCGAAAAAGAGAATTGGAAAATGAAGATAAAAAAGGATAAAGCGAAGCTATTAAATAATAAGTCTAATTTTTTGTTAGGCTGCAATTTTGGGCCATATGAAAATAGCGGCTTTTTTGAAAGCTATCAACATATCTTCTCAAACTATGATGATGTTTGCTTTAGAGATAATCAATCATATGAGTTGTTTAAAGAGCTTCCCAATGTCCGCTTAGCACAAGATGTTGTGTTTAATTTGGATTATCAAGCACAAGGAATTCAGGTGGAGAAAAGGGTTGGTATTTCACTGATAGATGTGAGTAACCGGGAAAACCTAGCACCATTTAAAGCGGCTTATTTACAGAAGATGAAAGAAATTTGTGAATCATTTATTAACAATGATTATCAAGTCACGTTATTTTCCTTTTGTAAATATGAAGGTGATGAAAAAGCAATCGCTGAGCTGCTGCAAGTAATGGACGAAAAATACAAGCCTAACATCAAAGTAGTTAACTATAAAAATGATTTAGATACAGCATTGGCGGAGCTTCATAAAGTCGAAATAATGTATGCCACAAGATTTCACGCGATGATTCTTGGGTTGTTATTTAAGAAAAAAGTGTTTCCGATAATTTACAGCAAAAAAATGACCAATGTGTTACACGATATAAATTTTGAAGGAAAATACAGTGAAATCAAGGATATTGGCAAGCTTGATATTACAGAACTTGCACAGGTAGAGTATCGAGAACTGGATATGGAGCATATTATCAAGGATTCTAACCTGCAGTTTCTACAGCTGGATAAATACTTGTTGAATGACTGGAAATAAAAAGGAGTAAATATGAAAGCCAAAAGAAGTCTGATCAATTTAGCCTTAGGGTTAATAAGTCAGTTACTAATCATAGCACTGGGCATTTTAATTCCGCGTTTACTTTTGGTGAACTTTGGTTCTGAGGTAAATGGATTATTATCTTCTGTTGGGCAAATTATTATTTATATGTCCCTATTAGAAGCAGGGGTAGGAGCTGCCTCCTTACAAGCATTATATAAACAAGTGGCAGGTGCAAATCGGGAAAATATAAATTCTATCCTGTCAGCTACATCAAGCTACTATAAAAAAACGGGTATTTACTATTTTATCTGTATTATCCTGCTTTCCGTTTTCTATCCGCTTTTTATTGATTCATCCATCGATAAAATGACGATTATGTTTGTAATTCTCGTTACAGGTATGGGCGGAGCTATTAATTTCTATTTTCAAGGAACCTTTAAAGTTTTTTTAATTGCAGAAGGAAAAAGCTATGTCGATACATCAATCACAACACTTATTAATATTGTGATAAGTGGATTAAAGATTCTATTTATCCTTAAAGGCTATAATCTTATTGCGATTCAATCGACACATTTTGTGTTAATGATTGTGCAAATTATCATTTATCAAATCTATATTAATAGAAATTATCAATGGCTAGATTTAAAGGTTAAACCAGATTTTGACGCCATTTCGCAAAAAAAATCAGTGATGGTTCACCAAATATCTTCTCTAATCTTTAACAATACGGATGTCCTTATTCTGACTATCTTTACGAATTTAAAGGTTGTAAGTGTCTATGTGCTTTATAATATGCTGTTTTCTGTATTAGATAAAGTCATCAGCACCGTCAACAGCAGTGTCACATTTGCACTCGGACAAACCTTTCATGAAGGCAAAGATAAGTTCTTAAAACTATTTAATGCTTACGAAGTTTGTTTCATGTCCTTTGTGTTCTCCTTATTTACGGTCGCCTATATATTCATCTTGCCATTTATGGAGCTGTATACGAGCGGAATTAAGGATATAAACTATATTGATTTTTGGATACCGACCTTATTTGTCATCATTAAATTATTAGTGAATGCGCGAGCAACCTCTAATAATGTCATAAATATTGCAGGGCATTTCAAGAAGACACAAAGCCGGGCGATATTGGAATGTACGATTAATCTAGTCTGCTCCATCACGCTTGTTCAGTTTTTAGGAATATATGGTGTGCTGCTTGGCACAATCGCAGCATTATTATATCGCTCTATCGATATCGTCCTTTATGCGAACAAAAAGATACTGGAAAGAAATGCGTGGATGACAATAAGAAGATGGCTGACAAATATTGTGATATTCTCAATCATCGTAACTGCAGCCAAAGCGATGAGCATTCATCCAACTTCTTATGTAACGACAATTCTTAGCGCCGTTATTTTATTAGGATTAACGATTGTGATATTTGCTTCTGTTAATGCTGTTATCGACAGAGAGGCTTTTAAATATACAAGAGATATTATCGTTAAACTTATTAATCAACAAAAGCGCAAAAAATCTATCTCTACATAAGAGAGGAGGATGTTTATGAATTCGGAGCATGAACTAAAACAAACTGGCACTGTGATTACTGACTTTTTCCATACCAATCAGCAAGAAATGAGCACTATAGTGGATATAGCACAACTGCAAAAGTTTTTAAGTGAAAAACTAGCTGACTCTGCCGAACAAAAGGATTATATAGAGAATTTTAACGAAGTGTTACTTGCGCTGTTAAAAGGAAAGCTGTCTGAAGAAGTGTTTCTTTTCTATTTAGAAGCGCAATTTTTTCTAGATGAAGCAGCTGCTAAACAAATTTTCACTCATATAACGAGATTTCAAGCTTTTAAGGAAAACTCGCTGCATGATAATCTTACGTTCCCACAACAATCAGCACCGAAAGTGAATGTTATTATTACTACGTATAATAGAGAAAGATTTCTAGAACAAGTAATTGACAGTATTCTAAAGCAAGATTATCCAAATATTGAGTTAATCATCATAGACGATAACTCCCAGGACGGAACAAGCTCTTTAATGGAGAAGAAATATGCTAGTACGTCCAATGTCATATATATGAGAAATAACAAGAATGAAGGACCAGGCACAAACCGGTTGAAAGCCTTTGTTACACATGCTGACGGCGAGTATATTTTCTTTTTAGATGATGACGATTATCTGATTGATTCGAATTATATAAGCAAAGCAGTCCATTTTCATGAACAGCATCCAGAAGTTTCATTTGTTGCAGCTAATGTATTCTTAGATAAAACGAACAAATTCGAATTAAAACTTTCAGACCTTAAGCTAAACACCATCGTCAAAAAATATGATTATTTTATTAACTTTGAAAAAAAAGGCTACCCGAAGCCAGCATCCACACTAACAACTGTTTTTAAGCGGTCTGCGCTCATTGAGATGGACATTGTAAACATGAAAATGGTCAATGATTCTGCTATCTATTTAAGATCCCTGCTCGTTGGCGATGCCGGCTTTCTTGATACAGTCGCAGGTGTGTATCGAATTCACGGCAATAATATCACCTTTAACTTAAAGAGTGACTTTATCATTGAAAATTTAAACGAAAAAAAGACAATCAAAAATATGGCTGTTAATGACTTCAACTACAATGCCAAAGAAGTAGAGGACTGGTTTGGAAACAGTGTGTACGTTACAGTTATGTACTTCTTAAAATATTCCGCTAAAAACGCAAATGATTATTTTGTGATGTTAAATTGGACAAAGGAAAACTGCAGAAGTATTTATAAAAAGATGCGATATGCAGCGCTGAAATTTGTCAT
Organism: Niallia sp. MER 6; assembly: GCF_023714395.1. Taxonomy (NCBI): domain Bacteria; kingdom Bacillati; phylum Bacillota; class Bacilli; order Caryophanales; family Bacillaceae; genus Niallia; species Niallia sp. MER 6. The sequence continues at coordinate 413,695 of NZ_JAMAUK010000002.1, read as the reverse complement.
TAAAAGACGGCTGTCCAGACTTCGTAATCTGGGCAGGAAAGCTGTCGTGCAGAAAAGTTAACAAGGAAGGGTGAGTCCGGTTTTATTGGGCTCATCTTTTTTGTCTAAGCATTTATTCTTAGATAGTTAATCCTTACTTTTGAACAAATATCCAAAAAAGCACTCTATGTTAGTTGTGTCCATCAATTAATAGAGAGTGCTTTGTATTAATTCTCCTTCTAACTTAGGTAGAAATATAATGAAAAATTTCCCTTTCAATTTTTAGAGAAATACTACTATGTGCTAATTAATGTGAATAACCCATCTTCCATGATCATTTTGTGAACTCAAAGGAAACGGATGCTTCAATAAAGAAACCCAAAAAAGAAGAGAGGAGGGCAGATGAAATATAAAAAAATCCATGAAGCAAGATGTTTCACTTTAAGTATTACAAATATTGAGGGGGAATTTCTTATGTTTAAAAAAATATTTAGTCTAATTGTAATTACCGTTCTGTTTGTAGGTATGTTTAATCTGCCAATTACAAGAGCAGAGACGAAGGATATTTCTAATATCAAATCTCCTGAAGAATTTGCAGCCAATATGGAGGAGTTACCATTCGATTTAATCGAAGATGTTGAAACAAGTGACTATAAAGAAAATAGGGATAGTATCATATCGGAGGAAGAAGAATACAGTGCAGAGATAGATTTTGATAAAAGTAGTATAGAATTTACAGATGAAGATGGAAATAGTATTGAGATTTCTTTAGATGATGAAGAGTTAGAGTTTAAAGAAAATGATGATGGAACTATAGTTTATGAAAATGAAGATGAAGATTATCAGGTGAAAAACCAAATATTGGATGGAGGTTTCAGGCAAATTTATACACTGGAATCTGAAGAATCGCCTAAAGAATTTAAAATTGACATTGAGTTAGAGAAAAACCAATATTTAGTTGAAGAAGACGGATTATATTATGTTAAAGATGATAAGGGAGAAATAATATTCAGTATTGGGAAGCCTTGGGCTGTTGATAATGAAGGTGATTTTATAGAAAGTCAGTATACTCTCAAGGATAATGCAATCTATCAAACAGTAGAATATACAGGCGATAGTTACCCTCTCCAAGCTGATCCTTTGTTCTGTTCAGATACCATAAATAATACTGACTCAAAGTATTTTGGAAATAGTAGCAGTGGTAAATTCTCTGTTTATACAAGAACGTGTGCAAAATTATTCGTAACTTCAAGCTATGTTTTAGGCTCACCATTAACAGGGACATTTGCATCAACTGTTATTGCAAAGGACATGTGGTCTGAGGTTACCGCAGATGCAAATTTCAAGAAAAGTATAGCGAGCTCAAAACATGGTAGGATGAAAGATCAATTTATATGTCATGCGATAAATCCAGGTACTGTTTGGAAAACATCATGGAACTTAGAACCTTGGAGACCTGATAAGTCTCTACTTAACACATATTTAGATGCATGTAATCCGAAAAAAAATTATTAACAGGAGTAAATCAATGGGGCTAATTAATAGTTTAAGTGCTACTGTTTATGAACCAATGATAGTAGTACTTTTGTTATTTTCTGCTGGGTTACTATTTTTTTTCATATTATTATATTGTTTACTGAACTTGAAATTTAATATGATAGGGTTTGTTTTTCTTGGACTGTCTATAATTACCTATTTATTGGTTGGCATATACATGGTGGGTAAAGGTTATTACTATGATACAGACCCGAGAGAAGGTCATATTTTTAATAATTATGGATTTTTAGAGCTGATTCTATTAACATACCCATACATTTTCCTAACACTGGCCTGTAGTATAGGTAAAAAGAAAAAGCAGTGAAAGCAAAAAGGGGAATCGTATATTCAAGTGCGAATCCCTTTTATTAAATGCGAGCTCGTATTAAATAAGAGAAAGGAGGGAGGATGATGAACTTCCCTGGAAGTGAGAGTGATTATTTATATGAGCCATTATATGTATGTGTATTGTTACTATTGTTAGGATTAATCTTTTTTGGCATATTATTATATTGTGTTCTAAATATAAAATTCCATATACTAGGATATGTTTTGCTTACTATATCATTTGTCACTTATTTGCTCGTCGGCATCTATATGGTGGGTAAAGGTTATTACTATGATACAGACCCGAGAGAAGGTCATATTTTTAGAGAATATGGATTTTTAGAGCTGATTCTATTAACATACCCATACATTTTCCTAACTCTTGCCTGTTGTATAGGTCAAAAAAAATCAGCTAAATAAAAAACAGCACTCCTTAATGTTAAGGAGTGCTGTTTTCTATATTTAACGGTTTGCTGTTGTAGTAGTGTCCTTTTTGTCTGGGCGTTCCTTGCCGATGCCAAAAGCGAAGAAGCTGATGACAACTAAGAGAAGGAAGATGATTCCGACAACAAGAGAGACTTGTGTGTCTTTATTGAAGGCCATGCCGACAAGGACGATTAATAGAAATACGATAGTTGCATAATTTGTTACAGGTGCAAATGGCATTTTAAATGGATGGCTGCCCATTTCGGCTGCTTTCGCTTTTCTGAAACGAATTTGGCTGATTAAGATGACAAACCATGGCACCATTCCTGGCAAGACACTTGCACTATAAACGTAAACAAAGATGCCCTTTGGTGCGATATAGCTTAAGATAACACCAACTAATAATCCGACCATAACGCCGATTGTGCTGAATAATGGTACGCCATTTGAAGTTAGTTTTCCAAAAAAGGCTGGTGCCTGCTTGTTCATTGCTAATGTATAAAGCATGCGTCCTGCACTGTAAATACCGCTGTTGCAGCCTGACATGGCAGCAGTGATAACAACAAAGTTAATAATACCAGCAGCAGCTGTGATACCGACTTTAGCAAATGTTGCTACAAACGGGCTGCCGACAGAGCTGAGCTGATCCCATGGATACACTGTAACAATAACGAAAATCGCGCCAATATAGAAAATAAGAATGCGCCAGATAATGCTGTTGATTGACTTTGTTAGTGTTTTCTTTGGATCTTTTGCTTCTCCAGCAGTGATCCCAATCAATTCAACTCCTTGATAGGCACCGATAACAAGAGAAAGGGCAAAGAAAAATCCTGTGAAGCCGCCTGAGAAGAAGCCGCCGTGTGCCCACAGATTTGATAAGCCGACAGCTTGTCCGCCGTTTCCAAATCCGAAGAAGATAATGCCTAAGCCTGCTACAATTAAGAGCACGATTGTGACAATCTTAATCATGGCAAACCAAAATTCAAATTCTCCGAAAGATTTTACTGAAACTAAATTAGCAGCACCTAGTATTGCCATGGCGATTAATCCTGGAATCCATGGCGGTAAATCAGGGAACCAGTAGTTCATATATTCTCCGACAGCAATGATTTCTGACATGCCGACGATTACCCACTGGAACCAGTTGCTCCAAGCAGTCATATAGCCTGCAAGCGGGTGGATGTATTTATGGCCGAATGTGGCGAAGGAACCTGTGCTAGGCTCTAGATAAAGCATTTCTCCCATTGCCCGCATGATAAAGAATACGAACATTCCAGCAATTGCGTATGCAAGCAAAACGGATGGGCCTGTCCAGCCGATTGTACTGGAAGAGCCTAGGAACAGTCCGACTCCGATTGTTCCGCCTAATGCAATCATCTGGATATGACGTGATTCTAAGCCTTGGGAAAGCTTGTTGTTGTTTGACATTTATATCCCCTCTTTCACGATTTAGCAGCCGTAATTTTCAAAATATGATAATGCTCATGGAGTAGGTTTCCGGCAACGAAATGATGAAGTTGGAATAAAACCAATCTCATTTCTTGCAGTTTTATTAAAAAGCATCTTTCAGCTGGTTATCTATAATTCTTGATTCAACTTAACTATCATAATAAATTTTTCCTAAGAATACAATTGTATTTCTGGAGAGTACAATAAGAAAGGGTTTTCATGAACAAGAATTCTTTATTTTGCAATAGTGTGTGAATAATGAGACAGCGTTTGAAACCGCAAGCTACAAGGGTAGAAGAAAAATAAAGCTATATAACAATAAAGAAATGATCTTTTTGCGATTTCTGCAGATTTTTTGACAAAAGACACATAATCTAGCCGTAAAAAAACAATCATAAATTTTTACCAATTCCACCAATCAGATGGTAGAATAAGAGAAAAGAATGTTCATCATAAAGAACGTGTTAATACTATTATGTTGCATGGGAGCAATGGATATGATGGGGAGACCTCCAAATATGAAAAGAACTGGACAAGTTGTGTTGGTGTTAGTTTCGGTCCTATTTACGTTGTATCAGAAGATAGCAGACCAAGAGCCTTTCTTTACAATCGACTTCTTCATTTTTACGGCCATTGCATGGTTTGTCGGCTATCATATTGACTTAGGCAGCTATTTTGAGCAAAAAGCCCGTTCGAGTGAGACCAGCTACAGGCTGCTAGTTGATTCCCTGCCAGAGCCGGTGTTTATTCATCACAAGAACAAAATTATCTATGTGAATAAGGCAGCAGTTCTAATGATGGGGGCGAACTCTCCTAGTGAGCTGATTGGCAGGTCCTTCGGAGAATTCATTGCACCTGAATATAAGGAACGCTGGGAAATGCGGATGAGTCTTGTCAAAACAGAGAAGAAGCCGCTCCACAATATTGAATATAAAATGATGCGATTCGACAAATCGGTGTTTTATTTTGAGGTCAGCTGTCTGTCGATTGCCTTTGACGGCAAGGATGCCGTTCTTTCCCTCGGCACAGATATTACAGAGCGCAAAGAGCAGACGAACCAATATGTGCAGAAGTCAGAGAAAATGGCGCTGCTCGGGCAAATGTCTGCAGGAATTGCCCACGAAATCCGCAATCCTCTTACTTCCATCAAAGGATTTATTCAGCTGTTAAAGTCTGATGATAAGCAGAATGAATATTTGGATATTGTTCTATCCGAAATAGAGCGAATAAATACGATTGTCGGAGAGTTTTTGTTTCTTTCTAAACCGACTGCAGACGTTTATAAAAAGAAAAATATTAAAGATATTATTAAAGATGTTGTCACCTTTATCAATGCTCAGTCCAATTTGTATAATACACAAATTTACACGAAGATGGATGAAGACATCCCGATGATTTTTTGTGAAGAAAACCGTTTGAAGCAAGTATTCCTTAACCTTCTGCAAAACTCGATCGAAGCAATGCCAAACGGGGGAATTATTGCGATAACAGTAGAAGCGCTAGAAGAAGACAAGATATCAATTCAAATTGTCGACCAAGGGATCGGCATTGAAGAAGAGAGACTTGCGACACTCGGCGAACCTTTCTATACAACAAAGGAGAAGGGGACAGGACTTGGATTAATGACCTGCTTCAAGATAATTGAAGAGGGCCATCACGGCCAATTAAACATTAAAAGTAGGGTAGGTAGTGGGACGACTGTGGAAATAGTGCTGCCAAGCCTTACACAGGAAATGTTAGGAGGGGGCAGCAACTCCAAATTTGCCCAATGAAAAGAGCAGGCTAACGTAAACTAGCCTGCTCTTTTTATACGGGTTATTTATTAAACTTATCTTTCATTTTATCCTTTAACTTTTCACCCATATCTCTTTCTTTGTCTCGGACTTTCTCATTTCTTTGCGCCTTTTTCGCAGCATCGATAGCTTTGTCTTTGTATTGGTCAAAGTTACTCATTTCTATCATCCTCCTTAAAAGGTTATAAAGTATATATAGACCTTCTGACAGAAGATAAACTGCCAATAATAGGTAAAGATTTTAAAGCGCGTTGTTTATTACTTTTTTATAGTATAGGACAGATAATAGTCCAAAGATGGAATAGAGAAGCGTGTAGACGACCATAACAGTAAGCATTGGTGTCCATGCTGTTCCGAAAAAGAACCAGCCTGATTGGACAGCAAAATAACTGTGAGCAAGACCAATCACAAGGGGAATTCCGAAGCTGAACAGCTGCTTGCCTTGAATTCCTCTGAGCAGATCACCCTTCGTATAGCCAAGCTTTCTTAAAATCGTGTAGTTATGCTTTTCCTCTTCGCCTTCATCCATCTGTTTAAAGTAAAGAATACAGCCGGAAGTGATAAGGAAGGTCAAACCTAGAAATCCGACGATAAACATAGTCAGTCCCATATTAGACTTGTTGTTAGTGGCCATATCGAGACGGGAAAGGCTGAATTCCTGCTCCTCTAATTTAAGGTCATGGTAAATGTCATTCGCTTTTTCAATCTCCGCGTTTTTGTTAATATTAACTCCGAAATAAGTGCTTGAAGCTAACTGCAGCTTGTCATTTTTGTTGCTGTTAAGCTGAGCAAATACCTTTTCGTCGACAATCGTTGTCGGCATCCCGCCAGCTGTGTACTTATAGGATATAACTGGCACGTCATCTAAACCAATGAGGTGCAGCGGGATTGCTTCGTCCTTTGTTTCAAGCGTTATATCTCCAGTGTTTTTCATCGGCATAAATTCTTTTAATGCACCATCATAGTTTGTGAATAATGATTCATCCTCCTCTAAATCGACCCCTTTCACACTGTTTTCGCTTACAACAGCAAGTGTCGTCATATTCGGGTCGAAATTAAGATTGTTGAAATCCGCCTTTAAAATTTTGCCGATATTAATATCAGCCATTATTACGTCAATCTTTGTTTCGTCATATGCTATCTTATTTTTGGTTAATTGTTCTGTAAACAACGCAGCTTCCTCACTCGATCCGAATGAAAAATTAGCGGGGATGCTAGTCTCTGCATTTTTCTCAGCAGAATAGTAGGAGATATAGCATAACGACAGCAAGGCAATCGCAAGCGCTGATACAGTTGTGATAATGGTTAACAGAAGCGAATTGGATTTCATCTTGAACATGATGCTCGATAAAGACAGGACCTCATTAATGTTTAAATAGCCGTTTTTGCTTTTGCGGACAAGATTGAACAGAAAGCTGACAGACCCTTTATAGAAGAGATAGGTGCCAAGTATAACAGACCCTAATATAAAGGCCATCGCACCAAACAATGCATTCATTGTCTGAAAATCGCCATCAAACAGCTTTGACGAAACATAATAGCCTGAGATGATTCCTGCTATCCCGATAATCCCGATAATAATCTCCATGACGGACATTTTTTTAACTCTGCCTTCTGCAGATGATGTTACTCTGAACAAGTTTAAGATTGTTTGTCTTTTAATGAAGATGTAATTCATCAGCATAATGAAGATATAGATGACTGCAAACACAAGAATTGTCTGTACTAATGCCTCATTTGAAAAATGAAGTTTTGCAATTCCTTTTACGCCAGTTATCTTAAATAAAACTAAGATAATTAGCTTTGAAAAGGAAAAGCCGATGAAGGTACCGATGAAAAGCGCTCCAAAGTATAACAGGAAGTTCTCCATTCCTAGAAGCCAAAAGATTTTTTCCTTCGTCATGCCAATCAGCTGGAACAGTCCGATTTCCTTGCTGCGTCTTTTAATGAAAATCATATTCGCATAAAAAAGAAAAATGGAGACGATAACGACTAACAAGATAGAGGCAACTTTAATGGCAGCACCGCCTTTAATCGTTCCTTCCACCGAATCCATAGACGGATCATATTGAAGGGTGACAAAAGCGAAATACAAGCAGACACTGAAAATCAAGGCAAATACATACAAGTAATAATGCTTGATGTTTTTGACAAGGTTGCGAAAAATGAGCTGATTAATGTTCATATTGCACCCCGCTCAAAATTCCTTGTGTCTTCATGATATCCTGGAAGAAATGCTGCCTGTCCTGCTCTCCCTTATTTAACTGTGTGTAAATTTGTCCATCTTTAATGAAAATGACCCTGCTGCAATAGCTCGCAGCAAGTGGATCATGTGTAACCATCAAAATGGTTGCGGCAAGTGTTTCGTTCAAGCTGCTCAGCTTGTTCAAAAGATCAGAAGCTGATTTACTGTCCAATGCACCAGTCGGCTCATCAGCAAAGATGATGCTCGGCTCATGGATAAAAGCTCTGGCTGCAGATGTGCGCTGCTTCTGGCCGCCGGAAATCTCGTTTGGATATTTATCCTTTAGCTCAAATATGCCGAGCTCATTGGCGATTTTTGTAAAGCGGTTTTCTGCTTCCTTTCTTGGTGTTTTCGTTATCGACAAGGGAAGAAGGATATTCTCCTTCACTGTCAGTGTGTCGAGCAGGTTATAATCTTGAAAGATGAAGCCGAGGTTGTTTTTACGGAACTGAGCAAGCTGCTTCTCCCTCATCCCGGTTATTTCACTGCCTTCAATTTTAATGGTTCCGTTGCTTACTTTATCTATGGAAGACAGCACATTAAGCAATGTTGTTTTTCCAGAACCAGAAGCTCCCATAATGCTGACAAACTCGCCTTTTTGAACAGACAGGCTGACACCTCTGAGCACCTCTTGTTTATTAAATTTGTTTCCATAGCTTTTTTGAATTTGATTTGCTTCTAATATCATCAAATTAAGTCACTCTCCTAACCACTTGTTTATATCTACATTATAGGCACCTCGAACTGTCTCATCCTTCGAATCAGCGAACAAAATAGAAGAAGCATGTGACAGTTTTGTCACATGCTTGCATTGCTTAACAAATGGACAAAGTCATTCTTTCTTGGAAAGGTCAAGGTGAATGCTGTTCCTTTTTGCGGCAAGGAATCGACTTCCATTGTAATATGGAGGGTATCTGCTGCCTTTTTGGCAAGGTATAATCCCATGCCTGTCGCATGCTGGTTTTGATGGTTAGCTGTAGATGTGAAGCCTTTATCAAAAATACGCGGCAAATCCTTTTTCTCCATGCCGATTCCAAAATCACGGATTTGCAGTATAATCTGCTCGTCTTTCCTGCTGCTTGTAATGACAATATCTGCTTTTTCGCTGTATTTAACGGCATTTGTCAGCAGCTGTCTGATAATAAATGCCAGCCATTTACTGTCTGTCAGCACTGCGGTTTCTGAAAGCTCAACCTCAAAACCAATTCCTTTTTGGATACACCATGTCTGCAATGTGCGAATTTCATCGTACAAAATATCCTCTAAAGATACTTTTTCCACATACAAATCATTTTGCATGAAAGGCAAGCGTTTTGAATGAAGCTGCTGGTCAAGAAGATGATGTATCCGCAGCCATTCATATGTTAAATTGCCTCGCATTTCTTTATCGTCAATCCGGTCAATTAGAAGTCGCAATGTTGTCATAGGTGTCTTTACTTCATGAATCCAAGAGAGGAGGTCGTCTTTTTCTTGCTCTAATGCGACTGTATTTGTGAGCAGCTCTTCTTTTAACAACAAGGTTTGTTGTCTCAGACTTTCGGTGACAATTTCCTCGAATGGACTTTCAGGAACAGCGATACCTGATAAATCAAGATTATCGTCCCGCTCGGTCAAAGTCTTATAAAAAGCTGTTTCCTTTTGATATCTCCAAAACAAATACAGCAGGCAAAACAGCAAAGACAAAAATACAGTATATAGAACTGATGTGAAGGCAATTGTATCATCAAGTGCTGCCACAACCAGATTCAATGCTAGGAGAAACAAAATAAATAAAAGCCAGCTTTGTTTTTCTTTAATAAATTTCCAAATCATACCTCGTCCTCTTCAATGGCAATATAGCCTTGGCCGACTTTCGTCTCAATAAACTTTCCGATTCCAATCTCCTCAAGCCGTTTGCGAAGCCGGTTAACATTCACTGTAAGGGTATTATCGCTTATAAAGCGGCTATCATTCCAAAGATGTTCAATGAGCGTGTCTCGGCTGACAATTTTATTCTTTTGCTCAACAAGCAATTTTAAGATAAAAGCTTCATTCTTTGTCAGTTCGATTGTGCCATTTTCATTAGCTACAGTGTTTGTTTCATAATCGAGGGTTGCACCGCACCAAGTCTTCTTTTCCGTCTGTTCTAGGCTGTAATTGTACACACGGCGGAGAATTGCTTGGATTTTAGCGATTAGCACCTCGAAATGGAAGGGCTTCTGGACAAAATCATCAGCTCCAAGCTGCATCGACATGACCATATCAGTCGGATGATCTCGTGAGGACAGGAAAATAATCGGCACCTTTGATTGAGAGCGAATCATGCGGCACCAATGAAATCCGTCGAACTTCGGAAGCTGGATGTCTATGATAACGAGATCAGGCTTTACTGTCGTAAAGTCCTGCATTACCTTAGAAAAGTCAGTTATCCCATATACTTCATAAGACCACTGGCTGAGCCGGTCCTTTACTTCAGCAAAAAGGGTTGCGTCATCTTCAATTAATAATATTTTGAACAAAAAATCACCGCACTTAAAAAATTGGTTATATTTGTATTATAAACATCGATTGAACTAATGTGTAGTGATGTTTAGTATTTCCTTGCTTAAGTGATACTAAGAGTATTACGCGGGAAGGGAGTTCTACGATTGTTAAACAGAGCAGAATCATTAGAAAGCATTATCGACATTATCCCTATGATGAAAATGGCTATCCCGTTAGACTTGTCGATTGCCATTTGTGATAAAGAAAAGTTTGTCGCCTATTTTCCTGGAGATGCAATCGACTTGAAAATTAAAGTAAACCAGCTGCTTTCACGAGAGGAACCTCTTGCCATTGCTCTTCGGGATAAAAAAGCGTTCAAGTCCTCCGTTCCAGCAAATTTTTATGGGTTTGAATTTATCGGCACAGCAACGCCGATTGTTAATACAAAGGGAGAGGTGATTGGCGGGATTGCTGTGCAAGTGCGCAGGCAGACTGAACTGCGGGAGATTGTCAATCAAATGCTCGCTTCTTTATTGCAGGCAAACAAACAAATTGGCATGATTACAGACAGCTCTGGATCTTTGGCTAATTTCTCACAGGAACTTCTTGGGCAATCAAAACAAGCAGAAGGAGAGGTGAATAAATCGACAGAGGTGTTGTCTCTTATTAAGCGGGTTGCGGATCAGACAAATTTGCTTGGTCTTAATGCAGCAATCGAGGCGGCCAGAGCAGGCGAAAAGGGGAAGGGCTTTGAAGTTGTCGCAAATGAAATTAGAAAGTTTTCCCGAGATACTGTTCAATCAACCCAGCAAATCCACGCTACAATGGAACAGATAAAGGCGGCGACAAGCAGAATGAATCGTTCGATTGAGAAGATAGCATCTATTGGGGAGTCACAGGCAAATTCCATTAAGCAAACATGTGCATTTATGGAGGAAATTCAGGAAATGGCAGTAAGACTGAATCAATTCGCCGATGAATTGTAGAGAATGATTTCTTCCTATTTAGGTGTGTGTTATAGTAGCAATAGCAAGTCAAAAATGCAATGGAGGAAAACAAAATGTCAGAACAAGAAAAGAAAAAAGTAAGCTTAAAGGATGCAATGAAGCAGCAGCTTGCCAATAAAAAGCAACAGTCTCAGCAAGGCCCAAATCTTAACGGCAATACAAAAATGCAAAAGATGAACAGCCAGCAAACGAAAAAAACGAACAACCAGCGAAGAAGAATGGGCGTCTAATGAACGGCCAAAACAGAAAAGACATCACCTCCGGGCTAACGGTTGAAATCGTCTTAAAAGCAGATCAAAAAACAGGAAAGAGAACCGTTGGAGTAGTTAAAGATATTCTCACAAATTCCTCTTTCCATCCACATGGAATAAAAGTAAGGCTAACAGATGGGAAAGTCGGACGAGTGCAGGCCATTCGCTGATTTCCCTTTTTTTTATATCGAGGTAATTAGTACGATATTTTGTTCTTCTGCTAGTACAAGCATTATGAATAAGTAAATGGGAATTAAAATGCTGATTGGTCTGCTGACATCGGTTTCAACTCCTTATTGTTTGTTTTGGAAATAGCTGAAATGTTGTAAAAATTTGAGCACTTTACCAATGGCTTTGGTCTTGAATATTAATCCGGTTGCTTTTAATTATGCAGCATTATTTTATCATGTGATTTGCATTCCAGAAGGTTTTGTTCAATGTTTCGCAAAGAGGTTTGTGAATTGAAAACGCTGCCAAGAAAGTGGGCAGTTGCAGTATAATTAATTGTGAAGGAAAAATGAAGAGAACTATTAAACTAAGATCTTGGAATAAGAAAAACCTTACTATTTATACTATTCCTGCTGCTGCAGCAAAACCGAATCATAAATCCAAAAAATAATGGCACCAGCTAAAACCATTAAATAAAACTCCAGGAAATTAAAAGGATTTTGATGCATAGTCATTAATAAGACAGCATTAGTAATCGCAGAGCCAATCAGATAGATGAGAAGATATTTAATACTGAAGCTTTTAGGCTTTTGGTTCAGCTTAATTTGCAGCGGTGTAGCGATAAACAAATAAAAGAAAAAGATAATAAGAGAAAAAATGATAAGTTCCATAAAAGAAAAATAAGTTGACCGTAATAAAATAAAAACAAGACTAAGCGTTATTGCCGATAGAAGAGAGCAGATGAATGACCTGCCGATAAGATCAGAGTCGATATAAACCTTTTCCATATTAAAACACCTCGATAGGACTGTGTGATAGATTTACAATAAACAAAAAATTCCCCATTATTAGTATATGTTTGTATTCTTTCTTATGTAAGATACTTTCTTCCTAGATACAAATGGCACAACTTTTCGAAAAATAGTTTTCAACCTTTCCTTAAATAAGCTAAAATAATAGTAGTGGATGTAAATAAATGGAGTAATATACTAGAAGATTACCATTTTAGGAGGAACTCACCCGTGTTTAAAAAAATCGCGTCTGATGCATTAGGTTTAAGTGATGTAGGAAGTGTTATTCACCCTTCTGATTATGATAAAGTAGATGCTGATGATTATATCCTTCATGAGGATAATGAAAAAATTTACTTTTTGATTAAATCAAAGACAGATGAATATTGCTTTACAAACAGGGCGTTAGTCCATCTTGACGGTACGAGTGCAATCAGCAAAAAGAGAAGCTTGAAAAGATATTCGTATAAAGAGCATGCGATTTCTGATGTGTCGATGGAAACAGCAGGCACGATTGATCTCGATGTGGAAATTAAGTTTTCGATGGGAACTGTTCCATTCAGCATTGATATACATAAAAACCATATTGAAGCTATCAAGGATTTATATAAAGCATTAATCCGAATCAGTGAACTGACACAGGAAAACGAAATTTCTTTGGAATTTGCGAAGGAAAGTCTGCAAATTACGTCTAGTACATTAGTGCGTGCTTCAATAGAGGGAGATGTTTCCGAGCATTTCCGCAACATTAATGATCAAGTTTTTAACTGGCTCATGAACAGCCGTAAGAAATACAATGTAAAAGATTTCGGCTTCGTATTTGAAAAATATATTAATAATTAATAAACTAGCAGGCATCTTCATAGGAAGATGTCTTTTTGTCTAGTGAAAATCTCAAAAAAAAGATATTCAAACTTTGAACTATTTTATTTAATTTTCAAGACTTTTTAGCATATAATGACCTTATCAACTAAAACGAAAAAGTAAAAGGGGACTAAATGGGACAGCATCCAAAAATAACACATCGCAATAATGTTAAAGTTAGTGGGAACGGCTCCAAAACAATGATCTTTGCCCATGGGTTTGGGTGTGACCAAAATATGTGGCGCTGGACAGCCAGTGCTTTTGAACAAGACTATCAAGTTGTCCTGTTTGACTATGTCGGTTCTGGCAAATCTGACATCTCCCAATATGATCAAGAGAAATATGAAAGCTTGCACGGCTATGTACAGGACGTTCTCGACATTTGCGATGAGCTGCAGCTCGAGGATGCTATTTTTGTTGGCCATTCTGTCAGTTCCATTATCGGCTTGCTGGCATCCTTGGAAAGACCGCAATGCTTTAGCAATCTGATCATGATTGGTCCTTCACCATGCTATTTGAACAAGCCGCCATACTATGGAGGATTTGAGGAGGAAGAGCTTCACGGATTGATTGATTTGCTCGACAAAAACTATATCGGCTGGGCGAAAGGTTTTGCTGCGATGGTCATGGCGAATGAAGACCAGCCTTCTCTTGCAGAAGAGCTGATGATCAGCATTTGTTCGACAGATCCAGTTATTGCCCGTCAGTTTGCGATTGCTACGTTTTTCTCTGATTATCGCCAAGAACTTGCGAAAGCTTCTGTGCCATCCCTTATTATTCAATGTTCAGATGATGTGGTTGCGCCAAAAGCAGTCGGTGAATATATGCATCAAAATATGCGTGACAGTCTTATAAGAGTAATTGATGCAGCTGGACACTGCCCTCATCTGAGCCATCCGGACCAAACGGTTGAATTAATGAGAGAATATTTAGGCACCCTTGATTAAGGGAAAGGAGCTGGTGATGTATGGATAGACAACTGGATGAAGCACCATGCGGCTTTCTAATGCTTTCAGATAACGGGAATATTCTGTCCGTTAACAGAACCTTGCTGGAGCTGTTAGGGTTTGACCGTCATGACTTGATTAATAAGCATATGAATCAGTTATTGACGAAGCCCTCAAGGATCTTTTGCCAGCTTTATTTTTTTCCGCTAATTCGTCATGAAAATAAAATTGAAGAAATGCACTTTTCTCTGCAGAAAAAAGGCGGCGAGGAGATTCCTGCCTTGATTTTTGCAAATAGACATAAGAAAGAAGGCGTCTTTGTCATTGAATGTGTGCTTGTTCCGATGCATCAACGACTTGAGTTTGAAAGTGAGATTTTGAAGGCAAGAAACATTGCTGCTGCAGCCTTGAAGGAAGCGGCTGAAACAAACAAAGAGCTTGAAAAGGTTCTTTGTGAATTGCAAGCTAAACAAAAGGAGCTTATTAAACTCAATAAACAAAAGGAACAATATCAGGAGCGAATCAAAAGGGAGCTGGATTTGGCTAAAAACATTCAGGGCATTTCCTTATCCACTCCTTTCAGTAATGAGGAGATAAGCATTTCTGCTTATTACCAGTCATCAAACGAGCTGTCTGGTGATATGTACAGCTTTTATCAAATTTCTCCAGGCAAGTATGGATTTATCATTCTTGATGTTATGGGGCATGGGATTTCGTCTGCCTTGATTTCCATGTCGCTCAGGTCACTGTTTCAGCTGTTGATTATGAAAGGCGCTACCGCTGAGGAAATTATGGCAGAGCTTGATACACAGCTTCATCTTCTGTTTCGCAATGGTGATGGCATAAAGCATTATTGTACAGCGATCTTTTTAACCATTGACACGAATACAAAGGAGATAGAATACATAAATGCAGGTCACCCTCCGGCGTTGTGGATTGGGAGAGACACAGAAATCACGGAATTCAAATCAACAATCCCGCCAATCGGCATATTTGAGGATTTAACATTCCGAAAAAGCAGCTTTGCTTATCAAGAGGGCGGCAGACTGTTCTTATATACAGACGGTGTAACAGAAGCCATTTCTGCTAACACGCTTAATTTATTGGTGAAAGAACAAGAGCCTATTCACGCTATTAAGGAAAAAATTGTCCATTTTTTAAAGCTCGATGAGGAGATAGGAATAAAGGTAGATGATCGCTGCTTTTTGCTTATTGAGGTGTAGAGGTAAGCTAAAAAGCAGCTTGTTCTTTTTTTACTTTTTTAAAGAGAAGGCAGCCATTGGGCTGTTTTTTTCGATATAATGGTCCTATTTGATGCATCGAAAGGGGAATTATATGAATAAAAAATATCCAGTGGCATTGTGGACATTGGTAATTGGCGCATTTGCAATCGGCATGACAGAGTTTGTTATCATGGGCTTGCTGCCAGAAGTGGCAAGGGATGTTAACTCTTCTATTGCTGCAGCAGGACAGCTTATTACTGGCTATGCCCTTGGTGTGGCAGTCGGCGGCCCTATTCTTGTCCTTATAACCTATAAAATGTCACAAAAGAACTTATTAATGTTGTTAATGATAATATTTATTCTCGGAAACTTAATGGCAACAATTGCGTCAAGCTACGGTGTACTTATGGCTTCCCGTTTGCTGACGTCATTGGCGCACGGCTCGTTCTTTGGAGTAGGAGCAATTATGGCCGCAAGTCTTGTAGAGCATTCTCGCCGTGCCAGCGCAATGGCATTGATGTTCACAGGATTGACAGTTGCTAATGTAATCGGTGTGCCATTCGGTACATTTGTTGGCCAGCAGCTCGGCTGGCGGAGCAGCTTCCTCATTATCGCAGTCATTGGCTTTATTACACTTATTGGAATATATATGCTTGTGCCAAAGCCGCAAGAGCAGAAAAAGGCGGACTTAAGAAAAGAGCTTGCTGTCCTCAAGAACAATCAGTTATGGCTGGCTTTGTTGATTGCAATGTTCTGCTTTGGCAGTGTGTTCACATTGTTCACATACATCACACCGATTTTAACAGATGTAACAGGCTTCCCATCTGCAGCAGTATCGTGGATACTCGTCGTGTTCGGGCTTGGAGTTACAGTTGGCAATATCGTGGGCGGAAAATTGGCAGACTGGAATATTAATTTATCCTTGCAGTATATATTGGTTATCTTCATTCTGTACTTCTTTGTTCTGTATCTGCTGCAATTCTCCACAATATTGATGATTCCAGGCATATTCCTGTTCGGCGTCCTTGCCTTTTCCATGGTGCCAATGCTCCAGTTCCGCATACTCGGGCTGTCAGCAGAAGCACCAACAATTGCAAGCACGCTAAATCAATCGGCAATGAATCTCGGCAATGCCGGCGGTGCATTTGCAGGAGGCTTGTCGGTTACTTATTTGCCACTTCAAGATCTTGTTCTGGTGGCACCAATCATTACAGTAGTCGGATTTGTCTTGCTGTTTGTTCAGCTTAGAGCTGTGAAGACGAAGACAGCATAATGGAAAAAAGACTTCTTCCTATTGGGAAGAAGCCTTTTTTATTCATCAGCAAGCGGAAGGAGAATGCGAATATAAGTACCTTTACCAAGTTCGCTTTTTACCTTGATGGAGCCGCCCTGGAGTTCAATCAGCTTTTTCGTTATCGCCATGCCAAGTCCAGTCCCATTATTAGAGCTGCTTGTGTTTGTTCCTCTGTAGTAGCGCTCAAACAGCCTGTTCAATGTTTCATTATCCATGCCAACACCGTCATCCTCAATCATAATCATCAGTAAATGCTGATCAAGCTTGCGGATGGATACCGTGACAGTCGTTTCTGGCGGATTGTATTTTAGGGCATTTTCAAGCAGATTTTCCATAATGCGCTGAAACCATTTCGGATCTACTGCTGCGATTACAGAACCTTCATAAGGCTGGAATACAAACTGATATTGCTGTCCAGCAGGTCCATTTACATAATGAATGACCGTTCGCCTAATTTGTTCATTTATCTCTACGTTTTCCTTAGCGATAGGGAAGGCGTCGCTCCTAAGCTGGTATGTTAAGGTCAAATCCTCAAGCAGCTGCTTCATATATTGCGCCTTTTCCGCAATTGTGGCAGAGAATGTCCGAACCTCACTTTCTGACCATGAATATTGGTCTGACTGCAGCATCTCCGCATAGCCCCCAATAGAGGCAAGCGGTGTTTTCAAGTCATGAGAAAGACCGCTGATCCACTCATCTCTGACTTTACTCGCCTTTATTCTTGCTTGTTTATTTTGCTCTAAGGTCTCCGTCAGCTGAGTCAGGGTTGTAATTAATTCCTTGTATATTCTATATTTCTTTTTCAGCTTTCCTTTTTTCGTCATTATTACAGAGTGCTTGTAATGTCCATCCTCATAAACTCCTTTGCCTAGATCTCCAATCCAATTCATGATGGTAACAAGGGGGGCGCCAAACCTATAGCCGAACACAATAGTCACCGCTAATAATAGAAGGAGGCTGACAACAAAAATGATAAAGGCAGTACTTCCAAAGGCCTTCATCATTTCAGTCTCAATTTGTCCGTAATCCACTTTTTCGGTGCCGACAAGGAGAACTTGCCCTGTCTGTTCATAGTAATAGGCTGAAGAATCCTTGTTTTCCACTTTAGTCAGCTGCAATAACTCATAAACAGAATAGTGGTCCTTCTGATTATCTGCCATAAAACCGTCCTGGGTTGACCCATCCACATTGATAAGCTGCACCCAGCCTTGGCTGTTCTTTATGTTTTTTTTAACAGCCTCTGAAAGATCCAATTGGCTTTTCTTCCAATTTACCTCTTTTTTAATAGTCTCTAAAATACCCTTACTGCTGTTTTCTGTTCCAAAGAGAATAATCAGGGGCTTTTTTGTATCCTCACGTATTGTCCAGATTTTATAATCGTACTGCTGCAATGACTGATTTTCAGATAAAAGCAATTTATAATCGGTTTTAGTGAACTCAAAATCTGCTGGTGTGTTGTATGTTTTTAAAAGTTTTCCGTCCTTAGAAAGTACAGCAATCCAGCCATCCTGTTTCTTAGCTAACTTTTTTATGTCAGATTCAATTGTTATTTGTCCTTTATCTATGGAAAAAGAGCCTTCTATAGAAGAAACATCAGCTTTCGTTAAATCACTGTTTACTTCTAATTTTGTTAAAGTGTAGCCGAAGAATACCCAAAATATAAAGATAAGGACAGCAATAAAGGAGGATACAAGAAGAAGCTGAAAAAAGAATTGCAATATAAATCGTTTAGGCATATTCATTTAGTTGCGACCTTCTGCGGCTAATTTATAGCCGAGCCCTCTCACTGTCACGATTAATTGGGGCTTGCTGGGGTCTAGTTCAATTTTTTCCCTGAGCTTGCGGATATGAACCATAATTGTGTTATCCTCACCGAGAAAATCTTCCCCCCACACATTTTCATACAGCTGGGCTTTACTGAAGAGCTGATTAGGATGCTGGCAGAAGAACAGCAGCAGTTGATACACCTGTGCTGGTAAGGACACCTTAACACCTCTAACGATAACTTCACCAGAAGAGCTGTTGACAGATAAATCTCCAAATTGATAATTGGCACTTTCCTTCACATTGCTGACTTTATGTCTCCTTAAATGGGCTTTCACTCTCGCCACTGCTTCAAGAGGGTTAAATGGTTTTGTGATATAATCGTCAGCACCTAACGCAAAGCCTGACAGTTTATCAAGATCAGTAGACCTTGCTGTCAGGAAGAAAATCTTAGCATTCGTTTTTTCTCTGATGAGAGGACATATTTCAAAACCACTTCGGTCTGGAAGCATCACATCCAGAAAAATCAGGTCGTAGCTGTTGACCCCACAAAGCCTGAGCGCTTCCTCTGCTGTTTCTGCCGTATCAATTCGCTCAAACCCTTCTTTCTGCAAAATGATTCGCAACATTTGGTGGATTGCCTGTTCATCATCCACAATCAATAGTCTTGTATTTTCCATATAAATAATCTCCCTAATACAACAATATATAAAAATATCATATCATTTTTTTGGTAATTTATTTGCAATTAAGGAAGAATTAAGGTTCCGATTCAGCAGGGTTAAGGTAGGATAGATATAATCCTTATAGATTAAAAAATGAGGTGACAAAATGAAAAAAGTATTCAGCGTAATGGGAACCTTAGCAGCGCTCCTTATAATTTCGAGACATTTTGGTAATGATTTTGCAGCACAGCATTACGATAAATTATTTCTTCTATTTATTGTAGGATTGTTCGGCCAGATCATCTTTCATCTGTGGGAGAAAAAAAGCCATGAGAATTAAAAGAATGATAGTTATGGAGTGAAGTGAATTTTTTATATTACATATGTTGTTCATAATCCTGTTGGAGGGCACTTAATTATAGAGGAAGAACGCATAAAGATACTTAATGGAGGGGAAATATTTTGTTTGCAATCGGCAAAAGAGAATTTTTTCAATTATTTAAAGGAGTCAAAGCCATACTGATTATTATACTGTTTTTAGTTACTGCATATTATTCTGCAAAGTGCGCAGGTCCATTAGCATCTATAGCGGAGTTGTCAACAAAGGAAGCTAGTGTTGCAGGCGTGATGTTCTTAATTATGTTTTTCGGGCAGCTGTTTGTTACAAGCCTTTCCCATGATAGCATCAACAGGGAAGTACATGAGCGGACGATGCGGTTTTTAGTAACTAAAACGTCGAGGTCTTCTATTCTTTACGGGAAATTCTTCGGTATCTGGATATTTTGGTTTGTTTCTCTGTTTACATCATTTCTTATCATCAGCATTATTACCAAAAAGATTAATATTTTGATATTCACCCAGACAATGAGTCTGCTCACATTACAGATTGCTTTTGTCCTATGTTTATCAGTTTTAATTCCAAAACCAAGTGTTACTATGTTTTTTGGCATGATAGGAAGTATAATCTTTCCTATTTTAGGGGGATGGTTAGTTCTCACTACTAATCCTGCGATTAGTTGGCTGAAGTATGTAAATCCATATTATTACTTCGATAAAAAGGATTATACGTTTGTAGTAGTCCTTCTGTTCGCAGGAATCCTAATTTACTTAGCTAATCTTGTCTTCAAAAGGAGGGAATGCTGATGACAGCTATTAAAGCACAAAAAATGACAAAGGTGTATAACGGAGTAACCGTTGTGAATGGTATTGACTTAAAAGTGGAAAAAGGAGAGATATTTGGGTTTCTTGGCAGAAATGGTGCGGGAAAATCAACTTTTATTAATATGCTGACGGGCATTGCAAAGCCGACTTCTGGATCATTTACGTTATTAAATGGAGATACCGAAGCCACAGAAGTGAAAAGAAGAATCGGTGTGATGCCTGATTATTCTACTTTCTATGGTTCAACTACGGCACTTGAGCACTTGCGGTTTTTCTCTTCTCTTTCAGGGAAGCCTGCACAAAAAAGTGCTTGTATGGAAGCGTTAGAGGCAGTCGGCCTAGCTGAACATGCCAATAAAAAAGCAGGTAAATTCTCCTTTGGGATGAAGAAGAAGCTTGGTGTTGCGCAAGCGATTATTCATGATCCTGAGCTGTTATTTTTAGATGAACCAACATCCGGTATGGACGCAGAGTCCGTTATTCAAATTCAGCGGCTGATTAAAAGCTTGCATAACAAAGGCAAAACAATCTTTTTGACTTCTCATAATCTGGATGAGGTTGAAAAGCTGTGTACAAGGATTGCCATTATGAAGGAAGGACGCATTGTCAAAATTGGAACGATGGATGAGCTGCGAGCCTTTTACCGTACAAATATTATTGTCAAAATCAGACATAGCATTGTCCCTGTTTCAGAAGAACAGAAGCTTCGTCAATGGTTGGAAGGCAAAGGGACAGATGTCCAGTTTGGCGATAAATTGACATTCATTACTGTGGATGAAGATAAAAAGATTGCAGAAATTACAAGAGCCTTTACTGCCTGCAAAACAGACATCTTCCGTGTGGAGGTCGAAGAGCCGACTTTAGAGGAGATATTTTTGGATTGACCCCTTTAGTTAGGGGTCTTTTTTCTGAGGAGATGACAAATATCATCTTTATTTCATGACATTTACGACTAAAAAGGAGAGTGGAAGGATTATACAATTAGTTTATCAACAGCGGAGGTGGTTTACGTTTTGGAAAAGGTTATCGAACTTACCAATGTATCAAAGCAGTTTCAGCAGAAAAGGGCTGTGAATGATATCTCTTTTACAATAAAGAAGGGAGAAGCAGTTGCTATCCTTGGAGCAAATGGGGCGGGAAAAACAACGACAATTCTCTTAATGCTTGGGCTATTACAGCCGTCAAAAGGCACTGTTCATTTGTTTCAATCTGAGCCAAAACGAAAGGAAGTAAGAGAGAAAATTGGATCGATGCTTCAGGAAACAAGTGTGATGGACAGTCTGAAAGTAAAGGAAATTATCAAGTTAGTGCAAAGCTATTATCCAGAGCCTTTATCTGCTGATCAATTGCTTGCTATTACTGGTCTTTCTAAACAGGATTGGAATAGACGCACAGAAAAATTATCTGGCGGCCAAAAGCGCAGGCTTCATTTTGCTTTGGCTCTCGCGGGAAACCCGGAGTTAATTTTCTTAGATGAACCAACAGTAGGTATGGACATCAACGCAAGGAAGGCATTCTGGGAGACAGTGGCAGCGTTAAAGAGTCAGGGAAAGACAATTATTTTTACTACCCATTATTTGCAGGAAGCAGATGAGGCGGCAGAAAGGATTATTATGATAAGTGACGGCGAAGTTGTGGGTGACGGAACTCCTGAACAATTGAAAGCAAAATGGACTAAAAAGACGATTTCCTTTAAAGAAGCAGCTGATTACGCGCTGGATATATATGAATCTATCCCATTTGTAGAGGAAGTGATAAGGGAGAAAGGGAGGGTTAGTCTTGTCACAGTTGATTCAGATAAGACAATTTACCATATTTTCGAAATGAAGCTCAAAATCCAGGATATTGAAATTCAGCAAGGGAAATTGGAAGATGCCTTTTCCAAGCTCCTTCAGGAAAAAAAGGAGGAAGTTTAAATGAAGATGTTCAGCAGACAAAGCCAGGCAGAACTGATTCGCATGTTTCGCAACCGTTATTATATTTTTTGGTCTTTGCTTATGCCGATTATTTTTTATTATATCTTCACCAAGGTTGTCAGCACACCAAATGTGGATGCTGATTTGTGGCAAGCCCATTACTTAATGTCGATGACAACCTTCAGTGTCATGGGAAGCTCCATTATGACATTAGGCATCAAGATGGTTCAGGAGCGCTCTGAAGGCTGGACCTTGTATTTGAACATTACACCTTTGCCTACAAGCATATATTTTGCTGCCAAGATTGCAGCACAAACTGTTATCCATCTATTTTCGATCTTTGTTATCTTTTTGGCAGGCTATATTATAAATGGTGTCAGCCTTGAGCCAATGCAGTGGCTGTTATGTGTGCTATGGATTCTTTTCGGCTCGTTGCCTTTCCTTGCAATTGGAACATTGGTGGGTTCAATGAAAAAGGTAGAAACAGCAGCTGGCATAAGCAATTTAATTTATATGGCTTTGGCAGTCGCTGGTGGCATGTGGATGCCTGTAGAAGTTTTTCCGAAATTTATGCAGACTATTTCCGTATGGCTGCCGTCAAATTCCTTCGCAGGAGGAGCATGGGAAATAATTAGAGGGAACAGTCCTTCAATTCAAGGTTTTCTGTTAATAATAGGGTACCTTTTCCTATTTATGGTATTATCTATATATATTAGAAAAAGGCAATATGCATAAGGAGAATTTATGGCTAGTACTAAAAAACTGGAGATTTTTCCTGCAAGATTTGGATTTTTTCCATATGTATTCTTAGTTTATATGATTTTGCCAGGTGTTTATATTGCACATGAACGATTGCCAAAACTAGTGTTAGGATATTTTCTTCTTGGTTTATTTCTGATCTCCTACAGACAGCTTTACTTTCTTATCAAGAAAAGGGGCTATACCTTTTGGCTGACCATTCAACTTGCTGTCATCTTAATCTTAAGTATGTTTTATAACTTAAATGTGTTATTTATGGGTTTCTTTCCAGCCCACTTTATTGGTTATTATGCAAACAAACGGTCATTCTCCAAAGCTCTCAGCTTCTTTGCATGCGTGCTTATTATCCCGATTTTGTACCACTGGGAGACAATATCTTTCCGTAGTCTGCTTTACTATATTCCTTTTCTTGTTATCATGCTTGTGTCTCCATTCGGCATTCGCTCAATGGATAGAAGAATGGAATTAGAGCAGCAGCTTGATGCAGCAAATAAGCAAATTAAAGAGCTCGTAAAAAGAGAGGAAAGAGTAAGAATTGCCCGCGATTTACATGATACGTTAGGCCATACTTTATCATTGCTGACACTGAAAAGTCAGCTGATTGGCAAGATGGCAGTTAAGTCGCCGGATTTGATAAAAAATGAGGCAAAGCAAATGGAGGAAATTTCTCGTTCGGCATTGAGACAGGTTAGAGAACTGGTATCGGATATGAGATCAATAACGATACAAGAGGAACTGGTTGAAGTTCAAGCTATCCTAGAGGCTGCAGGAATTGTCAGCCATATAGACGCAAGCCTCAATGAGTATGAAGACATCTCAGCACTGACACAAAATATTGTCAGCCTTTGTTTAAAAGAGGCGGTCACAAATGTAGTGAAGCATAGCAGTGCGAGTAATTGTCATATAAAAATTAAGAACAGCAGTGGACAGCTGACGGTGAGTATAACAGATGATGGCAAGGGTATACCTGAGGGCAATTGGTTCGGAAATGGGCTGAAGGGCATGAAGGAAAGGCTGGAGATACTGGAAGGAAACTTGCATTTGTCATCAGAAGCGGGAACGCTGCTTACTATTAACATCCCAATTGTTATCAAGGATCGGAAGGAGGAGATAATTTGATTACAGTCATTATTTCTGAAGATCAGAGAATGCTGAGAGGAGCTTTAGGTACTCTGTTAAGTTTTGAAGAGGATATCGATGTGATAGGGCAGGCTGCTAATGGAAAAGAAGCCCTTGAGCTGATTGAAACCCTCTCTCCAGATGTTTGTCTGTTGGATATTGAGATGCCTGTTAGGAGCGGTCTGGAGGTTGCTGAAGAGCTGCAAAGAAAAAATACTGCAATAAAAATTATTATCCTGACCACATTTGCAAGACCAGGCTACTTTGAAAAAGCGTTAAAAGCAAATGTTCACGGCTACTTGCTTAAGGACGGACCAAGTGAGGACCTGGCAGAAGCGATTCGCAATGTTATGAAGGGAAAAAGAGAGTTTGCCTCTGAATTGATTTTTGGCAGCATAGGTACAGAAAATCCATTAACAGAAAGAGAACAATAGATTTTAGCTCTCGTGGCTGCAGGAAAAACTGTCCAAGAAATTTCCTCGACCTTGTATCTTTCTTCCGGCACTATCCGCAACTATATTTCTGAAGTATTAAATAAATTAGAAGTCAAAAACAGAATTGAAGCAATTTCAAAGGCGCAAAATAATGGCTGGATATAAACCAATTTATTACTTTTATTTACTGTCCATCTTTTAAGGCAGCTTTTTATGCTGCCTCCTCACCTCTTTATACCTATCCGACTACCAATTTATAAAACTCCCATTAAATATAATTTTTTGACAAAAACATACATATTTTCTCATATTTATCCAAAATCTATGAGTATATCGTACTATTTTTGGTAGGTGCTTCAAAAGAATTATTAACAAATTTCGGGTAATATTGCATAATTATAGAGGGTTTATCGCTAAGACTATTTTATCAGACGAATCTTTTTAGGAGGTGTCTTGGATTAAGAAGTTTTTACCCGTAACATTTATGGCTTTAGCATTCGGAATTTCGGGGTTATTTATTCCGGCTAGTCATGATGCAGAAGCAGCAACTGCTGCAAAATGGTCTGTTAGCTACTATAACAATACGAGCATGTCAGGAACTCCTGTCGTAAAAGAGGAGATTTCCCAGAATGAGCTTGGCTTGAAAGTAGAGAACGGCACTAATTCTCCGGCAACCGGAGTGAACAGCGACAACTTTTCTGCTGTTTATCAGTCCGACCAAGTGATGCCTGCAGGGAAGTATATCCTGCGGACAAGGGCAGATGACGGCATTAGAGTTTATGTGGATGGCAAGAAGGTTGTGGATGACTGGACTGCAAGCAGCTATTGGAAAAGTGAGAAGTCCAAAGTGATTACAGTCGCAGACATTAGCGGTCAATCCAACAAACAGCTTCACCGCATAAAGGTAGAATACTATGATAAGACTGGCGGCAGCGGCCTTGAGGTTTATCTTCATCCATATGAGGATGAAACAGAGGATTCCAGCTGGCTAGGACTCTATTATTCTAATAAATCGTTTTCTGGCACTCCCGCATTAGTGGAAGGCGGAGCGACAGCTGGCACTAAGCTAGATCAGCTCCTGAAAGACTGGGGGCGTGAAAGCCCTGCGGACGGCCTGCCTGCTGACAACTTCACTGCAACTTATTTAAAGAAGTTGGCTGGTGGCAAGGATTATTTTGTCCAATCTTATGCAGATGATCAGATTGAAGTGAAAATTGGGAGTCAGACAGTAATCAAGCAAAACTACAACTCATCCGGCGCTATTAATACAGGTGTCGCAACAAATGTTGGCTCTGGAGAACAGACGATGAAGGTAAATTACCTTGAAGCGACTGGCAGAGCGAGATTTGCTGCTGAAGCAGTTGAATTTGGCGACTGGATCGGCTGGTACTATGACAATACCTCTTTAAGCGGAACTCCGAAGAGACAGAATGTTATTCAAGGAAACGGCAAGTCCCTCAAGGTGGAAAACGGTTCAGGATCCCCGATAGAAGGCATTGGCAAGGATAACTTCTCTGTGAGATATTCAACAGCTCAGCATATAAAGGCCGGCAAGTATATCTTGCGAACTCGTGCTGATGACGGCATGCGGATTTATATTGACGGCAAATTGGCTGTAGACAGCTGGAAATCAAGCAGCTATTGGAAAAGTGAACAAGCGCATATGATCGAAATAAAGGACAAGAGCACAAGTGATGCTTCTAAGAAGGATGTCCATGAAATTACGATCGAGTATTATGAGAAAACAGGCGGCAGCGGCCTTGAATTTTACTTGAATACTATTCAACAAGAGGCTGCAGCTAATAAATGGTTTGGTTTATATTATAACAATACCTCTTTAAGCGGGCTTGCTTCTGTTATTGAGGGAGGCGCTACTGCTGGAACAAAGCAGAGCCAGCTTTTCCATAACTGGGATAAGAACAAGCCGTATCCAAACATCAATGAGGATAATTTCACAGCAAGCTACTATAAGCTTCTTGATGGCAGCAAGGATTATTATATCCAGACATATGCCGATGACAGAATTCGTGCAAAGGCAAATGGCAACACCGTCATCAATCGCTGGAGCAACTCCTCTGGAATAATGGATACAGGAATTATTACGGATCTTGCATCCGGCAATAATCTGCTTCAAGTCGATTATATGGAAGCAGGCGGCAGAGCAAGAGTAGCGGGAGACGCAGTGCCGCTGGGCAACTGGATTGCCTGGTATTACAACAATACGAATTTAAGCGGCTTCCCGGCAGCACAAAATACAATTTCAAGTGACGGCACTTCCTTGAAGGTAGAGAACGGATATGGTTCACCTGTTAGTGCGGTTGGCGGCGATTATTTCTCCGCAAGCTATTCAACTGCCCAAAGAATTAAGGCAGGCGACTATATTTTACGTACAAGAGCTGACGACGGAATGCGTGTTTATATTGACGGCAAGCTTGCAGTCGACAGCTGGAAGTCAAGCAGCTACTGGAAGAGCGAACAGACTCATGTCATCTCTGTAAAGGATCATACAACAGGGAATGCAGACCATAAAGATATTCACACCATACGAATTGAGTATCATGAGGAGACAAAAAGCAGCGGATTGGAATTTTATCTGCATCCTGCGAGTGATGAGCTTGAAAAGGACAGCTGGCTAGAGCTTTACTACAATAATACGAGTCAGTCTGGAACACCGGTAAAAGCAGTCGGCGGTGCTACTGCAGGCACTAAGGTGAAGGAGCTTCTTCATAATTGGGGAACAGGCAAGCCTTATACAGAAGTGAATGCAGACAACTTCTCTGCTAAGTTCATGAAGCTCATTGAGGGCGGCAAGGATTATGTTATTCAAACATATGCAGATGACGGAGTAAGAGCAACCGTTGATGACAAGACTGTCATTAACCGCTGGAGCAATTCTTCCGGAAAATCAGATTTTGGAACAATCACAGGTTTAAGCACTGGAAATCACCGTTTGACTGTTGATTACTATGAAAGTACCAACAATGCAGGAATCGCAGCAACTGTGGCACCATTCGGAAACTGGATTGCATCCTATTATAACAATACATCTCTGACTGGTATGCCTAAGTCTGTCAAGACTGTTTCTGGAAATGGACAAAGTCTGAAGGTGGAAAATGGCACAGGCTCACCAACTGCAGGGATTAATGCAGACAACTTCTCTGTAAGCTACAAGACAGCACAAAGGATAACTGCCGGTTCGTATATTTTGCGCACAAGAGCAGATGATGGAATTCGTGTTTATCTTGACGGCAATCTTGTTGTGGACAGATGGAAATCAAGCAGCTATTGGAAGAGTGAAACAACTGATATTATTCAAGTTAATGATCGCACTTCAGCTTCTGCTTCTGACAAAAATGTTCATACCATTGAAATTCAATACTATGATCAGACAGGCGGCAGCGGTCTTGAGTTCTATTTGCAAAACGCAGATAAGGAAGTTGAGAAGGACAGCTGGTTCGGTCAATTCTATCCGAACAGCACATTGTCTGGAAATTATGTAAATATAGCAGGCGGAGCGACATCCGGCAATAAGCTTGATACCATTCGCTATAATTGGGGTACGGGGCAGTCCATCTCAGGCCTTTCTGCAGATAACTTCTCTGCTCGCTTCAGAAAACTGATTGCAGGCGGACAAGATTACTTTGCACAGGCGTTTGCTGATGACGGCATCCGCATGAGCCTTGATGGCAGCAAGTTTATCGATAAGTGGACGAACTCTTCAGGAGACATTCACCGTGCAACATTGCCGAAGGTCTCTAGCGGTAATCATACCGTTACTGCTGAATACTATGAAAATACCGGAAAAGCATCTCTGTTTGCTGATATAGTCCCATTTGGAAACTGGATTGTCTATTATTATGACAATATGGAAACATCTGGTGCTCCTGTGAATGCGAAAGTGCTCAATCCGAACAGCAACAACGGCTTTACAGAAGATTTCGGCTATGATGCGCCGATGGCAAATGTGCCTGCTAATAACTATTCAGCACGTTATGTTACGGCGAAGCGCCTGACTGCTGGCGATTATTATATCAACACAATTGCTGACGACGGAGTGCAAGTGCTTGTCGACGGCAAAGTTGTGATCGACAGATGGAGTGCTGGCAACAGCAAAAATGATGCAGTTAAGCTTTCTGTCAAGAATGGGGCAGAAGGAGATATTCACTGGATTGAGGTTAGATATCTTGAACAGACAGGCAAATCGAATATTGACTTTACGATTACCCCATTCAATGAGAACAGCTTAATCAATAAGGATACTTGGACAGTTCAATATTATCCGAACGTCATTAATCCAAGCAGTCCTGTATCTTCCACAGGACTTGTGGAAGTCGATCAGGAATCTGACGTGAACTTCAATTGGGGTTCAGGCTCGCCTGCTAAGAGTATTCCAAATGATAACTTCTCAGCAGTTATGAGCAAGCAAGTCTACTTCTCTAAGAGCACGAACTATGACTTCACTGTTAATGCAGATGACGGTGTCATTCTGCTTGTCGATGGAAAGACTATCATCGATTCATGGGTAGCGAAGAAGGGCGAGCGAGAAGTAAAAGCGAAGTACATGGACAAAGGATACCACACTGTAACAATCAAGTATTTCGAGAGCACTGGCAACGCAAATATCAGCCTTGATATAAGCGAATCGGTGAAGCAAGAAGTAATTAAAACATACAGTGACTTTTCTCTTACCCTTGACCAAATGACGACAATCCAGAGCAATTCCGCTCCAAAAACAGACAAACGCTATGACATCTACTTGCGTGAAGATGCTTTTTATACGAAAAGCAATGGCAGATTAGCTGTTGAGGGCGGCTGGAATATTCGTACAGGTCCGGGGGCGAACTACAGTGCACATGATCTTCGCTTCCAAGCAGGAGACAGTGACTTCACAGTCCTTAGCACAGTAAAGGGCACGGACGGCATGAACTGGATGAAGCTTGGCGGATGGGTTCCGCCTTCCATAGCGGATCTGAAGTATTATATCAACCCATCTAACTTCCAGGGAACGCTGAAAGCACAGCTGCAATTTGCTAAGCTTTCTGATCCGGGTACAATCAGTGTGGATGAAGTGAATGAGAAGGTTCTTAGTGGAAAAGGTATACTTGCTGGAAAAGCAAGCAGCTACCAAAAAGCTGCAGAGCAGTATGGCGTTAACGCCGTTTACTTGATGGCACACTCCTTCTTGGAAACAGGAAACGGAACGAGCCAGCTTGCAAAAGGTGTCACATACAATGGCAAGACAGTGTACAATATGTACGGAATTGGCGCAACAGACAATAATGCCGTTTCAGGCGGAGCAGCTTTCGCGTACAGCGCAGGCTGGTTTACACCAGAAGCAGCTATTATTGGCGGTGCTGAATTTGTGCGAAAAGACTATATTGACAGAGGTCAAGATACTATATATGAAATGAGATGGAATCCTGTCGGAGCAGCTGCAAATGGATATGCTACACACCAATATGCAACAGATATTGGCTGGGCATCTAAGCAAACATCCAGCATGTATAATATTTATAATATACTAGAGTCATATAGTATTACCCTTGACATACCAAGATATAAATAAGAGGAAAAGCCGCCGATAAATTTGGCGGCTTCTTCTTTTGGTTGCATTTCCCAGCATTAGTCTGAAAAACCGGCTAAAAACAGTGACAGCAAGGTTTTTATCTTGTGCTTCCGTGTTGGACTTTGTCGAATATTCTTCGTTTTTGTAAAAATTCAGTTTGCAAAAGTCCAATCTTCGGATATAATTTCTATATAACATTTATATTCATCTCGTATAATAGCAGGGATATGGCCTGCGAGTTTCTACCAGATAACCGGAAATTATCTGACTACGAGTAAGCTATTAATAATAGGATGCTATTTTCTTTAGGGAATAGTGTCATTAATTCTGCTGGAGAACAGCACGCTTACTCTTTTTTAAGTAAACGTGCTGTTCTCCTTTTTATTTTTCAGGGGGATGAACGCAATGAAGCTACTAACAGACAAAATTGAAAGAGAAGGCATTGTGCTCGACAGCAATGTGCTTAAAGTAGACTCTTTCATCAATCATCAAATGGATCCACAGCTTATGAATGAGATTGGCTTAGAGTTCGCAAGAAGGTTTAAAGACGCAGGAGTCACAAGAATCCTAACGATTGAATCTTCCGGCATTGCACCTGCTATTATGGCGGGCCTAGCGATGAATGTTCCCGTCATTTTTGCGAGAAAAAGAAAATCTTTGACGTTAACAAGCGATTTATATACATCGACTGTTTATTCTTTTACAAAGCAGGAATCCAATGAGATTACTGTATCGAAAAAATATCTTTTAAAGGAAGACCGTGTCTTAATTATTGATGACTTCCTTGCAAACGGACAGGCAGCAATCGGTCTGGCAGATTTAGTAGAACAAGCTGGCGCTGAGGTGAGCGGTATCGGTATTTTGATTGAAAAGTCCTTCCAGCCTGGTGCTGATGAGATTCTTAAAAAAGGATATCGTTTGGAGTCATTGGCAAGAATCGCTTCCCTGCAAGAAGGAAAAGTGAAGTTTGCTGCAGACAGAGAAGTGCAAAGCATCTATTCAGGAGGTTACTAATTATATGGGCAAGGAATCTTTAAAGACATGGTCAATAGGCTTTCAACACGTTCTGGCAATGTATGCCGGAGCAGTGCTAGTTCCATTGATTGTTGGCGGAGCGCTGAATTTAACATTTGAACAATTAACCTATTTAGTATCAATTGATTTGCTGACATGCGGTATCGCTACATTGCTGCAAGTTTGGAAAAATAAATTCTTCGGGATTGGTCTTCCAGTCATGCTTGGCTGTACATTTACAGCAGTAGGACCGATGATTGCAATCGGTGCAAATCATGGAGTAACTGCTATATACGGAGCGATTATCGTTTCAGGAGCTATCATTATTATTATTTCTTCCTTCTTTAGTAAGCTAGTTAAATATTTCCCGCCTGTTGTGACAGGCTCTGTCGTAACCATCATTGGTTTAACATTGATTCCTGTCGCTATTAAGGATATGGCAGGCGGCGAAGGCAGTGCAGACTTCGGTGATCCGAAAAACCTGCTGTTGTCTTTCGGTGTGTTAGTGTTTATCCTGTTGCTAAACAAATACGCAAAAGGCTTTATCAAAACTATCTCCATTTTAATTGGATTAATCGTTGGAACAATTGTTGCAGCGTTCATGGGCTTAGTCAACTTTGCTGAAGTTGGGGAAGCTTCCTGGGTTCACGGCTTAAAGCCATTCTATTTCGGAATGCCGACATTTAATTTCTCAGCTATCTTAACAATGACACTTGTAGCAATTGTCAGCCTTATTGAATCGACTGGTGTATATTTAGCTCTTAGCGATATCACAAAAACAAAGGTATCAGAAAAGGACCTTGCAAGAGGATATCGTTCTGAAGGGATTGCCAGCGTAATTGGCGGTGTGTTCAACTCCTTCCCATACACAGCTTACTCACAAAACGTCGGGCTTGTACAGCTGACAGGAGTAAAAACAAAAAGCGCGATTTTCTCTGCTGGTATTATCCTTGTTATCCTAGGCTTCCTGCCTAAAGTAGCAGCAGTCACAACCCTAATCCCAACAGCAGTGCTGGGGGGAGCATCGTTAGCGATGTTCGGTATGGTTTGTGCATACGGTATTAAAATGCTGGGACAAGTTGATTTCAACCAGCAAGGAAACCTGCTTGTTGTCGCATGCTCAGTCGGATTAGGTCTTGGTGTGACAGTAGTGCCAGATATCTTCAAAGAAATGCCTGAAACAATCCGCATTCTGACAGAAAGCGGCATTGTAGCAGGAAGTGTTACAGCTATTGTGCTGAACATCTTGTTTAATCTATTGCCAAACAGAAAACCAGCAGTTAAAGCAGAAGAAAAGACTGCATGATTTAAGGAGCCCCTTCATTAATTGGAGGGGTTTTTTGTTATCCAGTTCCTAAGATTTCAATTTGATAAAGGTGCTCAAAAATAATCAGACAAATAGAAAAAAACAATAAAACAAGACTAACATTTGACATCTCCACTGATTTAATTCTATAATTCAAATTCTCTCCAATAAAAGGGGGGATAAACAATTGTTTGAATCACAAAACTATATAAATCTTGTGAATTTACTATACTTTTTTGAAGAATAGAACTTTTGTTTATTTGCTTAAAAGCAGTGACATTCCTGCTCCTTTCCAGTATCATAAAAAATTGTGTACTATGTGCGAATCTATTATTCAACATTTGTGAATAACATCCAGGAGGGAAAGGGAAATGTCTATTTTAATAGGAATAATTGGGCTGCTTTTAACATTGGGCTTGTCATATCTTCTGTCAAATGATAAAAAGGCCGTTAACTTTAAAGCGATTCTTATTATGATTGTTATGCAATTATTAATAACTGTTGTGATGTTCAAGACAACTTTTGGCTTGAAGATTATTGAAGCTACTTCTAATGGTGTGTCGAAAGTACTTAGCTTTGGTTATGAGGGAGTCGACTTCGTTACAGGCGGTCTTGTTGATGAAGGAGTAAGTGTATTTTTCCTTAATGTACTGATGCTGATTATCTTTACATCCACATTATTGTCTGTGCTGACTCATATTAGAGTTCTGCCATTGGCTATCAAATATATCGGCGGAGCATTGGCGAAGCTTACTGGTCTTTCTAAGGTTGTAACTTTCAACAGCATTAACTCTATTTTCTTTGGACAGTCAGAAACTATTTTAGCGATTAAATCGCATTTGGATAAAATGAATGACAACAAGCTGTTCGTTGTATCGACTTCTGCAATGGCAAGTGTATCTGCTTCTATCATGGGTTCATATATGAATATGATTCCTGCGAAGTATGTATTGATTGCCATGCTGCTTAATGCGTTGTCTGCCCTTATCATTTCTACATTGTTCTGCCCGATCAAAAAGGAAGAGGACGAGGAAATCAACATTAAAGAGGTTTCTACAACGAATTCTATTTTCGGAGCAATCTCTGCAGGAGCTCTTGATGGTGGACGAGTTGCTTTAATTGTTGCGGCAATGCTTGTTGCTTATGTAGGTTTACTGGCACTAATCAATTCTTTCTTTTCAGCAATCTTCGGTATTGGCTTTACAGGAATTCTAGGCTATATCTTTGCGCCAATCGCTTGGATTATGGGTATACCAGGCCATGACATCCTTGATGCAGGTTCTGTTATGGGTACGAAGCTTGCGGCAAACGAATTCGTTGCGATGCTGCAGTTCCAAGAAATGATTCCAAATCTGTCTGAGAAGACGGTCGGTATTGTTTCCACATTCCTAGTATCATTTGCTAACTTTTCTTCCATTGGTATTATCTCTGGGTCCATCCAGGCAATCAATGGTGAAAAAGCGGATGTTGTTGCTAAATTTGGTTTGAAAATGCTGCTTGCAGCAACTCTATCATCTGTTCTAACTGCAACAATAGTTGGGTTATTTATATAATGTTTAAAAGGCTGGTGCCAAACACCAGTCTTTTTTTATTATTATATTGATTTTTCTGAAAAATAGCTTACGATAAAGGAAGGCGGAATTTATTTCGGATATAGAAATAAGGCTGAAATTATCGGAGGTGGAACAAAGTGATAGAATTATTGAAGGAACTGACAGCACTGCACGGACCATGCGGTTTTGAAGATGATGTTGCGGCATTTATTGCAGCACGCCTGCGCGGCACTGTTGATACAATTGAAGTGGACGGTGCTGGTAATTTAATAGTCACGAAAAAGGGCAGCAAGCCAGGACCAAAAATTGTCGTTGCTGCACATATGGATGAAGTAGGCTTTATTGTCAAAAAAGTAGAAGACAATGGTTTGATTCGCTTTGAGAAATTAGGTGGCCATGATGACAGAATCCTTCTTTCGCAGCGAGTACAAATCAAAACTGGCAGAGGTCTGCGTTCAGGGGTTATTGGCACCATATCTGCTCATATGGTGAAGTTTGATGATGCGCAGAAGGTTCGTTCTCATAAACAGCAATACATAGACGCAGGTGTTACAAGCAAAAAAGAGGCAGCGGAACTGGGGATTGAAGTGGGTGATTCGATTGTTTGGCAGCCTCATTTCGACCTGTTAACAGATAAAAGAATCAGCGGCAAAGCTTTTGATGACAGAGCAGGCTGTGCCGTGCTAATTAAAGCACTTGAGGAACTTGATGCAACTGATTTTGCAGGAGAAATTATCGGCGCCTTTACTGTTCAGGAGGAAGTCGGCTTAAGGGGAGCAAGGGTTGTTAGCCATCAGACGGATGCTGATGTGGCAATTGCTCTTGATACGACAGCAGTCAGTGATACTCCTGAGGAAATGATGGATAAAACACTTGCCTTAGGTGCTGGCACCGGTATTAAAATTATGGATTTTAGCTTGATTTCTAACAGGAAGGTAAAAGAGCAGCTCCAGTCACTGGCAAAAGAACACAGCATTCCTTATCAGCTTGAAGTGTTTCCTGGAATTGGAACAGATGCAGGAGAATTAAGCCTTGCGGGTAAGGGGATACCGACAGGAGTGCTCTCTATTCCTTCCAGATATGCACATTCTCCAAATGAAGTGATTGATATAAAGGATTTAGAAGCGACAAAGGATCTCTTGAAGGTATTTATTCTTCATATGAGAACAGCTAGTGAATATAAATTTAAGATTTAACACTTGAGGATGGCTCCCGAGCCGTCCTTTTTACATTTGCTGGGCAAGAATTTTACGCAGCTTTTCTACCGCACCTTTTTTCCAAGCCTTCACTGCTGACATGCTGACATGCTCTTTTGCAGCAATTTCAGCTATTGTCAACTGCTGGATGGAAAAATAGCTGACCCACTTTGCTTCTTTTGCAGTAAGTGTACTGCACAATGTTTGAATATAGTGCTCATCTAGAGTCAGCATGTGACTTCCAGCCGTTTCCCAAAATGCCTCCTCAGGGTATACAGTCTGCTGTTCCTCTTTAGAACGGCGTTTCAGTTCATCGAGAAATCTTCCTCTCATATACATATACAAATAAGAGTGAAACTTTCCTTTATCTTCTTTATAGTTCTGCCATGCTTCCCAGATGCTGATAAGGCCAATTTGCACAAACTCTTCTTTATTTTTATAGATAGATAGTTTTTTCAGCAAATGGTGAATCATCGGTGTATACTGTTCGGTTAACAATTGATAGTCCTTGTCATTCAACAGAAAATCCCTTCCGAAAAAGCGCTTTTTCTTGTTAGTTTCCTAGGTGCTTTCAATATATAAGAAATATTAACAGGCTGCGAATAGTGGAAATCTAACTTTGGTAGCTCTAAATAGATATTGAGCTGAATTAGGTGCTCCACATTTGAAGTTAAATCGAAGTAAATGGTAAGTTTTATACAAATTTTACATTGGTATCAAATTAACTTAATATATAGCCGATAAAATAAGGGGAAATTAATTTTTATTTAAAATAATAGGAAGTTTATCTAATATATAGGCAAGGGAGTTTCGATCGAATGGAGATTACAGTAGCAGGAACAGGGTATGTAGGATTAGTGACTGGCGTATGTTTGGCAGAAGCAGGCCATGTAGTGACATGTGTTGATCCCATTCAGGATAAGATTGATTTATTGAATAAAGGCATCTCTCCTATTTATGAGCCGCAGCTAGATGAGCTGATCGTCAGAAATAAGGATGCTGGCAGCCTGTTTTTTACAACAGACCATAAATCAGCATATGCAAATTCAAGTGTCATCATCATCGGTGTCGGTACACCAGAAAACGAGGATGGCTCTGCCAATCTTACGTTCTTATACACTGTGGCCAGACAAATAGCCGAAAATATCCAAAGAGACTGTTTAGTAGTGATTAAATCGACTGTTCCAATCGGTACAAACGATAAGGTCGAAGCATTTATAAAAGAGCATGTGAAGCGTGATATAAACGTTGAGGTAGCCGCAAATCCGGAGTTTTTGGCACAAGGCACTGCTGTCAGAGACACACTTCATGCATCGCGAATCGTTATCGGTACAGAATCAGAGAATGCAAGACAGCTCTTAACACAAATTTACCAGCCGTTCCAGCAGCCAATTCTTAATATGGGACGCCGCAGTGCGGAAATGGTCAAGTATGCGTCCAATGACTTTCTGGCACTTAAAATCTCCTTTGTGAACGATATTGCCAATCTATGTGAGGCAGTTGGTGCTAATATTGATGATGTTACGAAAGGGATGAGCATGGACAGCCGGATTGGGGACAAATTTCTGCAGGCTGGTATTGGTTACGGTGGCTCATGCTTCCCGAAGGATACGAAGGCGCTGCACTGGCTGTCTGAGGAAGAAGGCTATGTTCTTCGCACTGTGAAGGCAGCGATTGAGGTTAATGAAAAGCAGAAGTTTAAGCTCATCAAAAAGGCAAGGAAAGACTTTGCCAGTTTTGCTGGCTTGAAGGTGGCTGTTTTAGGTGTCACTTTTAAGCCGGGAACAGATGATTTGCGAGAAGCTCCGTCTATTCCGAATGTTCGCTTGCTTTTGAACGAAGGCGCATCTGTGCATGTCTATGATCCGGTAGGAGAACAGAATTTCAAAAAAATCTACCCGACCGAAGTGGCTTTTGCATCAACCATAGAAGAAGCGTTGCAGGATGCAGATATTTGCTTTGTGTTTACAGAGTGGCCGGAAATCAAGAATGCTCCTTTAACTTTGTTTACAGAAAATATGAAAACGCCGCACGTATACGACGGCAGGAACTGCTATGCACTTGCGGAGGCAGAAGAAGCTGGAGTCCATTACCACTCCATTGGCCGTCCGTCTGTGAATGAAAAGGTTTTGCAAAAAATTTAATAAAATAAAAGGTGGAAAATGAAGCAAAGATTAGGATTCGAGATTCTTTTGCTTCATTTTCTTTTTTTGTTTTCTCCACAATCATCTTTCCCCATTTTTTTAAAGCAGTGCCATTCATCAGTCCCCAAATAATCACAGGTGCCATGACGTTTAAGGCAAGCACGGTGTAGACAATCACCCAGATGAACCACTTGGCATTGAGGACATATTCGTAAATCCATGTATGATATAAATTCATTGGCAAATACTCCTTAATAAGTAAAATTCTATTATAGCAATTGGAACTATATTCTATTTAATCAACAAAAGCAGTCATAATTATACATTTTTCAACAAAAAGAATAGAACGGCATACAGTTGGTTATGAAGGATAAAAGAAGCTGTGAATGATACGCAGATTAAAGGATGATGAATAATGGTAGCAAATAATACACCTCAGCGAGATTTCACCTATTCACTAACCTATAACAGTTCCACCATTAAGGAGCTTCTTGGCGGCAGTGCCGATTTTATTGAACGGAAAGTAACCTTTTTAGAAAAAAAGGATGTTCATGCTGCTTGTTTTTATATTGACGGTTTAGTAAATACGCAAATTATTGAAAAGATAGTGCAATCCCTGATGTTTGAAGGAAATGAGGTCATTATCCGCAATGACTTGGATACTCGTGATATTGAGAGGCTCTTAGAAGAGCATGTTCTTATGAACACTAACTTCATTGAAACGACAGAGCTTGAGAGTGCTATAAAATCGATTTTATCTGGTGACACAGTGCTGCTTGTTGAAGGCTGCAACAAAGCCTTTCAAGTGCCGACAAAAGGCTGGGCGCAAAGAGGAGTATCAGAGCCTCAGGCAGAGCAAGTTGTGCGCGGTCCGCGGGATGGCTTCACAGAAAGCATTCGAGTTAACACTGCTCTTGTGAGAAGAAGGATACGAGATACAGGCTTTCGTCTCGAAGAGTTGAATGCAGGGAAACGTACGAAAACAGACATCAATATTGCCTATATAAATGGAATTGTTAAAAAAGGGCTTGTCGATGAAGTGAAGGAACGTCTGAATAGAATTGATATTGATGGCATATTAGAAAGCGGTTATATTGAGGAGCTGATAAGGGACGCACCATTATCTCCTTTCACGACCATCATGAGCACCGAACGTCCTGATAAGGTCGCTTCCTCGCTTCTAGAGGGCAGGGTGGCGATTTTTGTTGATAATACACCCTTTGTTCTTGTTGTACCAACTTATTTCTGGGAGTTCCTGCAGGCGAGCGATGATTATTATTTAGGTTTCATGGCAGGAAGCTTTTTTCGAATTGTCCGCTATACAGCCTTTATTCTCAGCTTAACATTGACGTCGATTTATGTGATGCTTGTCAGCTTTCATCAAGAGATGATTCCAACCCCTCTCGCGTTAACAATCGCTTCAGGGCGTGAGGTTGTCCCCTTTCCTGTCTTGCTGGAAGCGTTGTTGATGGAGCTGACCTTTGAGCTGATGCGGGAAGCTGGTTTGCGCATGCCAAAACCAGTCGGCTCGGCTGTGAGCATCGTTGGTTCTCTTGTTATTGGGCAAGCAGCTGTTCAGGCCGGCATCGTGTCACCATTTATGGTCATTATCGTGGCGACTACCGGGATATCCTCTTTTGTAATTCCGAACTACTCAGCCTCTTATTCAATCCGGCTGATACGATTTCCGTTGTTAATTGCATCAGGAACATTAGGATTGCTTGGCTTTGCATCAATGTTTGCACTTATAGCAATTCACGCCTTAAGCATCCGCTCATTTGGCGAATCCTACTTAGCACCAGCAACGCCTTTTCAGCCGCAGGACCAGAAGGATACTATTTTCCGCATGCCATGGTGGGCAATGAAGAAGCGCCCTCAATTAGCAGACAATGATACTTCTAAGATTGGGGAAAGCCAGCTGCCTCAGCCTCCAAAAGGAGATGAGCATGGAGAAAGCACCCATACGAAGGCAGAGGAAACCTCTGAGCGGAAGGAGCCGGAGAGCAATGCCGAACAGCAGTCAGAAACGAAAGAGGACAGCGGTGGGACAGGCATTAAACAGCTGAAGAGACGAAAGTCACCAAAAGGAAAAGGGGATGAGAAATGATGAAAAAAATCATCCTTTTTCATGCGTTGCTGTCTGCTGTTCTTTTGCTTGGGGCATGCTCGGGCAAGCGGGAAATTAGCGATTTAGCTTTAGTGATGGCAGTTGGCCTTGATAAAGGAGAAAAGGAAGGGACAGTTAAGGTAACAGCCCAAGTAGCCAGACCTGCAGATGCCCGGGGCCAGACAGGAGCACCATCAGGTCAATCAGGAGAGCCAGTTTGGACGGTGGAAACAGAAGGCTCATCGATTTTTGAAGCAATCCGTCAAATGTCGAGCATGTCATCACGAAGGGTTTTTTGGGCTCATAACTTTATTATTGTCATTAATGAGGAGGTAGCGAAGGAAGGAATCGGGGATGTCATCGATTTCTTCACACGTAACCCTGAACTAAGAATGAGAACATGGGTAACTGTAACACCAGAGAAAGCGAATGAAGTCATTTCTACCGTTACAAGTCTTGAAGTAATCCCAGGCGAAGCACTCGCAAAGCTGTTTCGCTACACAACCATATCTAATCAGGCGCCGAGAACAGTGATTATGGACTTGTTAAGTGCTTATTTAAGTGAGTCGACAGAGCCGCTGCTTGCGAGGGTTGCCTTTGAAACGAGTAAAATTGACAATAAAGCTCCTGATAAAGGAGCACAAACGAAGCAGGTCGTCTTAGCAGGGGCCGGTATTTTTAAAGGGGATAAGCTTGTGGGAACATTGAAGCCAGAAGAGTTGAGAGGGCTGGTTTTGTTCAGAGAAAAGCTCGATTCAGGTGTGGCAGTAGTGAGCTGTCCTGATGATCCAAATACGCCTCTAAGTGTGGAGTTAACAAATCAATCCTTTAACGTGAAGCCAAAATATAAGGATGGTGACATCAGCTATGATGCGTCCTTTAAAGCGCATATCCGCGTTGTGGAAGCAGGCTGTTCTCTTGACCTGTCTAATAAAAAGCATGTAAAGAAGCTCGAAGACAATGTGGAAAAAGAGCTGACAAGTCAAATAAAGACAACAGTGGATAAAATCCAAAAAGATTACGGAGCAGATGTATTGGAACTAGGGAAGGTTTTTCAAAACGAATATCCATATGAGTGGAAGCATTATGCTAATTCTTGGGATGAAGTATTTCCAACTGTAAAGATAAATTTAAAGGTTAGTGCAAAAGTAGAGAGCGGATCCCTGCTTTATAAGCCGACAACATCAGGCAAAAAGGAGAAAAAGGAAGAATGAAAGTACAAATAACAAATGGCATGTTCATGGCATTGATTATTAATATGCTTTATGCGAAGTCAATTGGACTGACACAAGGCATTATGGCAAGGGAAGTGGGTGGAGATATATGGATATCCACGATATTTTCTTCGATTCAGGGCATTGTCATTATGGCAATTGTGATTTTTGCGATTAAGCGGCTCCCGAATGGAGATATGATTGATCAGTATGGACAGATACTAGGAAAATGGATTGGCAAAGGGGTCGCAGCCCTTGTATTTTTGTTTTTCTTAGGTGCATATGGCACGATAATGGCTACTTTCGTTTACCATTTGAAAGATTATTTTTTACCTGAAGCTCATACTATTTTGTTCATTGTTGCTGCCTTTCTAATTGGGTCATATGCCATTCATTTTGGCATAGAAGTAATTGCAAGAATGGCGCTTATCGGTGTTTTCTCTGTGATGGCGTTGAATATTTTGCTTCTGGCAGGATCGATTAGTGAATTTGATATTAAAGAGCTGCAGCCAACCTTTGACTCCGGCTTCTTCTCAACATTATGGGCAAGCAGGCATCATGATGCAGACTGGGCAATGGCGACAATGATGGCTTGTATGATTCTTCCCCTTGTCAGAGATAGTGCGACATGGATTCGATCAAGTACGTCTGGGTTGATTTTCAGCGGTGTCATCATCGTCATGTGGCCGATTTTAGAGGTTGGTGTTCTGTCGCCAGAAGTTGCTGCACAATATATTGTGTCTTGTATGCAAATGGCCAGAAGTGCCGAAATCGGTCTATTTTTGCACCGTTATGAAATGATTATGATTGCCTTTTTCGCGCTGTCCATTTTAACACAAATTATGATGACGTTTTTATGCTCCTCTATAGCTGTTCAAAAAATCATCGGCTTAAAGGATTATCGTCCTGTAATCATTCCTGTTGGTCTTGTTCTAAGTGCCTTTAGCTATTGGATGATAGGCAGTCATCATCGGGCAATGGGCATCATTGAGAAGGAATGGGTTCTTGTCAGCCTCAGCATTGCCATAGGGCTGCCTGGGATGCTGTTTGTATTAGGAGCGATATTTAAGAAAAAGCTTAAAAAGAAAGAGGAAGCAAAAACAGTCTAGGATAAAAAGGATGAAATTTAGTGAAAAAATCATTTGCTGCAGGCTGCTTTTGGGGCACCATTATATCAATACCAATTTGGATTCTTGTCATTTGGCTCATCATTAAGCTGTTGTTTTAGCCTTGTTGCTTAAAGGCTTATCCTTTTATGTTTTTTATGTAAAATACATCGTTTAACAGCATATAGTTAAGAAAGAGAGGAGGAAGCATAGAGATAACGTACATAAAAAAGAAGAATAAAATGGGGAGGAGATAAGGTTGAGTGAAGTGTTTATCCCAAAAACGATGATTAATGGCAAGGTAGTCATCTGGACATATGTCGAACATCTTCAGAGTGCTGTAGAGTGGTATTCTTATATTTTAGAGCTGGAACCTACAGAAAGACATGATGCCGCCTATTTCTTTACCATAAATGAATATACAAAATTGGCCTTATGCAACCGTTATTTGAGAAATCCAATAAACCAGCTTCCAGTCAATGATTGCCTTGATTTGCAAGCTGATGACATCTTTGCGGCACATGAGCAGCTAAAGGAAAAGGGTGTGCTGGTCGGTCCTGTTGACAATCCATTCCCCACATACTATGAGTTTTATTTTGTAGACATAGAAAATAACAAAATTAGAATCCATGGCTTTGCTTGAATTAATGAAAGCGTTTTAAATATTTAAATGTTGATTCTTATAACGGTACGGGCACCAAATTAGGCGGGCAGCATACAGTAAAGCATAAAAACTGAAAGGGGATTATGCATGTATTATCCGCCTATTAATCCATACAATGTTGCAAATGAACAAGATCCATATCGTTTAAACCAAATCGGAGGAGGATCTTTCTTTCCTATTCCTGGTGGTCCTCCGAGCGGTCCGCCGCCATTTTCTCCAGGAGGACCTTCCTTCCAGCCGGATTTTGGGGGACCTTCTTTCCAGCCGGATTTTGGAGGAGGTTCAGGAGGCGACCAATATGGTCCTCCATCAGGACCGCCGCCTACCTTTACACCGCAGCTTCAGGGACCACAAGGACCACAGTTGTATGCAGTTGATCCTGGTTCTATGAGAAGATGCAGATTCCGCTACACTTATGTGTGGCTGCGCAATGGCAACTCATTCTGGTTCTATCCTACTTATATCGGCAGAACTTCTGTTGCTGGATGGCGCTGGAGAAATAACCGCTGGGTGTATTACGGAACAGATGCAGACCGCATTTCTTCCTTCCAATGTACGTAAATTAGTTCCGGCCTTCGTGAATCAGCAGATTTTCCTGCTTTTTGCGAAGGCTATTTTCAAGTTCATAGCCTTTAATTGCTGCTTCTAAAGCCAAGCGGCTCGTTGGCTCAGTAAACCCATCGCCAAGGAGACTCCGTATTTTCTCCAGCCTGTGATACAAGGTTTGCCTGACGATAAACAGCCTTTCTGCCGCCATCTTTCTGGAGCCGTTGCACTCAAAGTACACGGCCAATGTTTTGAGGAGCTCGCTGTTATTTACCTTATCATATTCAATAATTCCCCCTATATAATCCTCGATATAGCGCTGTAATGCCCCTGTTTTCTGAAGGGGGAGCAACAGCCGGTATATGCCGAGATTGTCGAAAAAAGGGCTGATTGTTTCAGCCTGTTTTCGTAAATGCAGGACGTCATTTGCCTCTTCATAAGCCTTTGTCACAAGCTCAAGGCTCGAGTAAGACGAGCTTATTCCAAATAATTGACCATTCAAAAGCTTAGCACACAGCTGAGTCAGCTTTACACGGAGCTTTTCCCATTGGCCATTAGTATTTACATTACTGGGACTAGAGAAGATGATACAAATAATTTCATGTGGATGAACTGAAATGATAGGAGAATATCCTTCCTTTTGCAATAATGTCCGCAGCATCATCGCCGTATGCGTGTTTTGAAAATCCGCTTTGCTGTTCATGAAGCTAAGCAGGTTTTGATGTGTTGGAATACACAGAAGCCGGTAAGCTGCATTTGCATAATAGGTAGGCAAGATAGAATGAAAACGATTAAAGTCGACAGAGTCGTTGGACAAGCAGGAGCGAATGAAATCCTCTTCTAAACAATGCTTTTTTTCTGCTAATTCTTTATAGCGCAGAGTCACTTGTGATATGGCAGTTGCCGCTCGGTCAAGTACAAGTGTGGAGAAATCATGATGGATTTGATCAGCTTCCATTAAGACGATATAGCCCCACACCTGGTCAAACATCCGAACTGCTGCTGAAAGAAGGATGTCATCATTATGCTCCATATATGGCCGATTCTCTAAGTCTAGTTCCTTTATAAAAAACGCAGCTTCCTTTTTATTAACTGGATAATATTGAATAGAGTCTGGTGAGAGAAAGCAGACTGGCTTGTGAAAATACTGGTAAACAGCCTGCAATATTTTCATGATGCCGTTAGGCTGCAAGGAAAGGGAGTGAAATTCCGTTGACAGCCGGTCAAGGTCAGTCAGCATTTCGTGGTGACTATTAATGATTGCAGTATGCAAATCCTGCGTGATTTCGACAAATTTGACTGTTTCTTCAAACACAATAACAGGATAATCATGCATCTCTGCAAGTGCCAGTGCATCTTGTGCAATCCCAAGTATGGAGGAGCCAAGCTCGATACATATGCAAGCAGTATTCAGCTTAATCAGCTTTTCTATATAAGCTAACTGACTTTTTTGA
The DNA here is from genome assembly GCF_023714395.1 of Niallia sp. MER 6. Taxonomy (NCBI): domain Bacteria; kingdom Bacillati; phylum Bacillota; class Bacilli; order Caryophanales; family Bacillaceae; genus Niallia; species Niallia sp. MER 6. The sequence continues at coordinate 369,244 of NZ_JAMAUK010000002.1, read as the reverse complement.
CCGTACTGCAGATTCATGCCTGTCGTTAAAATCAGCTCCTCGCCGTTTACAAATTCCTCTGCATTATTGACTTCTAATATATGAGACCACTTCACGGGACGGTTTAGTCCTTTCCTCCCTGCAAGCACCTTTGCAGAATGAAATGGCTTGCGCTGCAAAACATCCTCAACTGTCAGCATCATCTTCATCACTTTAGCCCCCACTTTTGTTAAATGATTTAGCTTACTATGTTACATGATGTTAAATGACAATTATTTAAATAATCTGTAAATTAGATACTATCTTAAAAAATGGCTTGCCGTCAATCCAATTGGAGGGGCACGGGCACAAAGAAAGGGGTTATTAAAATGGATCAGCTGCGAACTGCTTCATGGACTGAAAAGGATCAAGGGAATGTTTGGCATCATATCTCTCCATATGTGGAGGAAAAGCCGGCAATGATAACAGCTAAAGGAGAGGGAGCATGGCTGACTGACCATGAAGGGAACAGGTATATGGACGGTATGTCAGGGCTTTGGTGTGTGAATATCGGATACGGCAGGGAGGAGCTCGCCCAAGCAGCATTTGAGCAGATGAAGGAGCTTTGCTATGCCCCGTTAACACAGAGCCACTTGCCTGCTATACAGCTTGCAGAAAAAATCAATGAATGGCTGGAAGGCGAATATATGATTTTCTATTCAAACAGCGGTTCAGAAGCAAATGAGGTAGCTTTTAAAATCAGCCGCCAATATCACCAGCAAAATGGGAATTCAGGCCGCTATAAGTTCATTTCCCGGCATCGAGCTTATCATGGCAGCTCCATGGGAGCGTTAGCTGCAACAGGACAGGCATTGCGGAAATATAAATATGAGCCTTTAGCGTCTGGCTTCCTGCACGTAGCACCTCCCGATCCGTACCGCCGACCTAACGGCATGACAGCAAAAGAGCATAGTAATTTAAGGGCAGAGGAATTGGAACAGAAAATTATCTGGGAGCAGAAGGAAACCATCGCCGCTGTTATTATGGAGCCGTTAATTACAGGCGGCGGCATTCTGATTCCAGATAAAGTGTATATCGAAAAGGTGCAAGAGATATGCGAGAAATATGGTGTCCTTCTCATCATTGATGAGGTGATTTGCGGGTTTGGCCGAACAGGGAAAAAATTCGGTCATCAGCATTTTGGAATAAAACCGGATATTGTGACGATGGCCAAGGGGCTGACAAGTGCCTATCTGCCTTTATCTGTGACCGCCGTAAAAAAGGAAATCTTTGAGAAGTTCAAAGGAACTGAAGAGAATGTCCATTTTCGCCATATCAATACATTTGGCGGAAATCCATCCGCCTGTGCTGTCGCTTTGAAAAACCTTGAAATTATCGAGGCGGAGAATCTGGTAGACAGATCAGCAGAAAAAGGCTCCTTTCTTCTCAAGGAGCTGCTGCCCCTTGCCGAGACTCACCCGAACATCGGGGATGTCCGCGGATTAGGAATGATTGTCGGCATCGAGCTTGTTGCTAATAAACAAAGCAAAGAGCCAGCACCGTCTGCTTTTGCTGCCAAGATTGTTCAAGCGTGCCGGCAGGAAGGACTCATTATTGGGAAGAATGGCGACACTGTCGACGGCTACAATAATGTGCTGACCATTTGTCCGCCCTTATCAAGTACAGATGCAGATCTCATGTATTTGATTGGGACATTGAAGAAAGTATTGGCTGAGAATATTTGTCAGTAGATTGTAAGATTATCTGCCATTAATAATATTAATGAATAACGGATGCCATCATGGGGGAATTTGCCTTCTCCCATTGGTATTACTGGCATGAAGCAAGATAAGAGCTTGTTCTCCTGTTCGTAATGAAGCTAAACTTGATTGAATACTATATAGACTAACAAATAATTACCAATTATAATTTATGAAACTATTCCTTAAATTGTAAGCTTTCCTTCCACCAATGAATCTTCGTCCTAGACTTACCATAAAACTCCGAGTAACAAGAATACCCAATAGATCAATAGGAAGTAAATCCTTCCCTAAATATAAGGAGGTTTCTATGAGTCTCATTTCAAAAGTAAATTTATCCGCTAATTTTTTAGAAGCAGCACCGCCTCTTTCAGCACAGGAGGCAACAGAAGAAGCGAACCGCTGTCTTTACTGTTATGATGCGCCGTGTATTACTGCATGTCCTACAGGAATTAATATTCCGTCTTTTATTAAAAAAATCGCGTCAGGAAATATGAAAGGGTCTGCTAAAACAATTATGACAGCCAATCCTGTTGGTGCCAGCTGTGCAAGAGTATGTCCGACAGAGGAATTGTGTGAAGGAGCTTGCGTGTTGAACTCCTCTACAAAGCCAATCATGATTGGCAATCTCCAGCGTTATGCGACAGATTGGGCAATAAAGAATAAGCAAGTAATGTTTAAGGCAGGCATAAGCAATGGCAAAAGGATAGCGATTGTCGGGGGAGGACCTGCTGGCCTGTCTGCGGCAAGAGAGCTTGCACTGCTTGGCTACAAGGTGACCATCTTTGAAGCAGAGAAGGAGGCAGGCGGGCTGAACACTTATGGAATTGTCTCGTTCCGCCTTCCGAAGGAAATTTCCTATTGGGAAGTGGAGCAGGTGAAGAGTCTTGATGTGGAAATCCGCACAAATACAAGAGTAGGCACTGATATTTCTGCGAGTGCTCTTCTCGAAAACTATGATTCTGTTCTCTTGGCAATAGGGATGGCGAATGTCCCTGACTTGAATATAGCTGGTGAGAACCTGAATGGTGTGTATGATGCCATTGAATTCGTGAAGGAAACAAAGACAAAGCCCATTACGAATCACTTAGTCGGAAAGAAAGTAGCAGTTATCGGGGCAGGAAACACAGCGATTGATGCTGCTACTTGTTCTGTCCGCCTCGGAGCAGAGCAAGTTCAGATTGTATATCGTCGGACAGCAGCGGAAATGACCGCCTATCGATTTGAATACGAATTTGCTAAACAAGATGGAGTAGAGTTTAAGTGGCTGACAGCTCCTCAAACGATTATCAGCGATGAGGCTGGCAACGTCACAGCTCTGGAGTGTGTGAAAATGGAGCTTGGCGAGCCTGACGAGGATGGCCGCTCTAAGCCCGCAGCTGTCTGTGGTTCGGAATTCAAGCTTGATGTTGACGTCGTAATAAAGGCGATTGGGCAATCACGTCATTTGCCCCTGATTGAGCAATTTGAACTTGATCATGATGGCGGAGTCATTTCTATTAATTTGAATTCTTATCAAACTTCTAACGAAAAGGTATTTGCATGCGGAGATGCGATTTTTGGCAAAGGACAGGGAGAGGCAATGGTTGTGTCTGCCGCACAGCAAGGGAAGGAAAGTGCTTATGCGATTCACAGGAAACTGACTCAAGAAACAGCAGAGACAGCTTAAATAAGCATGCCTTTTTACTAAAACTAGGAGGTCGTTTATGGCAGACTTGAGCATTAATTTAGCAGGCATTAAATCACCTAATCCGTTCTGGCTTGCGTCCGCTCCCCCAACTAATTCAGGCTATCAAGTGCAGCGTGCGTTTGAAGCTGGCTGGGGAGGAGCTGTCTGGAAAACACTCGGTGACCCGATATTAAATGTATCCTCGAGATTTGCTGCAGTCAGCTTTAATGGGCAAAGAGTGGCAGGCTTTAACAATATTGAACTCATTACAGACCGACCATTAGAAGTAAACTTGAAGGAAATTTATGAAACGAAAAAAAGATTCCCAAATCATGCGATTATAGCAAGCTTGATGGTGGAACCGCAGCAGGATAAATGGCATGAAATTGTGAAAAGAGTGGAGGCTGTCGGCGTTGACGGGCTTGAACTGAACTTCGGCTGTCCTCACGGTATGGCAGAACGGGGGATGGGAGCCGCTTCAGGCCAAGTGCCTGAACTGGTTGAAAAGCAGACATACTGGGCGAAGGAAGTTGCCACAACACCTGTTATTGTCAAGCTTACTCCAAATATTACAGACATTACCGCAACAGCTGAAGCAGCTGTTCATGGCGGCGCCGATTCCATCAGCATGATCAATACCATTAACAGCTTGGCAGGTGTTGATATTGACACATGGGAAACAATTCCCCATGTTGCTGGGAAAGGCGCCCATGGCGGCTATTGCGGACCAGCCGTCAAGCCAATCGCCCTTCATATGGTTGGAGAATGTGCCCGCAACCCGCATATCAATGTGCCGATTTCCGGTATTGGGGGGATATCGAGCTGGCGAGATACAGTCGAATTCATGCTGATGGGTGCCACAGGTGTGCAAGTTTGCACGGCCGCCATGCACCACGGATTCCGAATTGTCGAGGATATGATAGAAGGGCTCGACTTCTACTTAGAGGAAAAGGGACTGTCATCTGTCATGGATTTAGTCGGAAAGTCAGTGCCGAAGTATTCTGACTGGGGCGACTTGGATCTCAACTACAGCGTTGTTGCCAAAATCAATAATGATGTTTGTATCAATTGCAATAAATGCCATATCGCTTGTGAAGATACTTCTCACCAATGCATTGATATGCTAAAGGACGCAAGCGGCATGAGCTATTTAAAAGTGAGAGAGGAAGATTGTGTCGGTTGCAATCTATGTTCTATTGTATGCCCTGTGGAGGGGGCGATTGATATGGTTCAGATGCAAAATGGACTTCCGCCAATGACTTGGAACGAGCGCCAAGGCGCATTAGGTGCATTAGCAAATTCTGTTCGTCCATAAAAAACTACGAGGAGCGGTGATTGATGAGAAAAATCATTAAAAATGGAATAATCGTGACAGCAGCAGATACGTATCAGGCAGATCTATGTATAGAAAATGGCATAATCGCCCAAATTGGCAGTCAATTGGATGAAACCGGGGCAGAGATTATTGATGCAGCTGGCTCGTATATTTTTCCAGGGGGAATTGACCCGCATACCCATTTAGATATGCCATTCGGAGGCACTGTCACAAAGGATGATTTTGAAACAGGAACAATGGCGGCAGCCTTCGGCGGAACAACAACAGTTATCGACTTTTGTCTGACTACAAAAGGTAAGCCTTTAAAGGCTGCAGTAGAAGCATGGCATGCAAAAGCAAAGGAAAAAGCGGTCATAGACTATGGCTTTCATCTTCAAATTGTGGAAGCAAATGAAGCTGCCTTGAACGAGCTGCCTGCGATGATTAATGAGGAAGGAATTACTTCCTTAAAGGTGTTCATGGCATATAAAAACCAGTTTCAAGCAGATGACGAGACTCTTTTTCGAACATTGCTTGCAGCCAAGGAATTGGGCGCATTAGTGATGGTTCATGCTGAAAACGGCGATGTAATCGACTATTTAGTGAAAAAAGCATTGCAAGAAGGCAATACAGCACCTATTTATCATGCCTTAACAAGGCCGCCGGAAGCAGAGGGAGAAGCGACAGGCAGGGCAGCAGCATTAACAGGGCTGGCAAAATCACAGCTGTATGTTGTGCATGTAAGCTGTGCCGAGGCGGCAGAAAAAATCGCAGCCGCAAGAAATAGCGGAATTGATATTTGGGGAGAAACATGTCCCCAGTATTTAGTGCTCGATCAATCCTATTTAGAGAAGCCTGATTTTGAAGGAGCGAAATATGTTTGGTCACCGCCGCTTCGAGAAAAGCATAATCAGGAAATTCTGTGGAATGCTTTAAAAACAGGTCAGCTCCAGACTCTCGGCTCTGACCAATGCTCTTTTGACTTTAAAGGACAGAAGGATTTAGGCAAAGATGATTTCTCTAAAATCCCGAATGGCGGTCCTCTTATTGAGGACCGTGTCAGTATTTTATACTCAGAGGGTGTGGTTGGTGGACGGATATCTCTTAACCAGTTTGTGGATATCATGTCAACAAAAGCAGCAAAGCTGTTTGGCCTTTATCCGCAAAAGGGGACAATCGCCGTCGGTTCTGACGCAGATTTAGTCATTTTTAATCCTGATGTAAAGCGGGTTATCTCTGCAGAAACACATCATATGGCTGTCGACTATAATCCTTTTGAAGGTATGGAAGTAACAGGTGAGCCTGTGTCTGTTTTGTCCAGAGGAGAGTTTGTTATTAAAGATAAACTGTTTACAGGTCAAGCTGGGGCAGGGCAATTCATTAAACGGGCAAAATATGGAGAAGCAAAGAAAATCTCCGCAGGCAGCACGATTACGATTTAAAAGACAGAATAGGCTGATATAAAATCAGCCTGCTTTGTGATTTAAATATTTTCAATATTCAAATAAGTTTAGGCGGGTGAAGATAGGTATGGAAAAGAAAAGCAATTATTTACGATCACCTGATTTATTGCCGATTGCTTCAAGTGAACGGAATATTGGTCCGTTTGGATTTGCCGTCATCTGGGTCGGTATGGCCATCGTGCTGGCAGCTTTTGCAATTGGAGGAGGCGCAATTATACACCTGCCCCTTGGCCTGGTGATATTGGCAACACTTCTTGGGTCTGTGGCAATTGGAGTATTAATGACCATCATCGGTGATATTGGAGTTGAGCATGGCCTTTCCTTTCCTGTCTATATGCGGGCGCCGTTTGGAACAATCGGAACTCATATTCCATCGATTGTCCGCGGCATCACTGCCGCATGCTGGTTTGGGATTAACACCTATTTTGGCTCGACAGCAATCAATGCCATTTTGAATCTATTATTTGGTTTTGATAATTGGTTTATTTGTTTCTTGCTGTTTGCAGCATTCCAGCTGATTAATACTTCTCTTGGCATCAAGTCAATCGAACGCTTTGCCGATTTGGCTGCCCCTATTATTATCTTAATTTCCTGCTGGATGTATATTGCTTTGTCTGACAAAGCGGTAGAGCAGGGAAAGAATATCTGGACATGGGTGGAAAGTCCAGTCACAGGGGGAGCAGCATTTACTGCCTTTATGGTTGTCGTTATGAGCAATATGGGTTTTTGGGCTACCCTTGCAGCCGATATGCCAACACTTTCCCGCTATTTCCGGGCACCGAAAAAGGAACGAAATTGGTTTAAAAGAAACAAAACACAGCTGTTGGGCAGCATTATCATCATGCCAATTGTGAATACCTTTATGATCATTATTGGTGCTGTTTCCTATATGGCTGTAGCTAACTCCGATCCTGTTGTCGCCCTTCAGGAAACGGCAAGCGGAATTACATTAGGTGTTCTAATGCTTATGATTGTGCTTGCACAGTGGTCAACTAATACATCGGCCAATGTTATACCGGCTGCGACCATCTTTTCTAATGTGGGCGGACCGAAAATGCCCTTCTGGGTGGGAGTTGTCCTTGCTGGCATCATCGGCATGCTCGCCCAGCCTTGGAGTTTGTTTACTGTTCTTAACAGTGCTCTGCTTGTAATTGGCGGGATTCTTACTAGCATTGTCGGCATCTTGTTCGCCGATTATTATTTGCTTCGTAAAAGGAGAGTGAATGTGCAGGACTTATATGAAAAAGACGGCCAGTTCCGCTATTTGAAAGGTTTTAATCTGGCAGGCTTCATTTCCTGGATTGTAGGTGGAGTCATCGCCAACATGCTGTCTGCTTATTCCTCTATTGTCGGCTTTGTGGTGGGTGCTGGGCTTTATTATATTTTAGCAAAATATTGGTGGTTCAAAAAATATCCGCAGGCAGAAATGGTTGATCCAGATGACAGCCAGTATTTAGGAATAACGGCAGGCCGCGATTGGGCAGTAGAGGGAGCAGACATAGAGGCAGAAGTTATTACAGATGCTGCTGCTGAAAGAGTGTAAAAGGAGGGTTCAATTTATGTCAGATTATGAGCAGTTCCTGCAAGAGAGAGAGCAGATGGATATCCTCTTGGAAAAAGGGTATAAAATCGCCAAAGTAACAGAGAACTTAGATGGAGCGTTTGTAGATTTTGCAAAACGAGATGCTAAGGAAGAAGAGGCAGAGATGGAAACAGTGCATCTATCAACAGCGAATGCTCGGAAATATTTTGCTGTAAAGCTGATAGAGCAGCAAGCAGTAAACTTTGCTAAATAAGTTAAAGAAGTGGAGGAGTTAGCATGGAAGGGCAAAAGCTGTTGATTAATGGCAAGAGATTGCAAGATTCATTAGAGAGATTTGCAGACTTTGGCAGAACAAAGAACAATGGAGTAACAAGGCTGTCTCTATCAGAGGAGGACCGGCAAGCAAGGGATTATTTTTACGATTGTTGTGAAGAGCTTGGCATGGCAGTGACAGTTGATGATCTAGGCAATATGTATGCGACTCTTCCCGGCCAAGAGGCTAAGCCGCCGATAGCAATCGGCTCCCATCTCGATACGGTTAAAAAAGGCGGACGTTTTGACGGTGTCCTCGGTGTTGCCGCAGGCCTTGAGGTTGTGCGCACACTTGTTGAAAACAATGTAAAACCTGCTGTTCCGATAACGGTCATCAACTTTACTAACGAAGAGGGAGCAAGGTTTGAACCATCAATGATGGCATCAGGCATTCTATCTGGCAAATTTGAGAAAGATACCATGCTGAAAAAAACAGATACAGCTGGTATTACCTTTCAGGAGGCATTAAACAAAATCGAGTATGCAGGGCTAAAAGAGTCCCGTTTAAAGGAAGCAGCGGCATTTTTAGAATTGCATATTGAACAAGGACCAGTGCTTGAGCGTGAGAACTTGTCGATTGGCATTGTGGAGTGTGTTGTCGGGATGGTCTGTTATGAAATAGAAGTGACAGGTGAGTCGGACCATGCGGGAACAACACCAATGGATATGAGAAAAGATGCCTTATTTGCAAGTCATAATATTATCGCAGAGATACGAACAAGGCTCGGAGCTTTAGCAGATGACCTTGTATACACAATTGGAAGAATGAATATCTCCCCAAATATACACACCGTCATCCCGAATAAAGTTGTCTTCACTTTAGAAGCCAGACATAAGGAACCAGCTGTCATTCGTGAAGTGGAGAATATTATTGGGAGTCTTACAGAGGTCTCTGCTTTAGAAGGCTGTGCAATGAAGGCAGAGAAGCAGTGGGACCGGACGACTGTCTGGTTTGATGAAGCTATTCTAGCTGTGATGGAAAACGCCGTTAAACAGCTTGGATATTCGTATCGAAAAATGGCAAGCGGCGCAGGTCATGATGCCCAATTTATCGCCAGCTACATTCCGACAGCAATGCTGTTTGTGCCGAGCATTAATGGAAAAAGCCATTGCGAAGCAGAGCTGACATTATGGGAGGATTGTGAAAGAGGAGTTAACCTGCTGTTGGAGACAGTGCTGGAATTGTTGAAGAAATAGGGTAGTACTCACAAGGAAGAATCATGCATTGGTTCTTCTTTTTCTTATCCATTTAGCAAGTATTTCACTAGTGAAAAAGATGACTAATCCCGAATTCAGCAGAAATAGGGAATTGACTAGCGGCCCTTTTCCATAGGTTTCGTAAAAGCCGTTAATAAGTAAAAAAATTCCCCAATAAATAAAAGCAGAATAGCTTGCTATATTTATACTTACCCTGTCGAAATTTTTATCTTCTTTAAAAAACATCAGACCAACTCCTTTTATCTTATTTTACCATTTAGAATTGTGGTTTCTATTAAATGAATGCACGTAAATATGGAAATTTTCCTAACAACCAAAAAAACTGACCTATTGAAGCGGTCAGTTTTTTTGTGTTTTTTTTTATCTTCTCCGAACTTTACGGGCTAAAAAGGTTCCTAGAGATTGAATCACTTGGACAAGAATAATAAGGACGATCACTGTTATTACCATAACGAATGTGTCAAAACGCTGATAGCCATATGTTAACGCAAGGCTGCCGACACCGCCGCCGCCGACTGTTCCGGCCATTGCAGTCGCACCAAGCAAGCCGATTGCTGCCGTTGTAATCGAGAGGATGAGCGAACCGAAGGCCTCTGGCAGCAGAAAATACCAGATAACTTGAAAGGGAGTTGCTCCCATTGATTCAGCAGCTTCTAAAATACCAGGGTTCACTTCTAAGATGGAATTCTCAACAAGTCTGGCTATGTATGGTGCAATATAAATAATCAGCGGCACAATCGCTGCTTCTGTCCCAATCGTCGTTTGGACGACAAATCTGGTAAAGGGAATGATGGCAATCAGCAGGATAATAAATGGCAGGGAGCGGATAATATTTATGATCGGATTCAGGATATTATACAAGAGCCTGTTTTCCAAGACCCCGCCTTTTCTTGTTACAACAAGCAGGATACCGAGCGGTCCTCCAATCAAGGTACCTATTAAAAGCGACCATCCTACCATATATAAAGTTTCGACGATTGCCTGCATAAATAAATCTGTCGTTATAAATGTATCAAACATTATTCAGCCACCTCCTTCACTTGTATTCCTTGTTCTTTTAAATAAGAAAGTGCTGTTATAATCTGTTCGTCTTCGCCACTCAGTGTGACAGTCATTGTGCTGATCAAATGCTCCTGAATTTCGACCGTGTTGGCAAACAATATTCTCGGACTTACTCCAAAGCGAGTAACTAATTCATAAAGAAATGGCTGTGCCATTTCACTTCCGAGAAACTCTAGCTTAACTAATCTGCTGCCAGGCTCGTTTTTGTATTTGCCTTTCATGCTTGCAGGAAGATCATGCTGAACAATCGTGCTCACAAAGCTTTTGGTAGTGTGATGAGCAGGATTGGAGAATACGTCAAGAACAGTGCCTTGTTCAATAATCTCTCCTTGTTCCATAACGGCAACCTTATTGCAGATTTCCTGAATGACAGCCATTTCATGGGTAATAATCATAACCGTAATATTATATTCTTCATTAATTCGCTTTAACAGCCGGAGGATTGACCTTGTCGTTTGCGGGTCTAAAGCGGATGTTGCCTCATCGCATAACAGGACAGAAGGATTGGTGGCAAGTGCTCTTGCAATGCCGACACGCTGTTTCTGTCCGCCCGATAATTCATTAGGATAAGCTTTCTCCTTGTCTGCCAGGCCGACAAACTCAAGAAGCTCCATAACCCGCTTGCGGATCTCTCCCTTTTTTCTTTTTTGCAGAATAAGAGGTATTGCTATATTGTCAAACACACTCTTTGATTCTAATAAGTTAAAATGCTGAAAAACCATGCCAATTTGCTTCTTTGCTGTCCGCAGCTGTTTACTGTTAAGGTCTAGCAGAGATTGACCGCCAACGATTACCTCTCCTTTAGTCGGCCGCTCCAGCAGATTAACAAGGCGGATGAGCGTGCTTTTGCCAGCACCGCTAAAGCCGATGACACCAAAGATATCTCCTGTTTCCACCTTAAGATTTATATTTTTTAATGCCTGCACTTCGTTGTCTTTTTGTATAAATGTTTTATAAACGTTTTTTAACTCAATCATGGGCAATCCTTTCATTAAAACTTACTATAATCTTTGCTGCATTAATAATAATGAAATACTGGCGGGAATACAATATTTAATAATCATAATAGTAAAAACCAGCTGTTCTTTATAAAGAAATAATTTATTTGCCTTTACAAAGGTTATGATAAGGATTTCACGAATGGTTCACTTAATTTTTTGTCGGTTTATTTATAAAATAAATTGACGCTGCAATAGAGAGATGTTAATATGTTCTTAGTTAAGAACAACTGAAAGAAAAATATAGAACAGTTTCTTTTTCCTATTTTTTTGGTTGAAACGTTCTTTTTAAAGAACAAGCAAACGATACGTTTTCTATAAAACAAAAAAGAGAGAGTTGGTGAATTCATATGTCATTATTAGTACAAAGAGAACAAGGTAGAATGTCGATTTTTAGTATGCCAGGTGTAAAAAAAACATATATGAGGCCGCGGATCATTGCGTTGATTCCTGCTCATAATGAGGAAAATTCGATTCGAGATTGCCTTGCTGGCTTAAGAGATCAAACATTGCCAAAAGGTGTAGACCTTGATGTTTATGTTATTGCTGATAATTGTTCTGATCGCACAGAGGAGAGAGCCATTGCAGCAGGTGAGGAATTCAATCTGAACTTAAAGGTCATCGTGACAGACGGAAACAAGCTCCGTAAAGTTGGTGCGTTGAATTCTGGTTGGAAGCTGTTATACGGCGATTTGCTAGATATTTACGATAAAGAGCTGACAGACTCGCAAATCATCTATAAACAAAGCATTAAAGGCGTGCTTGGAATGGATGCAGACAGCAGGCTTGCTCCTAATTGCTTAAAGCATTTATGGGAAGGCCTGATGAGCGCACGAAATATTGGCGGCGTTATGGCCAAGTATACGATGCGCATGCCTAAGAAGAAAAGCTTGCTGAGCAAGGACGATGTTTTCTATGAAGAAAAGATTGCAAACGGAGAATATGGCGGACCGATGGCAAGATGGTGGACACATCAGCAGAAGCAGGATATGGCGAGCTGGCTCCTTGATCTTCAATACCATGGCGGAAGCACTTATGTTCTTGGCGGTCAGGCAACATTGTTCAGACCTGAAGCTTTGCAGGAGGTTGTGAATGATAATAAACTTGATGGACCGTGGCAAAATGACAGTGATGTAGAGGATATGCTGCTTACTTGGCAGCTGCAGAAATCCGGCTGGAAAACGTTAATCAGCCCTGAAGGACGCTGCTTTGTTGATGCGATGCGTTCTTATCATACCTTCCGGGAGCAGCGGAATAAATGGAATTCAGGAACGGTGGACTTGCTGACAAATAAAGATTTGAGTGTGAAGACAAGACATAAGGGGAAAATTTGGCGAAATCAGGTTAAGCTCTTTTCCGACTTGCTTATTCGTGTGATGTTTATCGTCTTGCTAGCGCTCGCCCTTGCAACAGACCAGTATTATTGGTCATGGATATGGCTGACACCTATTGCCCTTGCATCTGTGTTAAATATAATTCTTGCGATAAAAACACCGATGTATCGACCGATAGATGTGGTGATGGCAGGGTTATTGATAAGTCCCGAAATGTATTTATGGGTTAACTTAATGACATTTGGCCAAGTATGGCTCGGTAAGCTTTCCGCCAACAAGAAGGACGGCTGGGCAAACCAATATGCAGCAGAATCAGGGAAAACAAAAAGTAAACTGGCACAAGGTATTTTATTAAGTATACTTGGCGTAGCGTTAATTGCTTACTTATGCTACGATAAACGCGATTTCTTAACGAGCGCTTCTGTGCAAGCAAATGTTGAACCGTACTTGATGGGAGGCTGGGTTGTGCTGACTTATTTGACAGTCATTAAATCTGCAATGATGGTTTATCAAATTTGGACACTGCGCGGCAGACATACAGCCTGATGAAAGTTTAATATTTTAGTAGAGATAGAGTATAATGCTCTATCTTTTTTTTGTTTTGGGAGGAAAGTACGATTAATTTTTAGTTTAGTAGAAATTTTCAGAATAATATTGACAGGTGTTAGCGTGGGTATTATTATAACGTTATATAACGTTATATAACAAATAGATGAAAAACAACTGTTGGAGAATACAGGATTACTCGTTTTAATTGTAAGGAGCTTTATATGTATCAGTTGAAATATTAGCTGATAAGCAAGGACAGTAAAATAGCCGTAAATTTTTCTAAAGAGTTATTTGAATATTTAGTCTTATTACCGAGTTAGATAAAACTATTATTTAAATGGGGGAGAAATGAATGAAGAAAAGGCTCTTTAAAGCAATGACAACATTAATGATGGCAGGAACAACTATTTTGGCTTTAGCAGCATGTGGATCTTCATCGGCTACTAGTTCAAGCGGCGCTGTCGACAGTCTGGAAGACCTGCAGAAAAAAGGAAAGATTGTCGTAGGCACAATGGCTGCAACCCCGCCATATGAATACCATCTTGTCGAGAATGGAGAGGACAAAATTGTCGGGTCGGACATTAAACTACTTGATGAGGTAGCAAAAGATTTAGGGGTCGAGTACGAGATTAAGGATATGGACTTTGACGGGCTGCTTGTCGCACTGCAAAGCGGAAAGATTGACATGATTATTTCGGCGATGAGCCCGACAGAGGAAAGAGAAAAGAATGCTGACTTTACAGATGTTTACTATAAAGGGCGCAATGTGATGATGGTCAGGAAGGGAGATTTGGACAAGTACAAGTCTGAAGAGGATTTTGCAGATAAGAAGATAGGAGCAATTAAAACTTCCGTTCAGCAAGCTATTTTAGAAAGTGAACTGCCAGATGCAACCCTAAAGCTTCTTGGGAAATCTACTGAACTGTCGCTTGATTTAGCTAACAAGAAAGTCGATGCGGTGCTTGTTGACATTCCGACAGCAACGCTCCTTGCTAAAGCAAACAGCAGCATTGTCGCAAGTCAAGTTTACTATGAAGATCCTTCTGCTGGTGCAGCCATTGCCATGCCGAATGGCACAAATGAGGAAATTATGAATGCTATCAATGGAACAATTGAAAGAATTAAGCCAGATTATGAGAAATGGCTGAAAGATGCCATGGATGGTGTAGAGCTCGAAGACTGATTGTTTAGTAGTTATAGCTAATAAGCATGGCTGGCAGCTTCCCCTTATTGGGCTGTGAGCTGCCTTCTCTAAATATTGTATGTGAGACAGTTTTGGGATAAGGGGTGACACAATGAACTTTTCATTTTTCGGGGATTACTATCAGTTCTTTTTAACTGGGGCATACATCACTATTATCCTGGCTGTCATTGCCGTGATATTGGGAAGCATCTTTGGAGTTGGTCTGACACTGCTAAGGCGGTCAAGATTTACTGTTTTAAGGTGGATTGGCGATATATATGTCGAGTTTATCAGGGGTACACCGCTGCTTGCACAAATTTACATCATTTACATAGGGGTGCCGCTGTTGTTCGTCGGCTATGACATTCCTGATCTGGCAGTAGGCGCCATTGCTTTATCACTTAATGCAGCAGCATATATTTCAGAAACTATTCGCTCCGGAATTGATGCAGTAAACATTGGGCAAATGGAGGCAGCAAGAAGCCTTGGTATGAGTCAGAGACAAGCAATGTTTGACATCATTCTTCCACAAGCATTCAAGAATATTTTGCCAGCACTTGGAAATCAGTTTATCGGCAGCATTAAGGACTCGTCTATCGTGTCTATTATCGGTGTTGCAGAGCTAATGTACAAAACAACGATTGTCAGAGGAAATACGGCATTAGGATTAGAGCCAATCATCATTGCCTCTATTGGCTATTTAATCATGACTTTTACATTGTCGAGACTGTTGGCAGTGGTTGAAAGGAGACTGAAAACAAGTGATAGGCGTTAAAAACTTGCATAAAAGCTATGGGAAAAGTGAAGTGCTCAAAGGCATTGATGTAACCATCCAAAAGGGGGAGGTTGTCGTCATTATCGGTCCTTCCGGTTCTGGAAAAAGCACGTTACTGCGCTGTTTAAATCTTCTTGAAATACCGACAAGCGGTCATATTTATGTGAATGAGCAGGACATCACATCGAAGGATACCAATATTGATAAAGTCAGGGAGAAGATGGGGATGGTCTTTCAGCAATTCAATCTTTTCCCTCATAAAACCGTTTGTCAAAACATCTGCCATGCACCTGTCCGTGTAAAGGGATTGAAGACAGGAGCGGCAAAGGACTTGGCAATCGGACTGTTAAAAAAAGTTGGACTTTTGGAGAAAATGGATGTTTACCCATCCTCTCTTTCAGGCGGGCAGCAGCAACGGATTGCCATTGCCCGGGCTTTGGCGATGCAGCCGGAAGTGATGCTGTTTGATGAGCCGACATCAGCACTTGATCCAGAGATGGTCGGAGAGGTTCTTGCCGTCATGAAGGATCTTGCAAAGGAAGGAATGACAATGGTTGTTGTAACACATGAAATGGGCTTTGCCAAAGAGGTCGGAGACAGGATTTTATTTATCGATCAAGGAAAAATCCTTGAGGAAAATAACCCGCAAGATTTCTTTGCGAAGCCTGAGCATCCAAGAACCATCGATTTTCTATCAAAAGTTCTTTAAATGAGGTGGGAGCTATGCTGAAAGTAATCGGAATAGGCGATAATGTCGTCGATAAATATGAACATACTCAAACGATGTATCCCGGGGGCAACGCGCTCAACTTTGCCGTATATGCACAGCGGTTTGGCGCAGCAGCAGCCTTCTTAGGAGCTTTTGGAACAGATAAAGAAGCAGACCATGTTCAAGCAAGCATTAAGGAAATTGGATTAGATGTTTCCCGAAGCAAAGTGTATGAAGGGGAAAATGGCTGTGCCAGAGTAACGCTAGTGGATGGAGACAGGGTGTTTATTGGCAGCAATCGCTGCGGCGTTCTCCGGGAATACGGCTTGAACCTGACAGACGAAGATTATCGTTATATAAGCACATTTGATTTAGTGCATACAGGGCTTTACGGTTTCGCAGAAAAGGAATTATCGAAAATAAAAGCACTGGGAGTGCCAATCGGCTTTGATTTTTCGTCTGATTTCACCAAAGAACAGGTCAATCAGATTGCACCCCAAATAGATTTTGCCTATTATTCCTGCAGTCATATGAAATTAGACCATATTTTAAACTTAATGACCAAAACAATCGATTTAGGATGCGAGCTTGTATTATGCACACTGGGTGAAAAGGGAGCTTTGCTTTTTGATGGAGCAAGATTTTATATGCAGGAGCCAAAGCTTGTAAAAGCTGTCGATACGATGGGGGCAGGAGATTCATTTATCACCTCCTTCATTATCCATTATTTAAATGGAAAAGGGCAGGAAGGCAGGGATGCTGTGATTAAGAAAAGCTTGCAGACAGCCGCTGATTTCGCTTCAAACCAATGCTTAGTAGATGGCTCCTTCGGATACGGCAAGGTATATGAAACGGTATAACTATACAAGGAGGGTATAAAGGATGTCTTTTATAAGAAGAGACCAAGTAGCAGGTATGAATATTCATTATATGCGTTACTCGCTCGACTCCTTTTTGGATGCACAAGTTGCAGCAGGAATCCAATCTATCGAATTCTGGACGGGAGTTCCCCATTATTATTTAGATCCGACGGTCTATTCTGACTGCAAGGTTCTTAAGAAAAAGCTAGTAGAAAGAGGCTTGCAGCTCGTCTGTTTCACTCCGGAAAACTGTATGTACCAATACCAGTTCGCGGCAACAAAGCCGGAAATCTTTGAAAAAAGCTTTGAATATTTCTCTAATGGCATTAAAGCAGCTGCTGAGCTGGGCTGTGAAATCATGCAGTGCAATTCAGGCTGGGGCTATCTTGATGAAGATCGAGAGGAAGCGTGGAAGCGATCCAGTGAAATGCTGTCCAGACTCACTGCAACGGCTGAAAGGGAAGGTGTCACTTTGGCGCTCGAAAGCTTGCGGCCAGAAGAATCCAATCTTGTTATTACGGTGAATGATGCGAAAAGAATGTTTGATGAAATTAATCATCCACATATGAAGATTCTGGTAGACACAACTGCAATGGGTGTTGCAGGGGAAACATTGCAAGACTGGTTCGATGTCTTTGGGGCGAACATCATCCATACTCATTTTGTTGACGGCAATCCTTATGGCCATTTGATTTGGGGAGATGGTCATCATAACCTCGGCGAATTTCTGGCCACGCTGAAGCAAAACGGCTATACAGGCTATTTAGGCCAAGAAATTACTGACTCCAGATATTTCACAAATCCTGGTGAACATGACAAGCGCAATATGAAGGCATTTGAACCTTATTTCAGCAATTGAAAAATGGGAATTCGGCAGCATTGCTGCCTGTCACAATATATATCAAAACTTTAGGAGGAATGAAAAAATGGAATTGAATAGAATTATCTCAGCTATTAAGGAACAACAACCCGAAATTAAAAGTGTATTCTTCGTTGGGTGCGGTGCATCCAAAGCGGAGCTGTATCCGGCCAAATACTTTTTAGAAGGAAATGCAAGACAGCTTAGAACAAGTCTTTATACTGCGAATGAATTTAACTTTGCTACACCTGTTTCGGTTGATGACACAAGCATTGTTATTACATGCTCACTAGGAGGAGCTACTCCGGAAACAGTCGAAGCAACTTCTCTTGCTAAGGAAAGAGGAGCACATGTCATTGCCGTTACACATGTGGAAGATTCAGCTATTACATCAGATGCTGAATATGTTGTGTACCATGGCTTTCATGAGAGCTATGCAGCTAAAATGGAAAAAATGACAAAAGTATTAGGTTTGGCAACAGAAATATTGAATCAATTTGAAGGATATGAGCATTACGAAAAAATGCTCGATGGTTTTGATAAAATTTATGGCTTAATAAACAATGCAGTAGCTTCTGTTGTTCCACAAGCTAGAAATTTTGCTGATGCGTATAAGGATGATGAAGTCATCTATGTAATGAGCAGCGGTGCCACACATGAGGTAGCTTATTCCTTCTCGATTTGCTTGCTGATGGAAATGCAATGGATTAATTCAGGCACATTCCATGACGGAGAGTTCTTCCACGGCCCATTCGAAGTGGTGGATAAAGACGTGCCATTCCTTTTGCTGATGAATGACGGCAGAACAAGAAGCATGGATGCGAGAGCATTAGAATTCCTCCAGCGCTTTGATGCAAAAACAACGGTTGTGGATGCGAAAGACTTTGGCCTTGGCTCCGCGATTTCAAGCGAAGTAGTCGACTACTTTAATCCAATGTTGATTTCTGGAGTCATCCGAGTTTATGCAGAGCAGCTGGCAATCGTCCGCAATCATCCACTTACAAAAAGAAGATATATGTGGAAATTGGAATATTAATAGGAAGAAACAAACTAAGGCTGGCATCAAGAGATGCCAGCCTATTGTTGGTCAAAGGGGCTTGAAATCGTAAAGCTGACATGATTTGTGTGATAGTAAAGAATAGACATATAAATAGCCACCTGTTCATCATTATACGCAATCTTTTCTAGTTCATATAAAGCATCACTTATACCGCAGCTTAAAGCCTCAGCTTCTTCAAAACTCGCAAAGACTACATTCAGAATCTTATTGTTACGGGCAGGAGCAACATCATATTTATCCCTTAAAATGCCGTGCATGGAAACACCCTCTGAAATATGCTGATCCAAATCAGGAAACAGATCGAGAGAATAAGTCGAAATTTCATAAGACAGAGGCTCCTTATCACGGTACAGAATTCTTCTCAGCTCCAGCACATTACAGCCGATTGGAATATTCAGCTTCTCAGAAATATCTTTTGATGCCTCTTTAATCGTATAAGAAAGCAGCTTGTAATGCGGTGTATTTCCCGATGACACCATATATTCTGAATAGCCATTCACAGAAACAAGCTCTCTCTTCAGCTTTGGCCGCTTCACAAAAGTCCCCTTGCCTTGCTGCCTCACAAGCAGACCTTCCTCAACCAAATCCAGCACTGCTTTACGGACAGTAATTCTGCTGACATTATAAGCCTCACAAAGCTCCGTTTCTGTCGGCAGCTTTTCACCTTGCAAATATACCCCGCGATTAATGTTCTCCGTTATGGCCTGCTTCAACTGTAAATAGAGCGGGATAGAACTGTCGCTGTTTAGCATCGAGTTGTCCTCCTTTCATAAGTTATTTTAAAAATATTATAGCAGATTCGAGGGAGGGGCAGTGTGGTTAGTGTTTGCTGAGAGAATATAGAAGCTTTTTCCTAATTAATGATGTTAAGATAACCACAAATTTACTATATGGAGCAAATTTCCATTGTTGTAGTTCTGCCAAACCAACCACTGGTTTTAATAGAACAAAAAAAGAGAAAGATATAAAAGACATAAGAATAAGGAGGGTTACGCATGTGGTCTGCAGCGATGTGGGGTGGTATTTCTGGCTCGGCTGTTTTATTAGGTGCTTTAGCTGCACTATTACTGCCGATTAAAAAGAGGATAATAGGCTTTATAATGGCATTCGGTACAGGAGTGTTAATTGGTGCTTCTACATATGAGCTCCTTGGTGATGCGGTGGAAAGCGGAGGTTTGCTGCCGACAGGTATAGGATTTTTGGCTGGGGCAGTTGTCTTTTTTGTATTGGATTTGCTTGTATCGCGAAATGGTGCGAAGGACAGGAAAAGGTCTTCTGGTGACAAAGAGGGCAATCAATCAGGGCTGGCGATTTTTATTGGGACAGTTATGGATGCGATTCCTGAGTCGATTATGATTGGGGCCAGTTTAATAGGACAAAACAGTGTGAGTGCTTTGCTTGTGATCGCCATCTTTATCAGCAATATTCCAGAAGGACTTTCTAGTACAACTGGGCTGCTGAAAAGCAACTATTCTAAAAAGAAGATTCTCGTACTGTGGATCAGTGTGCTAGTAATCTCAACAGCGAGCTCCTTCTGCGGCTATGTTTTCCTTGATCATGCTTCAGAAGAATTAATGGCTGGAATAGGTGCGTTTGCCGGCGGGGGAATTATTGCCATGGTAGGCTCGACGATGATGCCAGAAGCATATGAAGAAGGTGGATCTGTTACAGGATTAATTACTGCCTTAGGGCTGCTGACTTCTCTCATTCTTGATTATTTTTCATGATTATCGCTTATCGCAACCCAGTCACTGCTAATGGATATTATGGTAAAATATAAGAAAAATAATCCACAAGGATGGTGCTTTAATAATGCAGTTAGGATGGATCGGTTTAGGAAATATGGGTGTGCCAATCTCCTTAAATCTGTTGAAGGCAGGTTACAGTGTGACAGTTTTTAACAGAACAGCATCAAAGGCAAGTGAGCTGATTGAAGCTGGAGCAATACAAGCACAATCCCTTGAAGAGCTTGTGCAAAGCAGTGATGTTATTTTCACGATGGTTTCTGATGATGAAGCAGTTAAGGATTTATATTTTTCAAAAGGACTGCTGGATTCAGCAAAGAAGGGACAGGTTTTCATTGATATGAGCACGGTCGCACCATCTACGTCGCAGCAGGTCTATGCAGCGGCGAAGGAGAAGGGAATCGGCTTTGTAGATGCTCCTGTGTCTGGAAGTGTTGCTCCTGCAAAGGAAGGCAAATTGCTTGTGCTTGCAGGTGGCGAAGAGGAAACTTTTAACTCGGTGAAGGAATTGTTTGAGCCGATGTGCAAAATGTCCATTTACTTAGGAGAAAGCGGATCTGGCAGCAATGCGAAGCTTGCAATCAACCTGCTTCTTGGCATTACTGTGCAAGGAATTGCCGAATCTGTAATGTTTGCCGAAAAACAAGGAATTCAAATAGAAGACATGCTCACAATCATTAATGAGAGTGCAGTAGGAACGGCGATTTCTAAAATGAAAACACCAGCCATTCTAAAGGATGAGTATCCGGCTGCCTTTGCATTGAAGCATATGGCAAAGGATTTGCGTCTTGCTAAGGAAACAGGAGAATTAAATGCGATTGGAAATTCTGCCTATCATACATACAAGGATGCCCTTGATGGCGAGCTTGGAGAGATGGATGTTATGGCAGTGATTAAAGAGCTCCGCAGTAAAAAGTAAGAGAAATATACATAGAAAACTGCTCTATTAAATAGAGTGGTTTTTTTTGTATGTATCAAAAGACTTGCTTTTTCATTCTTATGAAATCAAAATAAAACTAGGAAAGATGGCAGGGTTTTCATTTTAGCTATACAACTATGAAGCAAGTGGTGATAAAGATGAAGGATATTATATTTAGATTGTTGGACTTTATTAATAATCATAAAACGAGGGATACGAATTATTTCATTGCATTGAAATTGCTAGGCGATGTTTATAAGATTCCAGATATGAATATAAGTGCATTGGCAGATTCCTGCTTTACTTCACCTGCTGCTGTTACGAGGTTTTGCCGCAGGATTGGCTACAAGAACTTTCAGGAATTTAAGGATTATGCCAAAATAAGTGTGATGGATGCGTCACCAGCTTTCCAGTCGCAGAAAGTGGATAATCCAGAGCAGATTGGCGAAGTCCTGCAAAAAGTGCTTTATGAAAAGATTGTCGGCTGGCTGAAGGCATCAGAGAATATTATTGATGTGGAAAAGGTGCAGGGCATTATGGAATGCATTCACCATGCTAATAAGGTTTCTTTTTATGGCACACAGCTGTCTCAAGCAATGGCACAGGATTTTCAATTCAGGCTTGTAAGATTAGGAAAATTTGTAAGCGCTTATTCAGATGTGCAAGAACAAAAGACAGATATGGACGACTTAGATGAAAATTCCGTTGCGATTGTTGCAAGTCCGTCGGGAAGATTTGTTAAAGGCAATGAGGAATTAATGACAAAGCTGACAAAAACGAAGGCGAAAATCATCCTAATAACACATAATCAGGATGAAGACCTTTTAGAAAATGCTGATATTGTTTATTATTTAAATGGTGACACTCATGACAAAACAGGATTTTCCTCAGAAAGATTTTCGCTAATGTACTTTTTTGATTTTGCCATCGCTTACTATCAGCAGCTTTTCTATAAACAATAAGCTGTTAACAATTCGATAATTCATGAAAATAGGAGTCATGCCTTTATTTTAAAAGGCAGGCTCTTTTTTGTTTGAGGATTATTTTATGGAAATTTTGGAAAATGTGTTATGATAAGCAAAACTCAAAATTGAAAGAGCAAGGAAGATGATTAGGTGGTCAAATTAAATAAAAGGAACAAAAGGCTGATGCTGCTTGCTTCCATCTGTTTTATTTTTATCATGACAATGTTTCCAAATCGTTATTTAGGTATCGGAATTGAACCAGGCGGGCATAACTTTGTTCCGTTTTTGATGATAAAGGAAATGTTTGTTGAGCGGTCCGTTTTTACTTTCATCGTTAACAACATTGGCAATATCGCCTTGTTTATGCCATTCGGCTTTTTTCTGCCGCTTGCTTTACCGAGATTTAACCAATTTATCTTATGTACGGCAGTTGGCTGCTGCTTATCGGCAGCGATTGAATCCATCCAATGGTTTATGGAATACAGATGGAGCGATGTGGATGATCTTATTTTAAACACGGTGGGCACAATGGCCGGTTTTGGTCTATATAAAGCAGTAAAAAAAGCAGCAGACAGTATTTCAATTTCTGTATAGGCAGGCACGTATTTACGTGTCTGCTTTTTTTATTTGCTGCAAATATAACGGCTCGTACAGTTTTCTTGCAAAACGTTCTATTATACTAATAATAATCCGTTTACGGTAGTACTAATATAGTGTAATATTTGCATTATATGACAAATAAAAAACAACATTTGGCGGACGAGCTATATACGTCCAAAGCAAGCTTTAAAAAATATGTTTCTCTTTTATGATCGGCAATTTTCACAGAAGGGAGGGGCGCCATGTGGGCAATAACTTTATTCAGCAATACATATATATGAAGAGTAAAAAAGGGATCGGGGAAGGAATAGACAGAGCCATATTCACTCCTGAGCTTGATGAGGACTTTATTGAAAAGTATCTTCAACCTCTTTCCAGTTCAGAGATACAGAAGGATAATAAGCATAAGGATAACTATCCTCCTTCTTTTCTGCTTATCCAGCCTGAAACAGGACAACTTGTCATCGGCCAACAGCTGCTTAATGCTCAGTCTAATATACTATCGGCGCATTATTTTATCATTCCTGGTGCGAGTAAGGATGAGTGGGTTAAAAATCCTGAAAAACTGTTTCATGCCCAGTTTGCAAATGGGACGGAAGTGGATGATGAGGAATCATTGGCAGAATTAGCGGATATTCCCTGCAAAAAGACGGAAAATATATATAGAAAAAAGCAGGAGCTGTTTTACAGCCTGAAAATCGATGAAAGCATCTTTAAAAAACTGTTGTTGGCTTGTTTAGCTGCAACAGAAAGCGGAAAAACCGTTTATATATCCCTAGATGTACCTATTCTTGAGCATAGTAGGCATGCAATGACTTTATTAGAACTGCTGTACATACATTTGCCATATGCTGCGAGGGCAGTATTGGGGGCTGTATCGTTCAAGGAAGCTGCAGCAAAGCAAAAATATGTTCATTTGATGTTTGTGGAGCCAGGGAGCATTCGATTAAGAAATCATGTATTCGAAAATCAGTTTGTTTTTGATTTTACAACGAAAAGAATAAGTGGTGTGGATATGGAAGGACAAAAACATGAATACCTCGATTTTGCATATGATGCCCTGCAGACAGCTTCAAGACTGGATGATTTTTTCCTATTTGCAGAAAGGGCACTGAAAGGTTTAAAGCTGGCTGATCAACTGAATATCAGCTATTATAATCGATTATGTGCCATCTATTTGCTGGAGGAAACCGCTTATGATGGTTATGAACGGGATAAGCTAGGTATTTTGCAGCTTCTATTGGCATTGCTTCAAAAAAACCATAAAGAAAAACCAGAAATAATCGACATAACAGGGAAGATTCTGCACAGGGAAAGGCTCCAAAAAGACCCGGCGATTGCAAAAGAGTATATGAAGGCTGTGTTTGCGATCAACCAAATAACTCGTCAGGTCGAAGCGGGAGAGTTTACGGTAAGAACACTTGCTTATTTCAATGATGAGCAGCTTGCTCATGAGATTTGGACATTATTGCAGAAATACCCACTTTTATATAAGCAGGTTCTTCTCTTTATGGATGATATTAAAGGGTCCTATCAAGAGGTCCTATTTCTTCATGTAGACGATAAACTCAGTCAGCGGCACTCGCTTGAATTATTCCTAGCCAATTTGGCAGATCTTTTGCATGCGCATTCTTTCTTTATTGATGATAAGGAATTTGTTAAGCGTGTTAAAAAACGGTTCCTGCTTGAAGTGAAAAAAAGCAGCAAGCCCTTCTTTGTTGCAGAAGAATTATTTGTCTTTTTAACAGAACAGCACATACATCCTGACTTTATAGAGGTAGTAATGCCAGATATAAAGCTGGAGCTTTTGAAGCTGGCTCAATTGGAGCGCTTGCAGCTGGAGGATGTCCGCATTTTTGGAGTGCTGTTTCTTTCACCTCAAGGGCAAAGGGATGCTGCCCTTTACAAAAAGGGTGTGGAAGGGGAAATCTTTAGACTGCTCAGTGCGCTATATAAAGCATTTTTTGAGCAGATAGATCATATTTACAGCATAACAGAGCTTGTTGATGGTTATCTTGTAGATGATGCAAAGCAAGCTGGAAAAAATATGATGAAAGAAGCAGGTCTGTTTGAACCATTTGAAAGACTTGTCCTTTTCTTCCAAAGACGTGACGGGAAGGTAGAACATGACAAGCTGTTTGCTTTTCTTGCTATTTATGGTACTGGTGTGCAGATGCTCGAGTATATTAGATGGTCATACAAGAAATATGGAATGCAGGATATTGGCTATGTTCGGGCACTCAAAGGCTATCTAGCCGGAGACCGTAATTCAATCTGGAAGGATAAAGACTATCAGCGTAAGTTAAAGGCAATAAGATCACAGTCTTTTAAGAAGCTTCTAAAGGAAGTAAAGAGGAAACGCTCAAGCAAGGTCTCGCTATTATTTGGCAAATACGGATTTTTGCTAGTTTTGATAGCTATCCTTGCCGCAGGCAGTTTTCTGTTAATATGAGGCAGCAATTCATCAAGAATTGCTGCTTTTTTTAATTTGCTGTATAGCTAAATGATTTCTTATGTTAAAATAATAGAAAATTGTAAATTTTCATTATAAAAGGGTAACCCTGCCCAATACATACATAACAGGAGGCACTATGCTAAATCACGATCCGCTTTACAATCCATATCCATCAAAAAGAAACACCATTTTTGCGAAGAAAGGAATGGTTGCAACATCCCAGCCCCTTGCTGCACAAGCAGGAATTGATATTCTAAAAAAAGGCGGGAATGCAGTAGATGCGGCAATAGCTACTGCAGCAGCCTTAACTGTCGTTGAACCTACTTCAAACGGCATTGGCGGGGACGCCTTTGCAATTGTTTGGATTAATAATAAGCTTCATGGCTTAAATGCCAGCGGCCCTGCTCCAAGTGCAATCTCGATTGATGCTGTGAAAGAGGCAGGTCATGAAAAGATGCCTAAGTATGGCTTAACTCCAGTAACGGTGCCTGGCGCACCTGCAGCTTGGGTTGAATTATCTAAGAAGTTCGGTAAGCTGCCATTAACAGAGGTGCTAAAACCGGCGATTGCTTATGCAGAAGAAGGCTATCCTGTATCGGCGACATTAGGCCACTTTTGGGAGAAAGCACATCAAGCATTTTCTAAAGCCTGTACAGATGATGTTTTTCAAAATTGGTTTGAAACCTTTGCCCCAAATGGCACACCGCCAAAAATCGGCGATATATGGAAGTCTGAGTATCACGGCAAAACACTGCGCGCTATCGCCGAGACGAATGGCGAGGCTTTCTACAAAGGGGAAATTGCTGATAAAATTGATGCATTTTCTAAAAAATACGGCGGCTATATTAGGAAGGAAGACTTGGCAGCTTATGCTCCTGAATGGGTCGACCCGATTTCTGTCCACTATAAAGGTTATGATGTTTGGGAAATACCACCTAACGGCCAAGGACTGATTGCCTTGATGGCGCTTAACACGCTGAAGGAGGATCAGTTCTCTGCAAAGGATGCAGTTGAAACATATCATCTTCAAATTGAAGCAATGAAGCTTGCTTTCACAGATGGTCTTAAATATATCACTGAGGAAGATAAAATGAGTGTTAAAACTGCAGAGCTTCTGTCTGATGAATATGCCAAGGCTAGACGCAGCCTTATTGGTGAAACGGCCATTGAGCCAATGCCAGGTAATCCGCCAAAAGGAGGAACAGTCTATTTAGCAGCAGCAGATGAAGAAGGCAATATGGTTTCCTTTATTCAAAGCAACTATATGGGATTTGGGTCTGGTGTAGTTGTGCCCGAAACAGGCATAGCCCTGCAGAACAGAGGCCATGGCTTCAGTCTTGATCCTGAGCATGATAATGCGCTCGTTCCTGGCAAAAAAACATATCATACAATTATTCCTGGATTTATCACAAAGGATAATGAAGCGGTCGGCCCATTTGGTGTAATGGGTGGCTTCATGCAGCCTCAAGGTCATCTGCAAGTAGCGATGAACTTGATTGACTTCTCTCTAAATCCGCAATCTGCATTGGATGCTCCACGCTGGCAGTGGGTGGAGAAAAAGGTCGTTCATATTGAGCCGTCCTTCCCTGAGCATATTGCTCACGCATTAGCAAGAAAAGGCCACGAAGTGCAATGGGCTCTTGATTCTGGTTCGTTCGGAAGAGGCCAGATTATTGTTCGTCAGAAAAACGGTGTTCTTGCAGGCGGAACAGAGTCGAGAACAGATGGCTGTGTAGCTTCTTGGTAAGGAAAAAGCTTCCTCTTATGGAAGCTTTTTTTATGTGAATCGCCTGTTTTTCATGTTCTTTTAATGTTTATTTGCTATTATCAAACATATTTTGACTAAGAAAGAGAGAATGATATGAAGAAAAAAATTCTGATAACAATCGGCTGTATCCTTGCCGTGCTTGTGTTAGGAATTGGCGGATATGCGGCTTATCTTTATCATTATGTGGAAAAAACGGCAGATAAGATGTACCAGCCAATCGATGATGAGGAGCAATCTGCGGCAAAGAAAAGGGAAGAAAATTTGTCCAACAGTAAGCCAATTTCGATTGCATTAATGGGTGTGGACGAAAGAGAAGGGGATGTAGGGCGCTCTGATACGCTTATGGTATTGACAGTCAACCCGCAAGCGAAAAAAATGCAGATAGTTAGCATCCCAAGGGACACAAAAACAGAAATTATCGGTGCAGATAAAACAACAAAAATCAATGCAGCTTATGCCTACGGCGGTGTGAAGATGGCTCTTGATACGGTAGAGAATTTCACTGGCATTGATATTGATTATTATGCACAAGTAAATATGGAAGCTTTAAGTGATCTTGTTGATGCAGTCGGTGGAATTACAGTCAATAATGAACTGGACTGGATTGATGAAGGCTACTATAAAAAAGGTTATCATTATGCAGAAGGCAACATCCAATTGGATGGTGCGAAGGCACTTGGATTTGTACGTATGCGCCATCTTGATCCAAACGGAGATTTCGGCAGAAATGAACGCCAGCGGAAGGTGCTGACAGCTATCATTGACAAGGCAGCAAGCATTTCTTCTGTCTCTAAGTTCGATGATATCTTAAATGTGCTTGGCAGCAATGTGAAAACAAACATGACTTTTGACGAAATGATGGATATTCAAAAGAACTATCGCAATGCAAGAAATAATATAGAACAGTATGAAGTTGCTGGAACAGGTGATACTTCCACTGGAACGTATTACTTGCTTGTTTCTGATGAGGAAAAGCAAAAGGTTCACGATATGCTTGCTGGTAACTTGGAATAAGAGCGGGAAACCGCTCTTTTTTTATACCTTCCAAGCATATTAATTTGAAGACTGAACTCCCCGTTAAAGGGCAATATAAGGCAGACTGAAGTATCATTGGTGTTATTATCCAATCCTGCTGTGAGCTTCTAGGCAGGGGATAGCCTGTGCAATCTGTTAAAATAGGATTGTATCTTATAAAACACATAAACCGAATTTAATGAAAATACATGCATCGGGTAACAGTTTTTTGGATTTAAAACCTCATCGAGTTTTTAAGATGAAAAGAGGTGTGCTTTAAGGAACGTAAATATGTGTACTTTAGCACAATGTTTTGGTAATCCAACAACTTAAATTGCCCGCATCCAAAAAGGAGGATTATATATGTTGTATATAAATGGAGAATGGTGTGAAGCGCTAGGCGGTGAAACATATCCTGTTCATAATCCGGCCACAGGAGAGCTGATTAAAGAAACAGCAAAAGGCGGAAAGGAAGATGCACAAATAGCTATTGGCGCTGCTAAAGAGGCGCTTAGTGCGTGGTCGAAGCTGACAGCAAAAGACAGGTATGTATATTTGAAAAAAGCGGCTGATTTACTTCGTGACCGTGTTGATTCATTAGCAAACACCATTACAACAGAGATGGGAAAACCTCTTGCAGAAAGCAGAGGAGAAGTGCAGCTTGCAGCAGAATACCTTGATTGGTATGCAGAGGAAGGAAAACGCATATATGGCGACACAGTTCCTTCCAGCTCTCCAACGAAGAGGATTCTTGTATTAAGGCAGCCAATTGGTGTCGTTGGCGCTATTACTCCTTGGAATTTTCCGATAGCGATGATACTAAGAAAGGTTGCCCCAGCTCTTGCAGCAGGCTGTACGGTAGTAATTAAACCGGCAGAGTCCACGCCGCTGACTGCCATTGAAGTCATGAAGGCTTTTCATGATGCTGGTTTGCCGAAAGGCGTATTAAATCTTGTTCACGGCATGCCGAAGGAAATTGGAGATGCGATGATGGAAAGCCCAGATGTTCGCAAGATAACATTTACTGGTTCAACTAAGGTAGGTAAAGAGCTTGCGAAGCGCGCGGCAGATACAATGAAAAAAATCTCGATGGAACTTGGCGGTCATGCTCCATTCCTTATCTTTGAAGATGCAGATTTGGAGAAGGCAGCAGACGGTGTGATTGCAAGTAAATTCCGCAATGCAGGCCAAACCTGTGTATGTACAAACCGTGTTTATGTACAGAAGAGCATCAGTGAAAAATTCGCTCAAATACTGACAGAGAAAATGACAGCACTGGTTGTTGGAAATGGGCTTGAGGACGGCATCACAATCGGGCCGCTCATCAATGAAAATGCGGTTAAAAAAACAGCTGAGCATGTTGAGGATTCTATCAAAAAAGGAGCGAAGCTGCTTACAGGCGGGAAAAAACCGGAAGGAGACCAATTCAAAAATGGTTTCTTCTATGAACCGACTATCCTAGCACATGCCACACATGATATGAAAATTGCTTCGGAAGAAACGTTTGGGCCGGTTGCTCCACTCTTTGATTTCGAAACAGAAGAGGAAGCAGTAGCATTAGCCAATAATACAGTCTATGGCCTTGCTGCTTATTTTTACACTAATGACGTTTCGCGAATCTTCCGCGTGTCTGAATCGTTGGAGTATGGCATCATTGGCATTAATGATCCGCTGCCAACAGTTGCACAAGCACCGTTTGGCGGCGTTAAGGAATCTGGTGTTGGCCGTGAAGGCGGTAAGTATGGAATTGAGGACTATTTAGAGTATAAATACTTGTCTCTTGAATTAAATATTTAAGTTTCAGGCTGATTACAAACAACTGCTTTAAGGTATTCACTCCTTCAAGCAGTTGTTTTTTTGTGGATACAGTTTAGCCTTTAACAAATACTAAGAAGGAGCAATGCTTAAATGACTTAGGAAAGGGTGAATATGGATGGGTGTAGAATGGAATCCAGCTCGAAGTGCACTTGTTATTGTCGATGTGCAAAACGACTACTGTCATAAAGAAGGAAGCTTGGCAAAGCAAGGCTTGGACGTCTCAATGGCGGAACAGATGATGCCAAATCTTCATAGAATGATACGTGCATGCAAGGAAAAGAACGTGCCGGTAATCTACATTCAGACAATTCATGAGGACAGTACAGACTCAAAGACTTGGGTAAAGCGATTAAAGGGTAAAAGCCAAACAGATCTTTGCCGCAAAGACACATGGGGTGCTGAATTCTTCCAATTAACTCCAGACGAAAAAGAGGATGTTATTGTGGTGAAGCATCGTTATAGTGCTTTTATCAACACAAGATTTGATTCTGTCCTCCGCGCCATGGAAATTGAAACATTGCTTATGGCAGGTGTCAGCACAAATATATGTGTGGAATCAACTGCCAGAGACGGCTTTATGCTTGATTATGATGTGCTTCTATTGTCTGATTGTACAGGCGCTTTCACCCGTGAAGCGTATGATATGTCATTAAAGACAATACACCAGTTTTTTGGTACTGTAACTAGCTCTGAAGAAATTCTGAAAAGCTTAGATGTAAAGGTGCCAGTAGGACAGGCGTAGTCTTTTTTGAAATGTTCAAGCATACAATAAAAATAAGCACGAAAAACCCACAAAGGAAATATCCTTTGTGGGTTAAAATAGTTTCAGATTTTAGATTTTGAATTGGTTCACAACTGTCATCAGTTCTTCAGCCATGCCAGCTAATACTTGTGCGGAAGCCTTGATTTCTTCCATTGAAGCTAATTGCTCCTCAGTCGATGAAGCAACTTCCTCTGTATTATTGCCATTTACTTTTGATAATGTGGCGATTTCATCAGCAGAGGCTGTTACTTCTTTTACATAAGAAGCGATGCGCTGAATCGTTTCTGCCACCGCGCTGATTTTAGGTGTAACCATTTTTGTGCTGTTCAAAATCTCACCAAATGTAGCAGCAGTTTCTGTTGAGATTTTCACACCATTTTCCGCTTGTGACTTCGCATCATTTAATAGTTCAACCGATTCAGCAGTATCCTTTTGAATGCCGCTCAACAGTCTGGAAATATCCTTTGCTGATACTTGTGATTGTTCTGCAAGCTTGCGCACTTCATCTGCAACAACAGCAAAGCCTTTGCCGTTCTCTCCGGCTCTGGCAGCTTCAATAGCCGCATTCAATGCAAGCAGGTTTGTCTGTTCAGCAATATTGCTGATAATATCAATAATCGAACCGATTTCCTTAGACCTTTCAGAAAGAGAAGCGATAACACTATTGGAACGATTTACAGACTGAAAGATGGATTCCATTTGAGCCAAGGAGCTGCTGATAGAATTTGAGCCCTTTTCTGCATTGCTAGAAGCTGTTTTGGAAAGCTCTGAGACAACATCTGTATCCTTCTCAATTTTAAGAATACCATTAAGGATGCCAGACAGAGAGCTGGAGTTATCGTTTGTTTTAGCAATTGTAATGTCTGTGCTGCTAGCAATCTGCTGAATGGAGGATGTGATGTTTTCCGCTGCCCGTGTTGACTGGTCGGCACTTGCATTCAGCTGTTCTGCACTTGAAGCAACATGGTCTGCATTGCTGGCAATTTTCGTAATCATGTCTTTTAAGCTGTCTTGCATTTGTGTAAATGATTCATTCAAGTGATAAATTTCATCTTTATTTTTAAGCAACAGCGGTTCTGTGTTTAAATCTCCGTCTGCGACTTGCTGCATTTTTCTTTGCAGCTTGCTGATTGGTTTTGTAATAAAGAGCGACTGGAACACACCTGCAGCAATAGCAATGACAGTTGCTGCAATGCTGACAATCAAGATGATAAGGGAACGGTTTTGCGCATCTTGTTGAGCTTCAGCTATTTTTGGTTCCATAATCTCGTTATTTAGCCATGTTATTAAGGAGGTGGTTCTGTCTAACATATTATTTGAAAGAGGTGTAATTGTTTCTAAGCCTTCAGCAATAGCTGCCTCTTTATTGGTGGACGGGCTTGACAGGCTGTTCATAACAGAGTTTGCATTTTGGAAGAATTCCTCATTCAGTTTTTGGATTTCATCGAGTCTGTCTTTTGTTTCTTTAAGTGTTGCGAGCTTTTTGCCTTTTTCAACAAGATTTTTAATATTGCTGTTTGCTCCATTTAGCTGGCTTTTAAATTCTGGTGTTTCATAAAGCATAAAGCCTCTGTAGCTTGCTACTTGCTGCGCTGTATTAGTTTTGATTTCATCACTGATAGTGCGCAGCTCAGCAACAGTGTTAATAAGATATTCAAAAGAATCTTCTGTTTTTTTGGAGCTGCTGTAAGAGTAATAGGAAGCAATGGTAAAAATGAGGGAAATGATAATAAAGCTTCCGATAAGTTTTTGTTTAATGCTGATGTTCATTACCTGTCCTTCTCCTTTAAGAAAAATAAGTTGTAGAAACGAAAACAAAGCACCGTATGTAAAGGGATAAAATTAGACCAAAAGGCGCTGTTCCTTTTCTTATGTGGGTTCTTTCTATATCGGCAAGAAAAATGGAATTTAAAGTATATTGATGAAAATACAAAAAACTTTTTTAATGCTTTAGTAGGAGTGATTTTTGCTTAAAGAGGGTATAGGGAAGGTAGAGAGGGGGAGTGGGCTAAGATGACTCGAGATATCACGCTCTACTACTTTGAGCCAAATGGCTTTATTCCTAATCATCCTACATTTCCAGTCCTGCATTATAAGCGGGTGTTAAAAAATAGTGAACATAATATAGGGAAGATATTCCAATCTCATAACTGGAGAAACAGCTGGGTGGATGGAGTTTTCTCATACCATCATTATCACAGTAATGCCCATGAGGTGCTTGGGATAATGAAGGGTTCTGCTTTGGTGCAAATTGGCGGGGAACAAGGGAGCAAGCTTGTTCTTCATGCAGGTGATGTTCTGCTGCTACCTGCTGGAACTGGCCATAAGAAGCTGTCCGGGACTCCGGATTTGCAAGTCATTGGTGCATATCCTAACGGACAGGATTATAATACAAGAAGGGATACGGAGGAGGATTACCGTGCTGCTATTGCAGAAATAGAAAACGCTCCATTTCCCGAAGAAGATCCCATATTTGGTAAGCGAGGACCGCTGATTGAAATATGGACGAAAACTAAGGAGTAAATACCTAAATTAGTAAAGGGAAAACGATGGCTTCTGCCCCGGATTGCCCTTTACATAAATACATATTTTAGGTAATGTTAAGACAGGTAAAAATATTAATTAAAGGTGGGAATCTGGCAATATGGTTTATCAAGATATAGTAGCAAAATGGGCTAGTTTTGAAGATTTAGAGCCAAATTTAAAAGCGCAATTGCTGGAATTGCAAAAATCTGAAAAACTGCTCGAGGATAGCTTTTACAAGCATTTAGAATTTGGCACTGGCGGAATGCGCGGCGAACTTGGCCCCGGCATCAACCGCATGAACATCTATACAGTGCGTAAAGCTGCCCAAGGATTGGGAAAATACATACTAGAACAAGGCAAAGAGGCGATGGAGCGCGGTGTGGCAGTAGCATATGACTCCCGTCACCAATCACCAGAATTTGCGTTGGAAGTTGCAAAAGTAGTGGGCAAGCTTGGTATCAAATCCTATGTATTCGAAGAGCTCCGCCCAACACCTGAGCTATCATTTGCAGTGCGCCACCTTAATACATTTGCTGGTGTCGTTATCACTGCAAGCCATAATCCGCCTGAATATAATGGCTTTAAAGCATATGGGGAAGATGGTGGGCAGCTGCCTCCGGAAGCCGCAGATGTGATTATTAAATATGTAAACGCAGTAGAAGATGAGCTTACAATCGAAGTGCTCGAAGAGTCTGAGCTATTAGAACAAGGCTTATTGACATATATCGGAGCTGACGTTGATGCAGCTTATGTGGAACAGCTGAAAACTATTCAGCTTAACAAGCTTCCAGAAGCGGAAGATTTGAAAATCGTCTTCACACCGCTGCACGGTACGGCGAATAAGCCTGTGCGCGCAGGACTACATGCATTTGGCTTCGGCAATGTAACAGTTGTTAAGGAGCAAGAGCTGCCAGATGCAAACTTCTCTACAGTAAAATCTCCAAACCCGGAAGAGCATGCTGCATTTGAAATTGCTATCCGTTATGGAAAAGAAATTGATGCAGATATTCTTTTAGGAACAGATCCAGATGCAGACCGCCTTGGTGTTGCTGTGAAGGACTTAACAGGAGAATATACAGTTCTTACTGGTAACCAATTAGGAGCGTTAATGCTTGAGTACTTGCTGTCAGAGAAAAAAGCAAAAGGTATTCTGCCTGAAAACGGTATTGTTATTAAAACAATCGTAACATCTGAAATTGGAAGAACAATTGCAGAAGCATATGGTATTCCAACATTAGATACATTGACTGGCTTCAAATTCATTGGAGAAAAAATCAAAGAATTTGAACAAACTAATCAGCATACTTTCCTATTTGGATATGAGGAAAGCTATGGTTACTTGATTGGTGATTTCGTACGCGATAAAGATGCTGTGCAGTCAGCAATCTTTGCGGCAGAAGTTGCGGCGTATTACAAAGCAAAAGGCATGACATTGTTTGAAGGCTTGCTTGCAATCTTTGAAAAATACGGCTTCTACCAAGAAGGACTTGAATCTCTAACTCTTAAAGGAAAAGATGGCGCGGAGCAAATCTCTTACATTATGGATACATTCCGTCAAGATCCTATTTCTGAAGTGAGCGGGCTGCAAGTTGTTGCAATCGAAGATTATCAGACAAGCAAACGTACGGAGAATGTGAAGGAAATCCTAATCGATCTTCCAAAATCCAATGTTATTAAATACTATTTAGAAGACGGCTCATGGTTCTGCCTGCGTCCATCAGGAACGGAACCAAAAGCTAAATTCTATTTCAGTGTTACCAGCTCTTCTCTTGAAGAAAGCCAAGGGAAGCTGGCTCAGCTGAAAGCTGGCGTTATGGATAAAGTCCAAGCAGTAATCGCATCTTACGAACAATAATAGAAGAAGCGGATAAAGCATTTATGCTTTATCCGTTTTTTTATATAAATTACCGAAAGATAAAATTTGCCCATAAAAACCTTTGATAATGTTAATTTTTCTAAAAGGAAACATGAGTTTTCTAACTGCTAACTTCTATTCCTATTAGGCTTACTGATTTTTCAATATTCTCCTCTTTTAGTATGATAAGCTTGCTAGGAAGAAAGGGGTGATCCATTGATAAATCAGGTCACATTAGTAGGGAGATTGACCCGTGATCCTGAACTGAAGCTAACACAAGGAGGTACTTCTGTCACTAATATTTTGCTTGCAGTTCAGCGAAACTATCGCAATCAAGCAGGTGAGTACGAAGCAGATTTCATTCCGTGCATTTTCTGGAACAAAGCAGCAGAAAATATCGTCCATTACTGCCGCAAAGGCTTTATGATAGCCTTAATCGGGAGAATCCAGACGAGAAACTATGAAAATGAAGAAGGAAAAAGAGTTTATGTGACGGAAGTGGTTGCAGAATATGTTCGGTTTTTGGAACCGAAAAATCAAGAGCAGCTCATTCCAACATGATGCCAAGACAATGAAGCGAAAAAGGAGGTGGCAAATGGATGAACAGCAGTGAAAATATGTCCGACTTGCTGTCCGCTTTAATTTCCATGCAAGCTAAAACACTAAAAAAAATGGAACAGCAAAATGTTCGGATTCGCCAATTAGAATATGTAATACAAGAGGAATTCTCCAAAACACAACGCTCCTTGCCTACACTCTAAAAAGCATATATTCCCAAAAAAGAAGTAGATTTCTCCCTCCCGTTTAAAGGTCGTTTTAAACAAAAACCTTCTTAAAGAGAATCAATCAAATCCCCATACCAACCCCAAATTTAAAGAGCGTCCAAAAAGAGACGCTCTTTTCTGTTATACAGATATAATGCTAAAGTAAATCTGTTCGTTTATTCTAAATTGTAAAAATCTTTATTGATAAGCACTAGAATTATATGGTAGATTAGTATGGTTGGTATTTAGTGAATCGAATTATATATAAAAATAGTAATTAACAGAACGGGAGGAATTTTATGAGAATATGGAAGGCAACCTTTGCCCAATTGCTCAGCCTCATTTTCTTGCTTGTGCTTGCTGCATTTCCTCTTGTTTTGTTCAGTGGGAACAGTGGAGAAATTGTATTTAATGTTTCTGGAGTTTTTGCCATCATAAAAGTTTTTTTCATAGGATTGTTTAGCGGAGATTCCTATTATTTTACCCAAGGAGATCGGTCTGTTTTTATCTTTACTGTTATCGGGGACAGTTTTGCCGATTCTTTTTATTATTTAATAATTGCCGGTATCAGTGTGCTTGCACTGACTTTTCTGCTCGGAATATGGTTTTGGAAGGTGAACGAACGCTTTTTTGGCAAGGTAATCAGCCTGCTAGGTATATTGCCTGATTTTATCCTTATATTGCTGCTGCAGCTGTTCGTAACCATTGTATATAAAAACTTTGGCATTAAGCTTGCTAAAGTGGCTTCCTTTGATTCGAATGATACAGCAGTTCTGCTGCCAATTATCACTTTGATTATTATTCCGCTGTTGTATGCCGTTAAAGCGTTAAATGAAAAAACAAAGGATGTGCTGACACAGGATTATATTCTTACAGCGATTGCTAAAGGGGTTAAGAAAAAGGATATTTACTTGTACCATGTTACAGCGAATGTGACCCCTTATTTAAAAGCAGATTTGCATAAAATTTTGGCAATTATGATCAGCAATTTATTCATTGTAGAATATATCTTTAATCTGAACGGAATAACGGCCTTGTTCTTTCAGACACAAGCTTATTTTGGCTATCAGTATAATTTGGTCATATTTTGCCTGGTAGCTTTGTTCTTGTTATATGGAGCAGTTTTTTTCCTGCTGTACATGCTTATTATTTTTATGGAAAGGATCTTGAAGTATGACTAAGAAATGGAATGTAAAGCTTGTCACAGGTCTGTTCCTATTAGCAGTGTTTGTGCTGATTGGTTTGTTCGGTTCTTATATTGCTCCATATCCTGCTGATTATAAGGTGAAGGTAGGATACATGGAGACAGATAATGGCAAAGAATTTGTTGCTCCGCCATTAGAACCATCAGAGCAATATTTATTTGGAACAGATAAATGGGGGAAGGATATATTATCCCTTATTCTTCATGGTGCTAAATATACAGTGTTTACGGTGTTAATTGTTGCTGCAGTCCGGCTTTTTGCAGGAGGAATTGCTGGTGTATTTGGCGGATTGGCTGCAAACGGAAGAAAAAGAAGCAAGCATGGACGAATAACACTATTAACAAGTATTCCGCCTGTTATCCTCATTTATTTCATTATGCTCGGAATCAATATAAACCCAAGTCTGTCAACATTCTCTCTTATTATGATACAAGGAGTGCTAATGGTAGCACTTGGGGTGCCAGGTGTGTATAATGTTGTTTATTCAAAAACAGCCGAAATAAAAGAAAATCTTTTTATTATGGCTTCCGTCACACTTGGCGGGAACAAAAGCCATATTTTAAAAAAACATATCCTGCCTATTTTAAAAGGGGATTTTATCATTCTGTATTTGAATGAAACCATTCAGGTGCTGCATTTAATGGGACAGTTGGCGATATTTAATTTGTTTTTTGGTGGAACTGTGTTTCAGCCTGATTTCTCTACTTATATCTCTATGACAAATGAATGGTCTGGGCTGATTGGGCAGTCTCGTGCGTTTCTATCTTATACACAGTGGATTCTTATCTATCCTTTACTAGCTTTTATGCTATTTCTATTTTCGTTCTATTTAATCTCCCAAGGCTTAAGTGAACAAAGCAGAAAAAGCCACCGGAAGAATCCCTATATCTAATAGTAGAAATGATAGTTTATCCTGATAGAAACAAGGGAAAAGAATCCTATAATAATTAGGAGGGAATACACCATGAAGAAAATTAGGAAGGCTATCATACCAGCAGCAGGACTTGGAACTAGATTTTTGCCTGCTACAAAAGCAATGCCAAAGGAAATGCTTCCTATCGTAGACAAGCCGACGATCCAGTACATAGTAGAGGAAGCGGTCGCTTCTGGAATTGAGGACATTATTATTGTCACTGGTAAAGGAAAAAGATCAATCGAGGATCATTTTGACAGTGCCAATGATTTGGAATGGAATCTTGAAGCAAAAGGCAAAGATGATTTGCTGAATAAAGTCCGCTTTGCCTCTAATTTGGCTGATATCCATTATATCCGTCAAAAGGAGCCTAAAGGGTTGGGGCATGCAGTTTGGTGTGCAAGGAATTTCATTGGGGATGAACCTTTTGCCGTGCTCCTTGGAGACGACATTGTGCAGAGTGATGTTCCATGCTTAAAGCAGCTGATTAATCAATTTGAGGAAACTCAGTCCTCCATCATTGGAGTTCAGCAAGTTCCAGAAGAAGAAACAGACCGATATGGCATTGTTGATCCTGGAGAGAAAGCAGGCAGAAGATATCAAGTGAAGAATTTCGTTGAGAAGCCGGAAAAAGGGACTGCGCCATCGAATTTGGCGATTTTAGGCAGATATATCCTGACACCGGAAATTTTTATGTTTTTAGAGAACCAAAAAACAGGTGCAGGCGGAGAAATTCAGTTGACTGACGCTATTCAGCAGCTGAATCAAATACAGCGCGTCTTTGCTTATGATTTTGAAGGAGACAGATATGATGTCGGTGAAAAGCTTGGCTTTGTAAAAACGACCATTGATTTTGCACTTCAGAATGAAGAAATTAAAGATGAGGTTTATAAGTTTTTACATGACAGGATAGAGAAAACGAAGGGTAATAAGGCAAATGTGGAGCAATATGGATAAGAAGCACAGATAACGTTCTTTACGGCAAACATTTCATTCTATGGAATGTTTGTCTTTATGTACATAAACTGTGCCATGCATGTTGCATATCCATAAGAGGTGTTTTTAAAAGATTGTTCAGAAAAGTAGTGTATACTATTTTAAATCTGGTTTTTGATTGGAAAGAAAAGCACTTACTTGTTTGCTAGTAAGTCCTAAGCGTTTGGCTTCAAGCACCAATTCAACCCACTCGCTATCTAGCTCTGCTGGATCTATCGTTTCTAGTTCTTTTACTGGTAACAAATTTAACACCGTAATAAAACCTCCTTATATTCTCATAAGGTGACCCAGCCATCATAGCAGTATGAGCTGCCTTAGATCTGTAGCTTTGCGTCCCATCTTTTCAGATGGTTTGCCTTTATCTTGGATAATTTGTTTTGTTGCTGTCTTAAGTTCAAGCATATTGCTAGTTTGAAAAGTCTTTTAAAAACACATGTATATTTTATCACTTTTTATTCACATATTAAAAGTTTTTAGTGAGGTAAAGTTTCGACAAAATCCAACAAAATGACTAGTTTCAGCAAAGAACCATGGGGATAATTGTAACATGCCTTAAATTTTTATATAATGAAGCTACACTATGCAAGGCAGGAGACATTACGAGATGGACAAGAAGTGGATGGGAAACATTGAGGTGAATGTTCTTCATACAAATGAAGCGATTGCCGCAATGACAGATAAATTAGAGGCATATGATAAAGCAAATGTATTTTTCCTGAACGATCATTGTTATAACTTAGCCCAGAAGGATAACGAATACTTAAACCTTCTTAACAGCAGTGAATTTTTGCTGAATGACGGAATCGGGATCGAAATTGGCGCTAAAATGTTTGGCTTTTCTTTTAAGGAGAACTTGAACGGCACAGACTTTATTCCGGCTTTGTTTAATAAGCTTAAAAGTCATAAAGATAGACAATATAATGTATATTTACTCGGAGCAAAGCCTGGTGTTGCTGAGGCGGCTCTGCATAGATTACAGCAGCAGTTCCCTCATTTGAACTTTGTTGGAGAACAGCACGGCTATTTTGATTCCGGCAGTGTAGCTGATGTTATTGCGGATATTAATGACAAGCAAACAGACATCCTTCTAGTAGGATTAGGAATGCCTATACAGGAAAAATGGATTGCTGAAAACAGGGAAAGGTTAAATTGCACGCTGGCATTTGCAGTCGGGGCATTTTTAGACTTTTCGTCAGGCAATGTTACAAGAGCCCCGGCTTTTTTTCGCAAGCTGCGTCTTGAATGGCTTTATCGAATGCTGAAAGAGCCGAAGAGATTATGGAAGCGTAACTTAGTCGGTCATGTGGAATTTTTTTATTATGTTTTAAAAAACAGAAAAAGAAAAATGCCGGCAGCTGGCTGACGAAAAAGGGGGGATGATGACATCCTTCCTT
Source organism: Niallia sp. MER 6 (assembly GCF_023714395.1). Lineage (NCBI taxonomy): Bacteria > Bacillati > Bacillota > Bacilli > Caryophanales > Bacillaceae > Niallia > Niallia sp. MER 6. The sequence goes on along the minus strand of NZ_JAMAUK010000002.1, from coordinate 328,917 downwards.
TTTTTCTAGGGAAATTCACACCTGTACAAAGTATGAAATAAGGAAAATTTGCCAATGAAAATTTTTTTCTAAATAGTCATGTGATAAAATGACAATATACGGGTATTAATAGATTGTGAGAAAAATTATGTATATAAAGGAGATTTAATATGATTCTAGTAGTAGGCGGAGCCGGCTATATCGGCAGTCATCTAGTAAAGGAACTAGTTGAAAAGGAAGAAGTCATCGTACTCGATAACCTGGCGACAGGCCATCAGGAATCTGTGGATGAAAGAGCAGTATTCATTAAAGGAGATTTAGGAAAAGAAGAAGATTTGGAGCCGATTTTTTCTAAATATCCAATTAAAGCAGTTATGCATTTTGCTGCGTTCAGCTTAGTCGGCGAATCGGTGCAAGACCCATATAAATACTATGAAAATAATGTTGCCAATACTTTAACATTGTTGAAGACAATGCTTAAATATAATGTTAAAAATTTCATTTTTTCATCAACAGCAGCTACATACGGTATTCCAGAAGATGAAATTATTTTAGAAAGCTCTAAAACATCCCCAATCAATCCTTATGGAAAATCAAAGCTGATGGTAGAACAAATCTTAGCTGATTTTCATGCAGCATACGGATTGAACTATGTGGTTCTTCGCTACTTTAATGCAGCAGGTGCCCATGAGTCAGGAGCTATCGGTGAACAGCATGATCCGGAAACACATTTGATTCCGATTATCCTGCAGCATTTATTAGGACAAAGAGAGTCTATTTCTGTTTTTGGAACAGATTATCCGACAGAAGATGGCACATGTATCCGTGACTATATCCATGTAACAGATTTAGCAGCTGCCCATATTAAAGCAGTGGAGGCTCTTTTAGATGGCAGCAAACAGGCGGAAACATATAATCTGGGAAATGGTGTTGGCTATTCCGTTAAAGAAGTCATTGAAACATGTGAAAAGGTGACAGGCAAACAAGCTAATGTTGTTTTGGCTGAAAGACGAGCAGGAGACCCTGCAAGACTCATTGCCTCATCAAGCAAAATCTATGAAGATCTTGGCTGGAAGGCAGAAAGAGGCTTAGAGACTATTACCGAAAGTGCTTGGGACTGGCATAAAAAAGCATGATGTTTGCTTTGGCGGAGGAATGCAGCTTGCATTTCTTCGCTTTTTTTACAGAATGAAACATATGGAAAAAGGAGCGATAATATGAAAGTCAACAAAGTGCATCATATAGCAATTATTTGCAGTGATTATCAAATTTCTAAATCATTTTATGTGGATATTTTAAAATTCAAACCAATTAGAGAAGTCTTTCGGGAAGAGCGTAATTCATATAAACTCGACCTTATGGTTAACGATGTTTATCAGCTAGAGCTATTCTCTTTTCCCAATCCGAAGAAAAGGCCGAGTTTTCCGGAAGCAGCAGGCTTGCGTCATATCGCATTTGAAGTGGATGACATTGCTGAAACAGTTTCCTATTTACAAAGTCAATCTATTGAAGTAGAAGATATTCGTGTAGATGAATTTACAGATAAAAAATTTACATTTTTTGCAGATCCAGATGGGCTGCCAATCGAAATTTATGAAAAGTGACAGCTTTCGCCCTTTTTATTTTCCGCCCTTAAATTTAGAAAGAATACTTAATGTGTGCAAGATGAACTGCTTGTCCTGAGTAGTTAATAGTCTCCAGCTTCCTGCTTTTATTTTCATTTAGTATCATCCTTTCCTATTGGAAGTTTGTTTTCATATACTACTTATACCGCATTCGGACAAATAAGAAACAACAAAAATATCAACAAATGCTGACATTTTATTTCCCGAGAAATTTCGGGGAATTTCCTTATTCCAGCATGTTCTGCATTATTTCGTCAAAAAACCGACTAAAGGGCGCTTTAGTCGGTTTTTGCTGTAGACATTTTCAGGGGGGCGTTTAGAAGGAGGATGTTAATTTTTGATAGCTCCAATTAATATTTTCTACTATATATAGAAAAAAACGACTGAAGACAGCTTCAGTCGTTTAGCCATTCTATTATTAATGCAGCGACTTTTTCGCTGGACTGTCCTGTGGAATATTCGTTCCAGCGTTTATGGAATGTATCTATGCGATTTAAGTCATACTCATTTTTTGTCAGGATGTCTGCGAGCTCTGCTGTCGTATAGGCGACAGGACCTGGTACGAGTTTGTTATAGTCTGTCCAAAAACCTCTGTCCTTTGCATATTCTTCGAGATCATATGGGAAGAATATCATTGGTCTTCTCAAGAAAGAGTACTCGAATGGGATAGAAGAGTAATCCGTAATGAGCAGGTCGGTAATGAGAAGCAGTTCATTAATATAAGGATATTCTGAAACATCATAGACAGCAGCATCCATTTCAGGCAAGTGTGCCTTTTCTTTAATAGATGGGTGAAGTCTAATTAAGATGACAGTGTCCTCACCAAGCCTGTTTTTCAATTGCTTTATGTCGAGGTTTGAATTTGTAATGCCGTTATTTTCGCCTCTGAAGGTTGGAGCATATAATAGAATTCTTTTATTTTCAAACTGAGGGTACTCGCTATATATTTTTGTTATTGTTTCCTTTTTGCGTGTTTCGTCAAAAAAGATATCTGTGCGAGGTATTCCGGTATGCATTATTTGCCGTTCTTGAATTGAGAATGCTTCATGAAAAATATGATCCATCTCATGTGAGCCGGTAATTACATATTGAAACTGGCTGTATACATCCTTAAATCGCTGATTAGCTTTGCTTGTCCGATTTTGAATACTCGAATCCTTCAATCCGAAGGTTTTGATGGCACCGGCAGCATGCCAAATTTGAAGCACCTTAACATTTGGCTTGAATGTAATGCTTGAGAGGAAGCCGAAATAATTATCAAGAATAACTACTTTTGCTGTCGCAAGATGCCGAATTCCTGCCAAAAAGGCTTTAGGCTTTCGTGGTGTAAATTCAAGCACTTGACCAATTTGTTTTTCCTCGAGCATTTCTTTCGTTTGTGCTGTTGCTGCCAGAAAAATACAGCGTTTGTCGTCAGCAGTTTTCTTAAGTTCTTCATATATATGCATGCTGTTTTCAGGGAAAGACACACAAAAAACTATTTTCTTTTGTTGCGGGAATAGGCTGCTAATCCGAAACAACAAAGAAAATAGCGTTAAATACAAGGAAATCGCAAATTCCCTTACCATATTACTTTACCTTGAATAGGTCCTTCTTGATTTTAGAAGTAGAGATACCGACAGTTCTAGGCAGGTAAACAACTTCGCAATAATCTTTCAAGAAGTCGAATTTCCCTTCCCAGTCATCACCCATTACGAATACATCGATGTTATGGTCAACAACGTCTCTAACCTTTTGATCCCAATCATGTTCAGGGATAACTTCATCCACATAACGGATTGCTTCCAAAATCATTTTTCTGTTTTCATAGCTATGGTATGCTTTTTTATCTTTAATTGCATTAAATTCATCGCTGGACAGGGCAACTGTTAAATGATCCCCAAGTTCTTTTGCTCTTTTCAAAATATTAATATGACCCCAGTGCAATAAATCGAAGGTGCCATAAGTGATTACTTTTTTCATTTGTATCCTCCTAAATGTGAAGTTCCTTGTGCTTCTTATAATAACGGCTAGTCATTCTGTTATTTTATTTAGCAGTGTTAGTCAATGTGCATGGATTTTTGTCCAAGCGTTTTCTCATAATTACCTTAAATTTATGATTTATTGTTTCCCAATTACCTTATTTTAAAACCTTTCCCCCATTATGACAAGTATTTCTATATTAATCGCCAGCTGCTTTCATAAAATTGAAAAATTGCTGAAAAAAATGTCATCTAAACATATTTTCTGTCAAACAGTGTCATAAAGGCAAAGGGAAGGAGATAAGCAGCATATGCTTATCTCCTTCTAAGGTTAATTTACTTTTAAATGGTCTTTTAGTTCCGTCTGGATGTTAGTTTTTTCTGCATCATCCACAATTAAATACCAAACGCCGTCAATTGTCTGGCCTGTGCCATTAATCGTTAATTGCTCGATGTTGCCGGCAGCTTGTTTATAATTCTTTTGGATATCTACCATTTCATCAAATGTAAGGTTTGTCTTAATGTTTTTGCTTAACGCAGCAAAGATATCATCGAAGTTAGTAAGCGAGTTTAAACTTGCCCCTTCCTTCAACACTGCTTGGATGATCATGCGCTGTCTCAGCTGGCGTCCGAAGTCTCCGCGAGGGTCTTCATAACGCATACGAGAGAATTTAAGTGCTTTTTCACCGTCAAGGGTAACCTGTCCTTCAGGGAAATGAACACCCTCATACGTGAAATCAAGGTCGTTATTAACAGTAACTCCGCCAACAGAATCTACAATATCTTTAAAACCTTCCATATTGATTTGCATATAATAATCAATTGGGATGTCCAGGAAGTTCTCAACAGTATCCATAGACATGGCAACACCGCCAAATGCATAAGCGTGATTGATTTTATCTGTTGTTCCGTGTCCGACAATTTCTGTCCGTGTATCGCGAGGGATGCTGAGCATTTTTACAGATTTCTTCTCTGGATTAACGGTCATGACAATCATCGTATCTGATCTACCGCTGTCTCCGTCGCGTTCATCGACGCCGAGCATCAATACTGAAAAAGGCTCCTGCTGCTCTAAACTTAACGTTTCTGTTCGTTTTGTTGTTTCCCTGTCAACAGGCTCGTGCATTGAGTTCACGGCATTTGATAGGGAATTATAAACCGTATATACATAAGCACCGATACCTATTAAAAGGATCAGCAGTATAATGCCAGTGATTCGCAGCCACTTTCGTTTCTTCTTTTTAGGTTTTTCCGACCTCATATTGGCTATACCTCCATATCTTGACAAATATTGATAAAACTACTTTTAAGATAGCAGAAATACGCGGGTTTGAATACAAATTTCAACAAATTATTATATTAATATTCGTTTCTGAATCAGCAATTATGCCTAGTAACATAGAAGTACTCCAATCAGATGTATTTGTACATATGTATCAGAACAAACATTTTTCTGTATACTAATTAATAATTGAAACAAAATAGAAACTTTTGCCCTGCTGTAATCGGTGGACAATAAATAGTATTGCATATAAAATAGAGGTAAGATAGGAATAATTTGGAGGTAAATAAATGTCTAAAGTAAGAAAAGCGATAATACCAGCTGCAGGTCTTGGAACTAGATTTTTACCAGCTACAAAAGCGATGCCAAAGGAAATGCTACCAATCGTAGACAAACCGACTATCCAATATATTGTTGAAGAAGCAATTGCTTCTGGAATTGAAGACATCATCATTGTTACTGGAAAAGGGAAAAGAGCGATTGAGGACCATTTTGATAACGCTTGGGAATTAGAAGAAAACCTAGTTGCGAAAGAGAAGTTCGACCTTCTTAAAAAAGTGAAAGAATCATCTAATGTTGATATTCACTATATTCGTCAAAAAGAGCCGAAAGGTTTAGGTCATGCTGTATGGTGTGCGAGAAACTTCATCGGTGATGAACCATTTGCAGTCTTGTTAGGCGATGATATTGTCGATAGTGAATATCCATGTTTAGGTCAGCTTATGTCCCAATATGACCAAACATTATCATCCGTAATCGGTGTTCAAGTTGTTCCTGATTCAGAGACACACCGATATGGTATTGTTGATCCGATTGACGACTCTGGAAGAAGACACCAAGTGAAAAAGTTCGTAGAGAAGCCAAAGCAAGGTACTGCTCCATCTAATTTAGCGATTATTGGCCGCTATATTTTCACTCCGGAAATTTTTCGATTCCTTGAAGAGCAAGAAGTAGGTGCAGGCGGAGAAATCCAGCTGACAGATGCGATCGAAAAGCTTAACCAAATCCAACGAGTGTTCGCTTACGAATTTGAAGGAAATCGTTATGATGTCGGTGAGCAGTTAGGTTTCATTCAGACAACAATCGAGCTTGCTTTAAAACGTGATGATATTAAAGACAAGTTGGAAGTGTACTTAAAAGACTTAGTTGAAAAATTGCAGGATGAGCCTGTAAACAATAAATAAGAAGCTTTATAAAAGAGGGTGAAAACCCTCTTTTTTTTATTGCCAGTATTAGGATTATTTACCTGTGATTTTCATACTAGATGCTATTAACATACACCCTCTTTTCATAGATAATATAAGTATATAAAACTACTAAAATGATGAGGTGTATGATTATAGAAAAGTTACTAGGCAAGAAGACTTATGTTTTGTTGTTTTTTTCTATTGTTGGTCTTTGGTTTATTTGCCCTGAACAAAAAAAGGCAGCAGAAGCAGCCTGGTCAGGGAATTTCTATAATAATTCCAGCCTGTCAGGAGAAGGCATAGCTGCACAGTTTCAAAATCTTCATCTGAACTGGGGCTATGATAAGCCGATGACTGGTGTTGGGACGAATAATTTTTCCGCATCATTTACACAGACCATTAATGTCCAAGATAGTCAGAAGGATTATTTTCTGCAAGCATTTGCTGATGATGGTGTCAGGATGTATCTGGATAATAAATTATATATAGATGGTTGGAGCACCTCTGGCCAAACCTTTTCTACACCTATGAAAAATATGACAGCAGGAGCCCATAATGTAACTGCAGAGTATGTGGAGGCAGGAGGAAAGTCTATCCTGTTTGCTGATGTGCTGCCTTTTGACAGTTGGGTCGGCTATTTCTACAATAATACAACTAAAAAAGGTGCACCTGAAGATGCCTTTCATTTCACATCTTCAGAGTCAGACCTCGCATTTAATTATGGCTATAATGCACCAGGTGCAAAAAATATTGGTGCAAATAATTTTTCGATGAAGCTGTACACCTATAAAAACCTTGCCGCAGGGCAGTATGTGATCAGCACAAAATCTGATGATGAAATCCAAGTTTTTATAGATAATAAAAAAATCCTTGAAAAGAAAAGTCCGGGAGAAGAAAAAATCCTAATTAATGTGGCTGATTCTGCCCAAGGAAGCGCGCATGCAATCAGAATTGAATATGTGGAAAAAACGGGCAAAAGCTATTTAGATTTCTCCATTAAACCTGTTAAGGAAGAGTTAACTGCCAACTCGTGGTTAGGTGCCTATTTTAACGGAACAACTGCAGCTGGAACAGGAAATGTGTATGGAGGAATCAGCAATGTGTTTTTCAACTGGAAAACTAATGCTCCAAACTCGAAAACTAGTAAAGATAATTTTTCTGCTTCTTATTATAAGCTGCTGAATGCAGGTAATTACTTTGTTCATACAATTGCAGACGATGGCATTAGTGCAGCAGTCAATGGACAGTCTTTATTCAATCGCTGGACTTCATCTTCAGGTAAAGAGAATAAAGCAGCAATAACAAATCTGCAATCATCTAATAATGTTTTGCAAATTAATTATTTGGAAAAAACAAGCAATGCTTTTGTGAGTGCAGATGCCCTTCCGTTTGGACAGTGGCTTGGTTATTATTATGCAAACACTGGATTAAAAGGAGTGCCTGCGAACAAGAAAAGTATAAAGGGAGACGGAAATGGTGCTTTCAGCTTTGATGTTGGCACTGGAAGTCCTGCATCCGGCGTTCCAGCTGACAATTATACAGCACAGTTCATTACTGCGATGAAGCTGTCAGCAGGAGATTATGTTATTCGTGCAATGGCAGATGACGGAATCCGTGTTTATGTAGATGATAAGCTGGTGTTAGACAAGTGGGGCAGCAGCTCAGCAGAAAATGCAATGAAAATCAGCATTAGTGATCTGGAAGTATCAGATGCCGCTAAAAGGGATGTTCATTGGATTAAAGTTCAATACTTGGAGAAAAGCGGGAAGTCAAAGCTAAGCTTTGATATCAAACCATTGGAGCAAACTGTTACTTCAAGTGATTGGCTGAATATATTTTATCCAACAAAGAGTCTATCTGGAAATGGTATAGTTGTCGGCGGAAAGAATGCAAAGCAAACGGTCAAGCTTATTCAATATAAATGGAATAAGAGTGCGCCACTTGCTGGAATTCCCGCAGATGGTTTTTCTGCATCCTTCCTGAAAAAAATCACAGGAAATCAGGATTATTTTGTTTCAACGTTTGCAGATGACGGCATTCGTGTCAAAGTAGACAATCAAGCTATTATCGACCGCTGGAAAAATTCAGGCGGCGTGTATAATAACGGATTGATCACAGGTTTAAGCTCTGGCGATCATCTAATCCAGACAGATTACTATGATAATGGCAGCAGTGCCTATGCTTTTGCAGATGTACAGCCATTAGGCAACTGGATTGCGTACTATTATAATAATATGACATTGGCAGGAGCTCCGGTGAATTCAAAGGTTGTAAATAACAGCAACAGTTTAGCACTTACCCAAGATTTTGGAATAAATGCACCTGCATCAACAGTGAAAGCAGATGGCTTCTCAGCAAAGTATGTGACAGCAAAACGAATCGAAGCAGGAGAATATATCATCCGCGGGCTGTCTGATGATGGGGTTCAGATTTTTGTTGATGGTCAATTAGTCATTGATCAGTGGAGTAACGGATCTTACCGTGAGAAGGCTACAAAAGTTAAGATTGCCGATACGAAGGACGGCAATATCCACTGGATTGAGGTGCGGTATTACGACAATAAGAGTGCTGCGAAATTCCAGCTATCCTTTGTGCCGTACTCAGAAGATAATTTAGTTCATGATTCTGGCTGGTATGCAGAGTATTATCCGAAGATTATCGGTGAGGATGAGATTCCTGTCTATACATTGACAGACAGTGTAAAACCAGTCATTGTCGGGGGCAAGGATTCAATTGCAAAGGTAACAGATGTTTACTTTGACTGGGGTTCAGGATCGCCATCCGGCTTGAGTGCAGATAAGTTTTCGGCTGTTTACAGGAAAAATATTTATATTGAAGAAGACGGTTTATATAATTTCACAATCCTTGCTGATGATGGTGTCATCTTAGAGATAGATGGTGAAAAAGTAATAGATTCATGGCAAAGCAGTGCTGGCAAGCGGGAAGTTTCGGGCTACAGCCTTGCAAAGGGTGAGCATAAATTTGTTCTTAAATATTACGAGAACACTGGAAATGCCTCAGTGAAGTTTGAAATGAAGAAAGCAAAAGCTGTATTTACAGCATATGACTATTTATCTTATTCATTAGATGATGCGGTTACAATTCAGGCGAGCAAATATGCTCAAACAGATAAAAAGTATAAAGCATATATGAGAGAAGATGCGTTCTCTTATATTAGCAGCTATAGTAATTACGGACTTATTACAAGCGGCAGCTGGAATGTCCGAGGAGGTCCAAGCCTGACTGATTGGGTAATCGGCAAATTTACAACTGGTGATAAAGTGACTATTTTGTCAAAGGTAGCGGACGATTCCGGGATGGACTGGTATGAAGTAGATTTCTATAAATATTATGATGAAACTGCTGCAGCCACATCTGATGTGCCTGCACAATATAGGGTGTCCTATCACACATGGGTCAACGCAGGCCCTGTGGACATTAAATACTATTTAAATCCAGAGAACTTTATGAATGATGAAAAGCAGAAGCTTCAATTCCTGAAGCTGTCTGAAAGTGCGAACTTAAATGAGACCGAAGTAAACGAAAAAATTCTGAATGGCAAAGGAATTTTCGTCGGAAAGGCGAGTTCCTTCATAGATGCTGGCAAGCAGTATGGAATCAATGAAATATATTTGATTTCTCATGCTATGCTTGAAACAGGAAACGGAACCTCTGAGCTTGCTACAGGCGTAACCGTTTCGAGCGTGGACGGCAAAGCAGTAACACCAAAAACTGTTTATAATATGTATGGAATCGCAGCATACGATGATTCACCGACTAAGAGCGGATCAGAATATGCTTACAAACAAGGCTGGACAACGCCGGAAAAAGCAATCGTCGGCGGAGCAGAGTTTATCGGCAAAAATTATATAAATAATGCCACATACAAACAAGACACGCTCTATAAGATGAGATGGAATTCCGACAATCCAGGAGTTCACCAATATGCTACAGATGTAGGCTGGGCAAGCAAACAAGTAAATAGAATGAAATTATTATATGATTTGCTTGATTCCTACGAGATGTATTTTGAAGTTCCGATCTATAAATGATAAAGATGCCAGCACTATAATAACAGTGCTGGTTCCTTTTAAATATATGAGATTGTAAATTTTGCTGGTAACACTCATTGTTTATAGGCTTAAACTATTAACTGATTTTGCTTAATGGTATCCATAAAAAGTTTTAACTATATAGTGTAAAAATTACCAAAAGTGTATTTATTCTATGAAAATAAGAAATTATACCTATTGTTTCGCCTCTAAAGGTCTTAACAAATGTCGAATTATCATAGATAATGTAATTATATGAAACTAATAAAAAGAGGTGTATGACGATAGAAAGTGTATTTTTTAGAAAAAGGTTTCTTCCTTTATTTTTGTTTTTGGTCTTAGGATTATTATTAATAAATCCTGAGCAGAAGGAGGCAGAGGGAACCGATTGGTCGGGGAATTTTTATAATAATAAGACAATGGCTGGTAATCCGATTGTTTCCAATACTGCTAACCTGCGTTTCAATTGGAAAAAGACCAGCCCAGTGAATGGAATAGGGGTTAACGATTTTTCTGCGAAGTTTGAAAAAAATATAACAGTATCAAATAACAATCGAAATTACTTTCTCCACGCTTATGCAGATGATGGAATCAGGATGTATCTTGATAATAATCTGTATATTGACAACTGGAATCAATCATCAGGACAATATCTATCAAAAGTAATAACAAACTTGCAAAGTGGAACACATCTTGCTAGAACAGAGTATTATGAAGGTGGAGGCAACGCTGTTCTTTTTGCCGATGCGATACCTTTTAATACCTGGATTGGCTATTTTTATAATAATAAAGAACGGAAAGGTAGCCCGGAGGATGCATTCATTTTTTCTCCAACGGGAGGTAAAGACCTGTCCTTTAATTATGGCACTAACAAGCCTAATGCAAAAAATATTGGGAAAGATAACTTCTCTATAAAGCTATTTACCTATAAAGACCTTCCAGCTGGACAATACATTATTAGTATGGGTTCAGATGATGGTGCTGAACTTTACATAGATGACAAGAAAGTCTTGAATAAGACAAAAATAGGAGAAGATAAAATTCTTGTCAATATCTCAGACGGTGCTCAAGGACGTGTTCACAGTTTCCGAATTGAATATGTTGAAAAAACGGGAAAGAGCTACTTAGACTTTTCTATTAAACCATTTAAGGGAGAGCTTTCAACAGGTAACTGGTTGAGTGCTTATTATAACAGTACTAATTTAACTGGAACTGGGAATATATTTGGTGGAAACAGCAGCTCAACAAAAATAAACAATATCTTCTATAATTGGGGAACTGCAGCACCAAATGCTAAGACGAACAGCAATAACTTCTCAGCTTCCTACTATAAGCTTTTAGAAAAAGGGAATTACTTTGTACACACAATTGCGGATGATGGCATTAGTGCATCAGTGAATGGACAGTCCTTGTTTAACCGCTGGTCCTCTTCGTCAGGGAAGGAAAGTAAAGCGGTGGTTACTGGTCTGCAGTCTGCAGAAAATATATTGCAAGTTAATTACCTTGAAAAATCAGGCAAGGCATTTGTAAGTGCTGATGCGCTGCCTTTCGGCCAGTGGATTGGCTACTATTATGCTAATAATAATTTAAAGGGATATCCGGTAAACAAGCAGATAATTAAAGGTAACCAAAATGGTGCATTTAGTTTTGATGTAGGATATAATGCCCCAATTTCAGGTGTTCCAAAGAATAATTATTCTGCTCAATTTATCACTGCAATGAAATTGACTGCAGGGGAATATATGATTAATTCCATTGCAGATGATGGAATAAGGGTTTATATTGATGATAAGTTAGTATTGGATAGATGGGGAAGCGGCAATTCTTCAAAGGATACAGTTAAATTCAATATTAGTGATCTTAATAATGTCTCTGATGCATCTGAAAAGGATGTACATTGGATTAAGGTTCAGTATTTGGAGAAAGGCGGCAAATCAAAACTGAACTTTGATATAAAATCATTAAGCCAATCATTAACGACAAACAGCTGGCTGAATATCTTCTATCCAAATAAGAACGTATCTGGCAGTGGAAAAGTTAAAGGAACAACAAGTACCGTTCAAAATGTTTGGAAGAAAAATGCCCCAATGGCAGGGATTCCGGCAAACGGATTCTCCGCTTCTTTCTTGAAGAAAATTGCGGGCAATAAGGATTATTTTGTTTCAACATACGCAGATGACGGTATTCGTGTAAAGGTTGATGGAAATACAATTATAAATCGTTGGAAGAATTCCAGCGGCTCTTATGATAAAGGATTAATCACAAACTTAAATGCAAACCAGCACATTATTCAGGCAGATTACTATGATAACAGCAGCAATGCTTATGTATTTGCAGATGTACAGCCATTAGGAAATTGGATTGCCTACTATTATAATAATAAAAATCTTTCAGGTGTCCCTGTTACAGCTAAAGCTGTTAATAATTCAAACAGCATGACATTAACTCAGGATTTCGGGAAGAATGCTCCCGCCTCAGGTGTTAATAAAGATGGATTCTCAGCAAGGTATATCACTGCTAAAAGATTGGATGCAGGAGAGTATGTGATTCGCGGACTATCAGATGATGGTGTCAGGGTCTATATAGATGGGCAATTAGTGATTGACCAATGGCAAAATGGAAGTTATAGAGAAAAGGCAACTAAGGTTTCAATTCCTAATACTAAAAACGGAAATATCCATTGGATTGAAGTGAGGTATTATGATAACAAAAGCACGGCTAAGTTCCAATTTTCACTTGTTCCATATAAAGATGGGAGTTTAGTGGATAGTTCAGGTTGGTATGCTGAATATTATCCAAGAATTATTGGTGCAAATGAAAATCCTACTGCTGCCCTTACCGACAAGGAAAAACCAGTTATAATCGGCGGGGAAAATTCACTTAATAAAATTACAGATATTAACTTTAACTGGAAAAAGGGCACACCTGATCAAGCATTAGGAACGGATAAATTCTCAGCCATTTATAAAAAGACTATTAATATCTCTGAAAACACCAACTATAATTTCACTGTAACTGCAGATGATGGTGTTGTGTTAGAGATTGATGGTGAAAAAGTGATAGATTCATGGAAAAGCAGTTCAGGAGGCAAAAGAGAAGTTATAGGCCATTATCTGCCTAAAGGAAATCATACTTTTGTCTTAAAGTATTATGAAAATACAGGAAATGCTTCCATTAAATTCGAGATGAAAAAATCAAAGGCGGTCTTCACGACGTATAATTATTTGCCTTACTCTTTAAATGATACAGTAAACAAGCAAGTAAGTTTAAAGGCACAAACAGACAAAAAATATAAGGCGTACATAAGGGAAGATTACTTTTCTTATATAAGCAGTTATAGTAATTACGGGCTGATTGCTAATAATAAAACGAATGTACGAGGAGGAACTAGTGTCAATGACTGGGTGATTGGGACATTCTCCAAAGGTGACAAGGTCACTATACTTTCAAAAAAAGCAAAAGACAGCAGTGGCAAGTATTGGTATGAGGTAGATTTCTATAAATATTATGACGAGATAGCTGCGGCAACATCTGAGATGCCAGCAAGGTACAAGTTGGCCTACCACACATGGGTAAACGCTGGTCCATCAGATGTCAAATATTATTTAGATCCAAATAATTTTATAAAAGATGACAAGCAAAAACTGCAATTCTTGCTGTTGTCAACGAGTGCAAGCATAAGTGAAAAAGAAGTGAATGATAAAATTCTGAAGGGTAAAGGAATATTGACTGGAAAAGCTGAATCCTTTGTTGAAGCAGGCAAGAAATATGGTGTCAATGAGATATACTTAATATCCCATGCATTATTAGAAACTGGAAATGGTACATCAAAACTAGCGACAGGAGTAAAGGTATCTAATGTTGACGGAAAAGCAGTGACACCAAAAACAGTTTACAATATGTATGGAATTGGAGCATATGACTCATCTGCGCTTAAGAGTGGATCTGAACATGCGTATAAGAAAGGTTGGACCACCCCAGAAAAAGCAATTATCGGAGGAGCAGAGTTCATAGGCAAAAACTATATCAACAACTCAACATACAAACAGGATACTCTTTATAAAATGAGATGGAACACTAGCAAACCTGGTACCCATCAATACGCTACAGATATCGGTTGGGCAAGCAAACAGGTCAGCAGGATGAAATCCCTATATGACATGCTTGATTCTTATCGCATGTACCTTGAAATACCAAGATACAAATAAAAAACTTAGTAAAATCCAGCTCAAAGTTTATTGTGCTGGATTTTCACTTTTTAATCATAAGGAAGTTTGTAAATATGCTTAAACTCTAACCTTGTTGTAAAGGACGAGTTCTAAATACGAATTACCTCTAGTATTTTAATTAAGTTTGAAATCCAAACACGTAACCTATATAATGTTTGATAGATTGTAAAGTACCGTTATTATGTACTGAATGTTTGAGAGGAGTATCATTGAATGAGTGAATCGGGATTTGTCCATAAGCAGGCAAACAAGGTTGTTATTGATAACGATAAACTATATATAAAGTTTTGTTTTAATCATGAATTGTTAGAGGAAAAACAGTTTAGGCTGGGTCTTATAAAAAGAGGCTCAGAAGTTCTGACAGCAAGTGCTGTACATACTGTTGAGATAAATGAAGAAACTGGAATTTATGAGTCGACTATTAGCTTAACAGAGAACAAGCAGGTAATAAGTGAAGAAGGAACATGGGACCTGTATTTGCTAGTAGAGGATGAAGAGACCCTATCTGAAAAAAAATATCGAATAAAAAGCAATAAAGCAGCCTTAGAGCTTAACTACTTTTTATATGATGATATTGGGACAATGTTTTATGCCTATACAACTAATAAGGGAAATGTTTCTTTTAAAACAGTTGTAAAACGGATAATTGCCAATATAGAAGAAGCACATTTGACAAGTGGCAGTCTTGTACATATTAGCGGTTATGGGTTTATGCCTGCGCAAAATATCCGGACTGAGCCTATCGAAAAAAGGTTGATTATCACAAATAATGTCAATGAAGAGTTGTACACCGTTCCGCTTGCAAATAAACATAGAAATGATTTGCAAGAAATGTATGGTGGAAGCACACATAATTACGAAACAATAGGTTTCGAAGGGGAAATAGATTTAAACCAGTATTTAACTAATGTGGAAGCTATTTATTACCGATTTTACTTAGAGCTTACTTTTGAGGAAAATGGGGAAAAGGTTAAGGTCTTAAGTCCTCGACTCAAGTTTGTGACCTTTAATCCTAAATATAAAAGACAGAGAACCAAACTTGCGTCAATATATGGAAAGAAACGGGTATTGTTGAAATCTACTGCAAAAAAGAATTTTCTGTCTGTAAAAGTAGCTGACTATAATGCTAAACAAGAGTTTAAAGCAAAAGTAAAGGGAAACCTGGTGCGCATAAAAAGAAGCAGCAAAGCAAAGAAACTCTTTAAATTAGCATTTGCTTTACTAGGCATGCTGCCGGCTCAGAAAAAAACTGTTATTTTTGAAAGCTTCTTAGGTAAGCAGTATAGTGACAGTCCAAGGGCTATATACGAATACTTAAAACAAAATCATCCAGAATTCAAGCTGTACTGGAGTGTTGATAAAAGATTTATACAGAACTTTGAAGATCGTGGATTGAATATAGTGCCAAGATTCTCTGTTAAATGGCTGTTTCGAATGTCTCGATCTCAATATTGGGTAAGTAACAGCCGTTTGCCGCTCTGGATTCCAAAGCCTAAAAATACAACCTACTTGCAAACATGGCACGGCACACCACTTAAACGACTTGCTGCAGATATGGAAGAAGTTCATATGCCTGGCACTAATAAAGAAAAGTATAAAAGAAACTTTCTTAAGGAATCTAGCAACTGGGATTATCTTGTTTCACCAAATGCTTATTCCAGTGAAATTTTCGCCAGAGCATTTGAATTTGACCGCAAGATGATTGAATCAGGATATCCTCGTAATGATGCTTTAATTAATGATAACAGAGAAGAAAATATACTTGCTTTAAAAGAGAGATTCGCTTTACCGCTTGATAAAAAAATCGTCCTGTATGCACCGACATGGAGAGATGATCAGTTCTATGGAAAAGGAAAATATAAATTCGACTTAGAACTGGATCTAGACCAATTAAGAGAAGAACTTGGGGATGATTATATTGTCGTGTTAAGGATGCACTATTTAGTGGCAGAGAATTTCGACCTTACGCCATATGTAGGTTTTGCATATGATTTCTCAAACTATGAGGATATTAGGGAATTGTACCTTATTTCTGATTTATTGATAACTGATTATTCTTCCGTTTTCTTTGATTACGGAAACTTAAAAAGACCGATGATTTTTTACGTATACGATATTGAAACATATCGGGACAAGCTGAGAGGATTTTATTTTGACTTTGAGAAAAAAGCGCCTGGTCCGCTGGCTAAAACTACCGATGAAGTGATTCACTATATTAAATTAGCGGAAAAAGAACCTCTTAACGAAAAATTTGAAGAGTTTTACAACACGTTTTGTTATTTGGAGGATGGCGATGCTTCTAAGAGAGTGGTTGAAGAAGTGTTCCTCAAGTAGTTTGTACTGCTAGTGGCACTAGATAAGCCCAGTCAGTTCCAATTTACGGCGTATGAGAGAAGGGTTAGGTAATATGGTTTCGATGTTTAAAGTGTTAAAAGAGCAATATGATAATTTCCATCTAATTACTAGGTTGGCTGCATATGAACTGAAAAGCGCTAACTATAATAACTACTTAGGAAGCCTGTGGGAGCTGTTAAACCCTGCAATCCAAATTTCTATTTATTGGTTCCTTTTCGGTTTTGTTCAGGAAAGGGACCAAGTACAGATTCCGGGAGGGGGAAAATATGATTTCTTTCCATGGATGCTTGCCGGAATAACAATATGGTTTTTCATATATCCGTCAATTACGCATGGTTCCAAATCAATATATTCTAGATTGAGGATGGTATCCCGGATGAATTTTCCGTTAAGTGTGATTCCATCATACGTCATATTATCCAAGCTTTTACCGCAGTTAATGCTTATGCTTGTAACAATCATATTATTTCAATTTATGGGGATACCAATTAGTATCTACTATCTTCAAATTCCTTACTTTTTGGTGGCAACAATTCTATTTTTATTTGCGTTATCATTAGTTACATCTACAATATCAACTATTGTAAGAGATTTTCAAATGTTGATTCAATCATTGATGAGAGTGCTGCTTTTCATTACACCAATTTTATGGCCGTTAAGGAACTTTGGAGAGACTTTTAATTTTATCATGAAGCTTAATCCTTTTTATTATCTAATAGAAGGATTCCGTTATTCCCTTTTAGGTGAAGGGTGGTTCCTTGTCGAACATGCTGGGCTAACATTTTATTTTTGGGTAGTTTTAATAATCCTGCTGTTACTTGGGTCCTATTTGCATGTAAGGTTCCGCAAGCATTTTATAGATTTCTTATAATGGGTGTGATTACATGAATAAATCTGTTGTAGTAAAAAACTTAAGCAAAAGATATAAACTATACAGCAGCAATAAAGAAAAACTGATGGATATGTTCCTTCCCAAAAATTACGGTGAGCCTTTTTATGCACTAAGAAATGTTAGTTTTGAGGCTGACCATGGGGATGTCATCGGATTTGTTGGGGTTAATGGCTCTGGCAAATCCACTTTATCAAATATAATAGCAGGTATTGTTCCTGAAACATCTGGAGAAGTAATCATAGATGGCCAAGCCTCATTAATAGCGGTAGCAGCAGGTTTAAACAATCAGCTGACTGGCAGGGAAAACATTGAATTAAAGTGCTTAATGTTGGGCTTTACTAAGCAAGAAATTAAGGAATTAGAACCTGAAATTATCGAGTTTGCTGAACTTGGAAAGTTTATCGATCAACCTGTAAAATCATATTCTAGTGGGATGAAATCGAGATTAGGATTTGGAATCTCAGTAAATACGAACCCAGATGTTTTAATTATAGATGAAGCTTTATCAGTTGGAGATAAAGCATTCGCCGAAAAATGTCTGGCTAAAATGGATGAATTTAAACAACGAGGAAAAACGATGTTTTTTGTCAGCCACTCAATTGGTCAAATGAAACAGTTTTGCCAGAAAGGTGTATGGCTTGAAAATGGGCAGCTTAGAATGATGGGTGATATTAAGGAAGTAATTCCTGCTTATGAGGAATTCTTAGCCGAATATAAAAAAATGACTCCAGAACAAAAAAAGGCATTTCGGGAACAGGGCTTTAAAGACCAGGGCAATCTGGAATATGCTTAAGTAGATGTTTTTTAGACAAAATATTAGAACCACAATTAACTTATTCTTTTACATTCTAAAAGATAAAATATTTGTGAATTGGAGAAGGTTATTATGAATAAACAAACACCTGTATTCGTATTTAAATCGTTGAACGTAGTTAGAGGGGGACTAACTAAGGCAGTATTGACAAGAGCAAATACACTCATTAAGCATTTTGAAGAAGTTATTTTCTTAACCTTGGCATTTCAGGCTGATTATAAAGAAATTATCGAGGAATTATATAATTCTGGTAAGCTGGACCAACGTGTAAAGGTTCTAAACTTTTTTGATGATGCTACTTCTAATGTAGAAGGAGAATTAAAGGTTGGTCCTGAATCCAGTGAAGTAAAAGAAGAAGGATTTTATGAGTTTATTGATAAGGATCAAGAACTACCGTCATATCGCTATTATAAAAATGGCAAATACGTAAAGTATAAGAGGTTTGATAGTGACGGCAAGCTGCTTTTTGTTGATTATATGAATGAAGCTCGAAACAGGACACAAAGAGATGAGTATGACAAAGAAGGTTTTTTAGTTTGTTCCCAGTTTATGGATTTAAATTCAAACATTCCGAGACTTAAAAGTTATTTTGCAAGAAATGGAGAATCTTATGTATCCGTGTGGATGGATGAGAAAACTAAAAAAGAAGGCAGAACCCTTCTTTACGGAGAACAATATAAAGAATACAGCAGTCTGTATAAATTGTACACTAAGTGGGTGGATGATAAGCTTTTAACAATAACTAACCCTGTAGTGTTTTCTGATTCACGGTTCTCAGATGGATTAGTATTAGATTTGAAGACAAAAGGCATAAAAAAGGTCGCTGTTCTTCATAATAATCACTTTGCAATGCCTTATAACAATAAAGCAGAAATTAAAAAAACATGGGCTACTTTCTTTAAAGGCATAGCAAAATTTGATCGTGTAGTATTCCTTACTCATGATCAAAAAAGTGATGTTAGTGCTGCATACGGTGATTTGCCGTCTTATCGTGTAATTCCTCATGCTGTACCTGAAGCAAAAGAGGAAGAAAGCCAGGTTACATACGACCCCCATTTGGCGGTTTGTTTAGCAAGATTTGAAACACAAAAAAGATTGGATGAAGCAATTAAATCATTCAAGTATGTTGTCAGAAAAATTCCAGATGCAAAATTGCATATATATGGTTTCGGACCACAAAAAACTAAATTAGAAGGCTTAATTGAATCACTTGGTCTGAAGGAAAATGTTAAATTGAAGGCATTTACTTCTAATCCAACCCTTACATATAAGAAGGCAGCATGCTCTATTCTTACTTCAGATTATGAAGGTTTTGGGATGATTATTACAGAAAGTATGGCCGCTGGAACACCTGTTGTCTCATACGATTGTAAGTATGGACCAAAAGACATTATCCGGGATGGAATCGATGGGTATGTAGTACCTCGAGGCAAACAGCGTAAGCTTGCACAAAGGATTATTAAGATCTTTAAAGACCAGGAACATCGGAACATTCTTGCAGGAAAATCATTGGAAGTGAAAGAACGTTTCAGTTATAAAAACTTTGAAAAACAATGGATTGATATCATTAAGGAATAAGTGTTATCTTTAATGTTTTTTATAACTATTTAAGGGGGGATTAGTCTGTATCATACAGACTAATCCCCCCTTTTTCTTTTTGGCTATGATAAAGGTAAAGGTTGATTTAAAATACAAATGGCCCCTATTGTTTAAGTACATTAGTTTACAATCAGTTCATTTATTACAGGAATGCTACCACGTTAGTGCTGAAGCAAAAACAAAAACGTATTAATCCTCCTTAGATTTATACCCCTATTAGTACTTAAACAAAAAAGAGTTAATCCTACTTGGATAAACTCTTCCTAGATATTGTTGCCAATACTATGTGGCTTATTAAACACTCAATTTTTATTTAATTTTTGATTCTTGCCGACAATCCAAGCTAAAGATAAAATTGAAACAGTTACTACTATTGCTGTTAACATAAATATAACCACCTTTATTTCCTTTTAATTACATTATAACATACTCAAAATCACTCATTGTTCAATGCCCCTTTTTATTAAATCTTGGTTTGCTAAAAAATGCTGCAAGAAGGATAAAGAATAACGAAAGTAAAATACCTGTAGCTCCCTTTTCAAAATATAAACAAATAGGAATGCTTATTGTTGCATGCATAAACATCAATTTCATCATTCCATCACCCCATATTCAGTGTTTTTATTTTATACGTTTAATTGCTAAAAAAGATTCTAAATATGTATAATTTTGTATTTTATTATTCGAAAAACCTGCCACATTAGTTTACTTGTAACATTTCACAAACAAAAAACACCTCACGAAAAGTCAACCCTAACCATTAACATAGCCTTCTTTTTTAATCAGTTTTGTAACTTAAATAACTCATGTTTGTTTGTATATGTTAAGAAGGCGGTAATTCTAAGTTTATAATTTATGTCTTTTTTAGTAGTTGTAGTAAAACGATATATGAAAATTTCCCAGCATCCAAATGTAACTATTTACGATAATTTACATATATACTTCAAAAAGGACAATCATAAGAAAAAAGTAATTTAAAAAATATTGTTTGAAACTTTTTTTTGGAAAGTTCGTCTATACTATAGATAAGTAAATTAAAGTACCAAAAAATATTTAAATATTGTATTATTATTGTAAAATGGACGAAAAATTTAAGTTTAAGTTAAAAGAGAATATGCTATAATGATTGTTGTGTTATATACAGGGAAAAGACGGATGCCATAAAAGATTCTTATCTGGGCATCGGGGAGGATCTTATGATTTATATAATGCTTGTCACATGTTTTTTTGGATCCATCATACTTACTCCTTTAGTGAAAAAGCTGGCATTTAAATTAGGAGCAGTTGATAAACCAGAACAACGTAAAGTTCATCAAAAAATTATGCCCCGAATGGGCGGTTTAGCCATATATATCAGCTTTATTATCGGAGCTTTAATCATTAATCCGAATAAGGACTATCATTTTCCAGTTTTAATCGGGAGCACTATCATTATCATCACAGGAATATTAGATGATATTTATAATCTGTCTGCCAAGATTAAATTTCTAACACAAACATTGGCAGCGGTAGTTGTTGTTGTGTGGGGCGGTGTGCAGGTTGAATTTATCAACCTGCCGTTCGGAGGCCAAATTGAGTTTGGTTTGCTCGATATACCAATTACTATCCTTTGGATTGTTGGAATTACGAATGCGATTAATTTAATTGATGGTTTGGATGGACTAGCTGCAGGTGTTTCCTCCATCGCCTTGTTCACTATCACAGGGATGGCGATGATTATGGGCAACGGCTATGTTATTGCAATTTCGTCGATTGTGCTTGCAAGTACATTAGGTTTTTTGTTCTTTAATTTTTATCCGGCAAAAATCTTTATGGGTGATACAGGTGCATTATTCCTCGGCTATATTATCGCTGTTATGTCCTTACTTGGCTTTAAGAACGTTACATTGATTTCTTTCGTCATTCCAGTGATTATCTTAGGTGTGCCGATTTCAGATACATTTTTTGCCATCATTCGCAGGCTTATTAACAAGCAGCCTTTATCCGCACCTGATAAATCCCACCTGCATCATTGTCTGCTTAATATCGGTTTTACACATAGACAAACGGTTATCGTTATCTATGCAATGGCAACATTCTTCGGATTGGTTGCCGTCATCTTCTCACAGGCGAAGGTATGGGGAGCTATTCTCCTTATTGCGACAGTTCTGCTGATTATAGAGTTATTTGTCGAAAAGATAGGTCTTGTCGGAAAGAATTATAAACCTATCCTTAAATTCATTAATGATATACGATATGCAGCTGATAAAGATCGTTAGAATAGATTCCTAAAAGTTATACAAGGTTATTTCATCAGGCAGCTTTTTCAAAAATGAGTTCGGTATTGTACCGTACTCATTTTCTTTTTGCCTTCATCCATCTGGTAATATAATATTCCATATATTTTTCAAGTTCTGGTTTAAGCTATTCTACATTTTCAAATTCCTTATAGTTAAGGAATTTCTTGTTTCATAATTCCGAAGAAATTCTTAATCACTGAATTATTGTAACAGTTTCCTTTACGAGATATAATTTGTTTTGTTTAATTCTTTTTTTTTGAAGGGTGTGACTATATTGTTTCATCTGATAATGCCAGTCTTTATCTGAATGCATCAGTAGTATATGCTCTTCTGGTAAACGTTCAAGTGCTTTCTCTAACATCTCCGAAACAAGTGAATAGGTTGGTCTAAAGCCGATTGTATAAGTAATACTTCTCCCTTAAATAAATCTAGTACAGGTGATAAATAGAGCTTCTCGCCATATAATTTAAACTTCGTAATATCCGTACCCACTCCTGATTCGGTGCATCGGCTGTTAATTGACGATATAAATGGTTCGCTGCAATTTTCCCTACAATACCTTTATAAGATTTATATATTTTTATCCGTACTAAACATTCTAAACCAAGTTCTTTCATGATACGTTGAACCTTTTAATGATTCACTTTTTGCCAACGATTCGTTAGCCCATCACGTATACGACGATAACCGTAAAGACCTTCATGTTCCTCATAGATGGTCTTTACCTCCGCTTTCAAGTCACTATCTGGATTTGGTCGATTGATTTTTTACTAAATCATAATATGTGCTACGTGGAATATTAGCGAGCTTTACGAGTTCCTTCACCGAGTTTATATACCTAAATTGTAGATTACTAGTGCTTTGTCTTTTTTTGGTGATTTTTTCTTGTTTTGTAATAAGGCATTCAACTTATTTAAATACTCATTTTCCATTACTAGTTGTAATACATGCCTCAGGTGCCTCTACTGATCCTTTAGCTGGTGTTTGTTTTGGTTTATTTAATGATTTCTTTTTCACGGATGGACCCCCCTTTTCTTTCAGTTTAAGGGCTTCTATACCGTCAACCTACATTTTTCTCTGCCAATTATATACCATTGTATAACTAGAGATTTTAAAGAGAGCTGCAGTATCCATTAGTGACGCACCAGAACGAACCATATAGTTTAGTACTTCTAGTTTAAAAACTTACAGAACAGTTTGTACAGGTGTTTATGGACCTTCTTCTCCATGTAATTCATATAATTTTAACCACTATTGGAACCGTGCTCTGGCAATACCAATTTGTTTTGTATATTCATTTTGAGAGATTACTTTCGGGTTATAGCCGTGGATAATATTTAATTTTATATCACTTGTATATTTAGACATAAAAAAACCACACCTCCAATTGTTAGACAGTGTCTAACAATTGGAAATGCAGTTCATAAGGTAAACTTTTGTTGTATTTACCTTTTACAGATCATCATCTGTAACGGTCTCAAGGACCAGCATATAATCTTCTTCATCATCCATTA
Source organism: Niallia sp. MER 6 (assembly GCF_023714395.1). Taxonomy (NCBI): domain Bacteria; kingdom Bacillati; phylum Bacillota; class Bacilli; order Caryophanales; family Bacillaceae; genus Niallia; species Niallia sp. MER 6. The sequence continues at coordinate 305,149 of NZ_JAMAUK010000002.1, read as the reverse complement.
GCAATGAATCATGTTCCGACCACAGCGGCCTTTCGAGAGCATAGTTAATTAATGACCAAATTGATTTAATCATCATGTCTCCCTCGTTCGTGATAGTTTTTATGGCATCAATAGTATTTACAAAAACTAGCCATTTTATAGGGAAAACAATAAAAAAGACGATGGGAGGCTTGTCCCATCGTCCTTTTTATGACATTTAATTAGTTGTCGTTGTATCTGTTGTGGATTCATTATATGTCGAATCCGTCGTTCCAGTAGTGCTGTCTGTAGAAGTATCAGAAGAACCAGTAGTATCCATTGTTGTGTCATCACTGCTGTTTATGTCATCTTTAATTCCTAGATGCTCCTGCAGGATTGCTTTCGTTTCTTCCAATGCTGTTGGGTCTAACTGGTACACATAAGCACCATCTACGTTGCCGTCAGAGCCAGTTAAAGTCAAGCTTTCCACTTGCAGGCCGTTTTCAGCTGTCGCATATGCCAGAAGGGACTGAATATTGCTGAATGAAAGGTCTGTTGTCATGTTATCGCCGACAGCCTCCATTAGCTTGGAATACTTTGTAATAGCTTGAGCGGAAACAGCTTTATCCATAATTGCCTTCATAATCAATTGCTGGCGTTTCCCGCGTTCAATGTCATTGTCGATTTTTCGTGTTCTAGCTAGTGCTAACGCTTCTTCACCATTAAGAGTCTGTAAGCCTTTTTCTAAATGAATAGCATTTTCACCTTTTTGGTCTTTCGAGTTTTGCTCTGTAAATGTTACAGGAACGTCAACTTCAATGCCGCCAAGTGCTTCAACAACATCCATGAAAGCATCAAAGTTCATTTTTGCGTAATAATCTACAGGTACATCCAATAAGTTCTCTACTGTTTCAATGGTCGATGTTACACCGCCAAAGTAATGGGCATGTGTGATTTTGTCGTTATAGCCTCTTTCAGGGATATAAACATAGGAATCACGGGGAATGCTCAATAGCTTGACTGATTTTTCTTTTTCATTCAATGTTGCAAGCATTAATGCATCTGAACGGGATCTCGTCGTTCCAGATGATGACGAACGTTTTTCACTGTCATCGACACCGATAAACAGAATCGATATATCATCTATATCAGGGTCTACTGCCGCATCACGGAGAGAAGATTCTCTGTCAATCGGCTGGTAGGAGTCTTCTACCACTGATTTTGCCTTTGTATAGAGGAATGCGCCATAGCCAATGCCACTTGCGGCAATCACCAGTAATGGTACTAGAATGAAGGTTAGGATTTTCTTTCTCTTTCGCTTCTTTTTATTATGGTTTACATAAGATTCTCTATTTGATGCCATTGGTTTCTCCTTTAAAGTGTTGATTTTAGAAACTATTTATAGCCATTATTCTTATCTTACTATCTCATCTCATATTAATAACTAGTGTTTTATTTCTTATTAAGGAATAAATTAATAAGAAAAGGGAAAATATTCATATGAGGGATTCGAGATAGACAGCTTCTTTTTCTGTTAGTATGCCCTGGCCATTCGTTAATTCTGTCATCCAATCCTTGTATGATTCAATATTTTCTGTTTCAACATACACATCAATCTCTACTGCCTCTAAATAGTGGATTTCCTTCAATTGATAAGGGGAGGATCTTAATTCATTTTCTATTTTTCCGAGGAAAGTATAGTCGATAGTAACACCTATTACTGTCATTAATTTTCTCTCTACAACACCAGTTGCTGTGATGCCTTCAGAGGCTGATTTTCCGTATGCACGGATAAGACCGCCGGCACCAAGCTTAATTCCCCCAAAGTAGCGTGTTACGACAACTGCTGTATCTTTCAGCTTCCTTTTTTTCAGCACTTCTAAAATCGGGACTCCGGCTGTACCGCTTGGCTCTCCATCGTCATTTGCCTTTTGAATTTGGTCATTTTCACCGATTAAATAAGCTGAACAGTTATGGGTTGCATCTTTATGCTTTTTTTTAATATCTATAATAAACGCTTGTGCTTCTTCTTCACTAGTAGCTCTGCAGACATGTGCGATGAAGCGCGATTTCTGTATGATGATCTCATGTTCTCCATAGCCTTTTACAGTATGGTAGCAAGGAAGCATTCAAATCGCTCCTTTCTAATAAAAAACTCATAAAATGTTTGTTATAACGAACGAATAAGAATATAATATTTTATAGCCTTATTTCATTATAATTCGACATTCTTCATTCTTCAATTGTTGATGTGTTTGTAACAGAATTTTAATATTAGTCCGATATCTCCATGTTATAATAAGTAAAACTCCATGCCCAAAAAGTCCCTTGCAAAAAAAGCGGATTTAACGTGATTTAAACGTAAATACAGAACTGCCACGGATTGGCTGTATTGACGCAAGATGGCAGAATAGGGCAAAGGACATTTGTATATGATAAAATAAAATCCTTAAAATTTTCTTAAATAGGTAATTAGTATCACTCTTATTGGGTAATATATATGTCGAAATAACGATTTTATAATATTTAACCATGAAATTATACATATTTTCTACTTTCACGCTAAAATAAGATTTGATACAGGAAGGGTTTTCAGCCTTTTTGGAGGAATTATATAATATGATAATAAGGAAATTTGATACGAAAACACTAGATTTCATATTAGAAAAAATGGTTGAGACTGTCAGCTCCAGCAAGGATGAAATATTTCGCATTGGAGAACAGTGTCGAAAGGATTATGAGAAGCTGACAGAAGAGCTAAAAGAAATAAGAAATCTAGTCCTGCAAACAATTGAAGAAGGAGATAAGCTCGAGGCGCAATCCCGCTTTGCAAGGAAACGCTTGTCAGAAGTAAGCAAGCATTTCAATGAGTACTCCGAGCTTGAAGTGCGTGAGGCGTATGAAAAGGCGCACAGCCTGCAAATGGACCTCAGCATGAACAGACATCTGGAAAAACAATATCGTGAAAGGCGCGACGATATTGAGAGAAGGCTCATTGGGCTTGACGAGACAATTGAAAGGGCCGATCATCTTGTCACCCAAATTACCGTTGTAATGAAATACTTAATCAGTGATTTGAAGCAGGTAGGGGAAGTCCTTGAGGATGCAAAACAAAAGCAGGACTTTGGCCTAAAAATAATCGGAGCCCAGGAAGAGGAGCGAAAGCGGCTTTCAAGGGAAATTCATGACGGTCCCGCTCAAATGATGGCAAACGTTATGATGCGCTCTGATCTAATTGAAAGAATATATAAGGAACATGGTGCACAAGAAGCATTTGAAGAGATTAAAAATCTTAAGCTGATGGTCCGCAGTGCTCTGTATGAAGTGAGACGAATCATCTATGACCTTCGCCCGATGGCTTTGGATGATTTAGGTCTTGTTCCTACATTAAAAAAATATTTAAAGACAACAGAAGAGTATTATCAAACAGCTAGTATCAGCTTTTCAACAATAGGCAAGGAAATAAGGCTGCCAGGCAAATATGAAGTAGCATTGTTCCGGCTTATTCAAGAATCCGTTCAGAATGCGTTGAAGCATGCAGAAGCAAAGACAATCCTTGTAAAAATAGAGATGAGACGCGATCAAGTAATCGTAGTCATCAAGGATGACGGCAAAGGGTTTGATAAGACGGTTAAAAAGCAAGAATCCTTTGGGTTAATTGGGATGAGAGAGAGAGTAGAGCTGCTTGAAGGGGAATTATCAATTGACTCTAAAATTGGATCAGGAACACTTGTTATGATTAATGTTCCAATAAAAACTACTTAAATTGATAGTGTGAGAATAGGGGAGGCGAAGCAATTGGCTACAACGAAAATAGTTATTATAGATGATCATCAATTGTTCAGGGAAGGTGTTAAACGTATCTTGGATTTCGAATCAAGCTTTGAAGTTGTCGCAGAAGGCGATGACGGTTCACAAGCGATCCAGCTTGTAGAAGAATATCAGCCTGATGTAACAATCATGGATATTAACATGCCGACAACAAATGGTGTGGAAGCGACAAGACAGCTTTTGGAGAAGTTTCCAGAAACAAAAGTCATTATCCTTTCCATTCATGATGATGAAAACTATGTAACACATGCACTAAAAACAGGAGCAAGCGGCTATCTATTAAAAGAGATGGATGCAGATGCACTTGTAGAAGCAGTTAAAGTAGTGGCGGACGGCGGGTCATACTTGCATCCGAAAGTTACGCATAACCTTGTAAATGAATACCGCAGATTGGCAATGGAAGAGTCAGGCGGCGGAGAGCATTATGTTCAAACAGTTGAAATAAGAAGACCGCTACATCTGTTAACACGCCGTGAGTGTGAAGTATTGCAGCTTCTTGCAGACGGTAAGAGCAACAGAGGTATAGGTGAAGCATTATTTATCAGTGAAAAAACGGTAAAAAACCATGTCAGCAATATCCTGCAAAAAATGAACGTAAACGACCGGACACAAGCAGTTGTCGTAGCGATCAAAAACGGCTGGGTAGAAGTGCGCTAAAAGAGTTTCCCTCTATTGGGAAGCTTTTTTTTTTGCGAAAATGTCGATTTTTGTCCAAAGAAGCAGAAAAATTCATATTTTTGTAAAAAAGTCGACGGAATTAGGATAAAATCCCTATGTGCAACAGCGGTTAGATAGTGCAGAATGTTCATAAATAAAGGGATAGGAGTGCTTGAGATGAGCGGAGTAAATATTCTTTCAAATGCTGAGCTGGTAAAAGCATATCGCCTGGCAATCTCACTTGATTTGGAAGTCGAATTTATCGCCATACTTTTTGAAGAATTGAATCGCAGAGAATTGAAATACTGACATAATGTCTTTCTATATATGATAAACGTCTGCTATAAACTACCTTTTTTGTCTACAATAATAAAATTAGCCTATATTTGATGCAAATATTTTATTTTTTAGTTAAAATATACATCATACAATTGTATAGATAAGGAAGGTATTACACAAAAATGAAAACAGCTATTGTAACAGATAGTACTGCTTATATAACAAAAGAAGTAAAAGACAAATATGATATACATATGATTCCGTTAACGGTTGTGTTCGGAAATGAAATTTACGAAGAAGAGGTAGATTTGGAGGCTGGTCAATTTTACGAAGAAGTAAAAACAAAACCGCTTCCGACTACCTCTCAGCCGTCGATTGGGAAGTTTGCTGAACTATTTGAGCGCCTTTCACATGATTACGATGAAGTAATCAGCATCCATCTATCAAGCGGCATCAGCGGGACTTACCAAGGTGCAATAACTGCTGGCACTATGGTTGATAACATCAATGTTTTTGCATTTGATACAGAAATCAGCTGCATGGTTCAAGGTTTCTATGCAATAGAAGCTGCCAAGCTTTCCAAGGCTGGCAAAACTGCTACAGAAATTATTCCTATACTTGAAGAGCTTAAAAAGACAAGCCATGCTTATTTCATGGTGGATGATTTAGCTCATTTGCAGCGCGGCGGACGCTTGTCCAGTGCACAAGCATTGATTGGCAGCCTGCTTCAAGTAAAACCGCTATTGCATTTCGAAGACAAGGTCATTGTTCCTTTCGAAAAGATTCGCACAAGAAAAAAAGCGATGAAGCGCATTGTCGATCTTCTTGCAGAAGCAACTAATGGCGAAGAGTACCAGGCAGTCATCATCCATGCAAACCGAGAAGAGGAAGCGATTGAATGGAAAAGGGAGCTTTCAGAAACATACCCTAATATTGAGTTTTCCATCAGCTACTTCGGTGCAGTTATCGGCACTCATCTTGGCGAAGGGTCCATGGGCCTTGGCTGGATGAAAAAACTATAAAACGTTCAAGATCCTGTCTATTAATAGAGACAGGATTTTTATTTTGTTAGGAGGAATTAAAGCATGCATAAAGAATAATGAATAAGTAAAATAAAATGAATAAGGAGGCGCACATAATGCTTTTTAGCATTTCCACACAGAACGAGCTCATTCCTGTCCTCGCTCCTCGGCCTGATTTAATGCGTATTACAGACCTTCCTCTCCAAACTCCTCATCCACTAGACACTAATTTTTGCTACAGTAAAAATCTCCAAGCAACCTTAGAAGGTAAAAAACTGCTTTTTGAGGAAATTTCCATTTCATTAGAAGAAATCCAAGAACACTACCTGAAAGGCTATTGTGCCTATCATCCTGGCATTAGAAGAAATAGCAATAAGCTCATTTGCGCACGATGCGGAAATAAGCGCCAAGAGTTTTTTGCTTCCTACCAATGTGCCCGGTGCAAGAGGGCCTGTGCTTATTGCCGCAATTGTGTGATGATGGGCAGAATATCTGAATGTAGCCCGCTGATTAGCTGGACAGGTCCAGCAACCGTTATAACTCCTTGCACATTAGAATGGCAGGGTAGCCTTTCTCCAGGACAGCAGCATGCCTCCAGCAAAATAGTGGAAGCTGTCGAACGAAACAGTGAAATTCTTGTGTGGGCAGTTTGTGGTGCAGGGAAAACGGAAGTTTTATTTAAAGGAATAGAAAAAGCCCTCAGCACACAAAAAAGAGTGTGTATTGCCACTCCAAGAACAGATGTCGTCCTTGAACTGACACCGAGGCTGCAGCGAGCCTTTCCAACAATCAACGTAATCCCTTTGTATGGTGACAGCGGCAACAAGCTGAAGCACAGCTCACTGTTTATCAGCACAACGCATCAGTTATATCGCTTTGAGCAAGCTTTTGACCTCATTATTCTTGATGAAATGGACGCATTTCCATACTCTGCTGATGAAACATTGCAGCATGCCATAAATAAAGCGAGAAAAAGTAAATCAACATTGGTGTATTTAACAGCAACTCCTAATAAAAGCTGGCAGCGTAAATGCAAACATAAAAAGATAGCGTATGTAAAAATCCCGGCACGTTATCACAGACACCCATTGCCTGTTCCTCGCTTTATATGGTGCGGCAATTGGGAAAAGCTCCTAAATCAAGGCAAGCTGCCCCAAAGGCTGCTTGTATGGTTAAAGGAGCGGCTAAGCAAAGGCAAACAAGTTCTCTTATTTTTGCCGAAGATAGCGCAATTAGAAAAAGCAAAGACTATTTTGGGACAGTTGGACAGCAAGGTGGAATCAGTTTTTGCTGCCGATCCGCACAGAATAGACAAGGTGAAAAAAATGCGAAACAAGGAAATAAATCTGCTGATTACTACGACTATATTGGAAAGAGGTGTTACTTTTCCAAATATAGATGTTGCTGTATTAGGTGCAGAAAATGATGTGTTCACTGATAGTGCTCTTATTCAAATTGCCGGGAGAGCTGGAAGAAGCAGCGAGCATCCAGACGGAGATGTGGTGTTTTTTCATCATGGGAAAACATGGAGTATGGTCGAGGCAAAGAATCAAATCGAAAACAGTAATAAGGAAGCTGCCCAAACAGGCATGCTTCTGCTTAGGTGAGGAGGAATAAAGTGCATTGTACATTTTGTTTAACTTCCCTAAGACCTGTCTTAAACTGGACTAGTTTATTTGCTGAGCAAAAAAGCGAATTGCTTTGTGAAGAATGCAAAAGTAAATTAGAGTTCATTACAGGAAGTCGGTGTTCTATTTGCAGTCGGCCTTTCTCTCGCATTGATTCAGAATATATAAGGGGCAGCTTGTGTCTTGATTGCTATAAGTGGGAACAAGATCCTCAATGGAAAGGAGTGCTGGATGGCAATACCTCTATTTTTGTGTATAATGACTTTTTAAAAGAAATCATTGCCCTTTTTAAATACAGAGGAGATCATAAAGTAGCAAGAGCGTTCGCTGCATACTTTCCCAAAAAAACTGCAAGAGGAAGAGTGGTATCACCTATACCGTTAAGTGAGGAAAGACTGTATGAGCGAGGCTTTAATCAATCAGAGGCAATTCTTGCATATACTCATTTAGGCTACAAGCAGCTATTATCTCGCGTTCATGGTGATAAACAGTCGAAAATCAGCAGACAGGAAAGATTGGAAAATACTGCTGTGTTTTCTGCGGCAAATATTGAGGGCTGCCATGCTCAACATGTGCTGCTCGTTGACGATATATATACTACAGGTGCAACGGTAAGGCAGGCGGCTAAAGTGTTGAAAAATGCAGGAGCCAATACTGTCATTTCGTTCACTGTTGCGAGATGACAATTACTATGGGAGGAAAAGAGAAAATGGCTGAATTAGCGAACTGCCCTAAATGTGGGGACATTTATGTAGTAAATAATCTTAGGGATATTTGCCCTAAGTGCTATAAGCAAGAAGAAGCGGATTATGAAAAAGTGTATCAATTCATTCGCAAAAAGCAAAACAGAACAGCACCGATGGAACAAGTTGTGGCAAATACAGGAGTCGAAAAATCGTTAATATATAAATGGATTAAAAAAGGACGCATTAAGCTGTCCCAATTTCCTAACTTAGGTTATCCATGTGCAAAATGCGGCACACAAATCAGAGAAGGAAAGCTTTGCACGAGCTGTCTGTCGAACTTGCAAGGAGATATTAAAAGCATGGAAGCAGAAGAGGAACGAAAAAAACAGGCAAAATCAGCCACTTACTTTACTGGTAAATAATAGATAAACCTTAGCTCTTGGGCTGTACGTGACAGCCCAGATGCATACTTCGTTACCTTCTCTGTAGAATCTCCTAGACCAATCCTCACGACTTATTCATCAATATAGGAAAATACTCTTGGTGTTCCTGTTTTAAATTAGTCTTTTTGGCGCATTTTAAGAAAAAGCGAAGGAAATGTTTAAATAAAACGCTAATCATCCGATACTAGAGGTAGAGCTTTTCTGTACGGAAAAAAAGAAAGCGAGGAATAAACATGAAAATTAATAATTACGGAACACAAGGAATTAATCCATATAAAAAACAAGTAAGTAAAATAGATCAAGTAAAAACAGAAGCAGTTAAGGGGACAGACAAAATTGAAATCTCCTCTGCTGCTAAAGAACTTCAGCAAGTGACTCAAGTGTCACAAGCAAGAACTGAAAAAATTGAAGCGTTAAAAAAACAAATTCAAAATGGCACATATGAAGTTCGTTCAGAGGATATTGCAAACAGCATTGTCAATTTCTATACGAAGAATAATCAAGCTAACTAATACTTAGGAGGAGGGATTCCATGGATCAAAACTTATTAATACAATCATTAGAAGGCTTAGATAAATTGCACAATGATCTACTGGAGCTGGCTCTAAGAAAAACAGAGGTATTAAAAAAGGGAGACATGGTATCACTCAAAGAAATCATGAAGGAAGAACAGATACTCTTAAATGCTATTGATAAGTTAGATGCTAACAGAATTGAAGTGATTGAAAGAATAGTGCCGGATATTCCGGAGCCGAAGCTTCAGGATATCCTTCCACTATATAACCCAAATGAACAGAGTAACCTTACTGACCTAAGACAGAAACTAGAAGAAAAGCTAGTGAAGCTTAAGGAGGTAAATTATCTAAATCAGCAATTGATTTATCAGTCCATGCAGTTATTGAATGTATCACTTAGCATGATTCGCCCAACAGGAAAACAATATAATTATTCACAGCCTGGTAAAAAACCATCCGTTAAAAATAGTCCGAGACTTTTTAATTCTGAAGTTTAGAAAAAGGAGATATAAATATGGCTTCCACTTTTATGGGGTTAGAAACGGCACGTAGAGCACTAAATACGCAGCAAAGCGCATTATATACAACTGGTCATAACATTGCGAATGCAAATACGCTAGGATATACACGCCAACGAGTGAATTTTGAACAAGAAACACCGTACCCAGCAGCAGGCATGAACCGTCCACAGATACCAGGACAGATGGGTACAGGTGTACAAGCAGGTTCAGTTCAGCGAGTTAGAGAAAGCTTTCTTGATGACCAATATAGAAGCCAGTCAAGTCAATTGGGCTACTGGGAGTCAAAGTCAAATGCACTATCAAAGCTTGAGCAAGTTATGAATGAACCAACTGATTCGGGCTTAGCTTCTACAATGGATCAGTTCTGGAAGTCCTTGCAAGATTTGGCAGTTGATCCTCAAAATACTGGTGCTCGTTCAGTTGTCCGCCAAAGAGGAATTGCTGTAGCTGAGACATTTAATTATCTTAGCGATACCTTAACAGCTGAAAAAAACAATATGAAAACAGAAGTTGGAGTTGCGGAGAAAGAAATTAACTCCATCTTGAGCCAGATTTCTGGGATAAATGATCAAATTGCCAGTGTAGAACCACATGGTTACTTACCAAATGACCTCTATGATGAAAGAGATAGGCTGATTGACCAACTTTCAAGTCTTGTTACTGTAGAGGTTAAGTACGAAAAAGCCGGTGGTAATGCAAGTGCCATTTCAGAAGGCCGTGCAACCATTTCCTTAGTTGATAAAACAGGTGCTAAACAAGCTGATTTAGTTACAGCGACAGGTTATAACAATGTGACAGTGAACTACGGAGGTAAAGATGATTCTGTTTCTTCTATAACAGTAGGAGATACAGATATTAACTTTAATAATTTTACTTCTAATGGGAAATTAAAAAGTTTAGTAGAATCTTATGGCTATGAAACTTCAGATGGTAATGTTAAAGGATTATATTCTGATATGATGACAGAACTTGATAACTTAGCTTATACATTTGCGACTGAATTTAACAAGGTTCACAGTGATGGAATGGGTCCAAATGAAATTAAAAATAAAGAAAACCAAGAAATTGATTTCTTTGCTGATTCGGAAGGTAGTGCTATTACAGATAGAACTGGATTTGCAGGAAGAATTACTATTTCTCAGGATATTACGAACAGCTTAGATAATATTGCCACAGCAGATGGCAGCAATCCTTCAGCAGGTGCGCTAGGGGATGCCTCTGTTGCATTGAAACTTGCTGATATCATTAACCAAAACTACGATTATGGCGATAATCAAGAGTCGTCTAATTTTAGAAATTATTTTGAAAGTGTTATTGGTGCTATGGCAATTGATGCACAAGAAGCAAATCGGATGCTAGCTAATTCAACTACTTTACAGCAAGCAGTTGAAAATAAAAGACTATCCGTAAGCTCCGTTTCCCTTGATGAGGAAATGACAAATATGATTCAATTCCAGCAAGCATATAATGCTGCTGCTCGAATGATTACTGTTCAAGATGAAATGTTAGAAAAAATTATTGGCATGGGTGTCGGAGGAAGATAGGTGAATAATAAATGAGAATTACACAATCAATGTTATCTGGAAATTCATTACGTCATATCTCCAACGGTTATGAAAAGATGCAAAAATACCAGGATCAAATTAGTACAGGTAAAAAAATTACGAAACCCTCAGATGATCCAGTAGTTGCAATGAAGGGGATGTATTACCGTTCTGGTGTAACAGAAGTGGAACAATATCAGCGGAATTTATCAGAAGCATATGTGTGGATGGATAATTCTGAAGCTGGAATTGAGCAAGCAAATGATGGGTTGCAACGTATTAGAGAGCTGACTCTTCAGGCGAAAAATGACACAAATACAGAAGATGATAGAAAATCGATTGCAAAAGAAATAGAACAGCTTAAACAGGATTTAGTGAATATCGCAAACACTCAGGTGAATGGCAAATATATCTTCCATGGTACAGATGTATCCAATCCACCAGTGACAAGTGATAATCCACCAACTGTTGCAGAAAACATTATGGATCCTGCTATCAATAATTATAGTGTAGAAGTATCAAGAGGAGTTTCACTAAGAGCTAATATTAATCCAGGCACTGTTTTTAGTCAGGAAATGTTTGATGTAGTTCAAAGTATTCAAACAAGCTTGGAAAATGGAGATTCTAGTGAACTTGACTCTTTACTTGGTAGACTCGATACTTCCCTAGATTCTTTAAATGGAGAAAGAGCAGAACTTGGAGCTCGTTATAATCGTCTTGAAATGGTGGAATCAAGATTGGATCAACAATCAGTCGTTGCTACAAAAATATTGTCTGAAAATGAAGATGTTGATATGGAAAAAGCAATTACAGATTTGACCGTCCAAGAAAGTGTCCATCGTGCAGCACTGAGTGTTGGGGCAAGAATAATGCAAACGAGTTTAATGGATTTTTTACGTTAAGATAAAGAGGTCTGGTTTCAATACTTCATTGGATAATAATGAAGACTGAACCAGACTTTTTTTGCAAAAAGGAGGTAGAACACAATGTTTCCCCAAATTAGATTGCAGTCTACAAATGCAATGATAGAAATAAATACTTCAAAAGGTTCTTTTGAAATTCAGCAGCCAAAAGCTGAGTTATCCATTGAACAGCCAAAAGCGGAATTAACTATCGAAAGAACTCCTTCAAATTTATCAATTGATCAAATAAAGGCGCGGGAAGATGTAGACTTAAAAAGTGCGAGAAAAAGAATTGAAGAAGCAGCCCAGCTTGGAAAAAGTGCTGTGTTAGAAGGGATAGCTCGTCGCGTAAGTGATGGCGATGAATTAATGAGAATTGAAAACAAGGGCAATCCAATTCCGGCACAAGCAAAAAGAAATAGCGAAGGTCCAGAGAAAAAGTTTGGAATTGGATGGATACCTTCGGCTGGAAGTGTTGAAATTGATTATACACCAGGAAAAGTGGACATAAATTGGAAGAGGAATAAACCTATAATAGAAAGCAACCAAAATAAACCAATTATTAATTATAATCCTGCACAGGTTGAGGTTAAATTAAAGCAATATAATAGCTTAAAAATAGACTTTGAAAATTTAAAATTTGTTGGAACAAACTACGAACAATCTATATAAAGGGTGGATAAAATGAATATACAGACAAAGTATCATGGTGTATTTCAACTCAATAAGGAAGACATTCTCTATTTTGATAAGGGAATACCTGGTTTTCCCGAAGAAACAAAGTTTGTAATCCTATCATTAACGGATGATGGTGGTTTTGGAGCACTTCAGTCTATCAACACCCCAGAATTGGCTTTTGTAATCAAAAATCCATTTGACTTTAATAAAAGTTATGACTTTATCCTAGAAGATTATGTTGTGGATGCTCTAGAAATTAGTAATCAGCAAGATGTGATGGTCTATAGTATTCTGACCGTACAGGAACCGTTTGACAAAACAACAGCAAATCTCCAAGCTCCGATAATTATTAACAACAAAAACCATAAAGCAATGCAAGTAATATTAAATGATCAAAATTATAGTATCAGGCACCCAATTTTTCTAGCAAATCCAAACTCAAAGGAAAAGGGATGATAGCATGCTTGTTTTGTCGAGAAAACAAGGAGAAGTAATTAAGATTGGTGATAATATTGAAATAACAATTGTAGCAATCAAAGGTGACCAAGTAAAAATCGGGATAAGCGCTCCAAAGGAAATACAAGTACTTAGAAAAGAAGTGTACGAAGCAATCCTAGCAGAAAATAAGCAAGCGACCGCCGATATAGCTAGTCTTCTCCCACTATTAAAAAATATAGAAAAAAAATAAAAAAACTGTTAAACATATAAGCGTTTAGACGATATATAAAGTAGAGAGGGAGAGGGGCGGCCGACCTCCTCCCAATCAAAGATAAACTTACAAACATGTTCACATGGATGTGAACACCTAAATTCAAGGAGGAAAAATAACATGAGAATTAACCACAATATCGCAGCTTTAAATACACACCGTCAATTGAACAGTGCAACAAATGCACAATCTAAATCAATGGAAAAACTATCTTCAGGTCTTCGCATTAACCGTGCTGGTGATGATGCAGCAGGTCTAGCAATCTCTGAAAAAATGCGTGGACAAATCCGTGGCTTGGATATGGCTTCTAAAAACTCACAAGATGCAATCTCTATGATTCAAACAGGTGAAGGAGCTCTAAATGAAACACATGATATCCTTCAACGTATGCGTGAGCTAGCAGTACAAGCAGGTAACGATACAAATACTGGAGAAGACAGAGCACAACTTCAAAAAGAGGTCGCTGATCTGATCGAGGAAGTAGACCGTATTGCTACAACAACTCAATTTAACTCACAAAACCTATTAGATACAACTGGTGGAACAACTGGGAAATTCACTTTCCAAATTGGAGCAAATGAAAATCAAAAACTTGATGTAACATTCGCAGATATGCAAGCTAGTGCACTAGGTATAGATGCAGTAGACATTTCAACTGATGCAGCAACAGCTTCAACAGCAATTAGCACAATCGATGATGCAATTAAGCTAGTATCAGATGAGCGTTCTCAACTTGGTGCAAAACAAAACCGTCTAGAGCACACAATCAATAACTTGAATACTTCATCTGAAAACTTAACAGCAGCTGAATCACGTATTAGAGATGTTGATATGGCAAAAGAAATGATGAATCAAACGAAGAATTCTATTCTTTCTCAAGCTGCACAAGCAATGTTGGCGCAAGCTAACCAACAACCACAAGGCGTACTTCAATTACTACGTTAATAGCGCAGAGAAGTCTAAGAACCCTATTCAAAATTTTTGAATAGGGTTTTATTTTTCCTCAGAAGTTTACTTCTAATTTTTTATAGTACTTCTTTTATGAAAATGTTATGAAGAAGATAACAGCTGAAAATCTCAACGGCCTAGGAATTCTTACTTTGTTTATATCTATTTACAATTGATTGGATAGCCTTCGTTAATGTAATTATATTTTAAATAGTGTTTATAAAATAAGTATATAATTTTTAAGTTTCGTTGAGTAATAAGTTAATTAAATTAGTGTATTTTTCTTTATTGGAATAAAAAGGATTTCGTTAAAAAGTATTAAACATTCAGCTTAAAAGACGATATATAAAGTAGAGAGGGAGAGGGCGGCCGACCTCCTCCCAATCAAAGATAAACTTACAAACATGTTCACATGGATGTGAACACCTAAATTCAAGGAGGAAAAATAACATGAGAATTAACCACAATATCGCAGCTTTAAATACACACCGTCAATTGAACAGTGCAACAAATGCACAATCTAAATCAATGGAAAAACTATCTTCAGGTCTTCGCATTAACCGTGCTGGTGATGATGCAGCAGGTCTAGCAATCTCTGAAAAAATGCGTGGACAAATCCGTGGCTTGGATATGGCTTCTAAAAACTCACAAGATGCAATCTCTATGATTCAAACAGGTGAAGGAGCTCTAAATGAAACACATGATATCCTTCAACGTATGCGTGAGCTAGCAGTACAAGCAGGTAACGATACAAATACTGGAGAAGACAGAGCACAACTTCAAAAAGAGGTCGCTGATCTGATCGAGGAAGTAGACCGTATTGCTACAACAACTCAATTTAACTCACAAAACCTATTAGATACAACTGGTGGAACAACTGGGAAATTCACTTTCCAAATTGGAGCAAATGAAAATCAAAAACTTGATGTAACATTCGCAGATATGCAAGCTAGTGCACTAGGTATAGATGCAGTAGACATTTCAACTGATGCAGCAACAGCTTCAACAGCAATTAGCACAATCGATGATGCAATTAAGCTAGTATCAGATGAGCGTTCTCAACTTGGTGCAAAACAAAACCGTCTAGAGCACACAATCAATAACTTGAATACTTCATCTGAAAACTTAACAGCAGCTGAATCACGTATTAGAGATGTTGATATGGCAAAAGAAATGATGAATCAAACGAAGAATTCTATTCTTTCTCAAGCTGCACAAGCAATGTTGGCGCAAGCTAACCAACAACCACAAGGCGTACTTCAATTACTACGTTAATAAACTAAAAAAGAAGGATCTTATTTATAAGCTCCTTCTTTTTATATAGGGAGCTATATATGAAGGGGAAATTATTTCAACCGGTTTATTTGAATGCATTCAAATGTATAGGATCAGAATGTGAAGACACATGCTGTGCTAACTGGACAATTGCAATTGATAAAAAATCATACAAAAAATATAAAAATGTCGCAGATCGAGAATTTCAGACTAAATTAAAAGAAGGTATAACAAGAGTAAAAGATACATCAAAAACAAATGAGAATCTTTATGCACAAATGAAGTTAGATGAAAATAATCAGTGTAACTTTTTAACAGAAAATAGATTATGCGGAATACAACAAAAACTTGGTGAAAGTTTTCTTTGCAATACATGTTCTGTATATCCGAGAATTATTAATAAACTAGATGATACCCTTGAAAGATCTGGGACAATATCATGCCCAGAAGTGGCTAGATTAGCATTATTAAATAAAAAAGGAATTGAATTTGAAAGTTTTATTGGGGATGTACCATATAAAATATACCAAGGTGAACTGCAAAGAAAAGCTTACAAAACTAATAGTTTAGAACATAATTTTTGGGATATCCGATATCTTATAATTGAAGTTCTTCAGGAGCGTAAATTACGATTATGGGAACGTTTATTATATGTAGGAATATTTATTCAAAAGTTACAAACAGGTAATTTCCAAAATGAAATGGAATTAACTAATCTAATCTCCACGTTTAGAAATACTTTAAAAAATAGTAATGTTTCGGATTTATTTAGCCAGGTTCCTGTAAAAATAGAAATGCAATTTAAGATTTTACAATTAATTGCCGAGGCAAGGCAAAATGAAGGCATCAACCATCCTAAATTTGAAAAGTATTATAATGAATTTTTAACTGGAATAAAGTATTCGTCTTTAGAGGAAGAGGAAAAAAATATACAAAACTATATAGTGACTCTAGAGTCATTCTTAGAAACTGAAGAAGAGTTTGAATATATATTTGAAAACTACCTTGTAAACCAAGCCTTTAATACAATGTTCCCACTAAATCCTGATGGGAATTATATGAGGGAATTTGGTTATCTTATACTACATTATGCACTTATTAGATTACATCTTGTTGGCATTAAAGCATATCAAAATGGAAATTTAAATGATAATGAAATTGTTTCATTTA
Source organism: Niallia sp. MER 6 (assembly GCF_023714395.1). Lineage (NCBI taxonomy): Bacteria > Bacillati > Bacillota > Bacilli > Caryophanales > Bacillaceae > Niallia > Niallia sp. MER 6. The sequence goes on along the minus strand of NZ_JAMAUK010000002.1, from coordinate 288,383 downwards.
TTCAATCTTTTTCTAGAAATGTAGGTCATAATAAAGGATACTTGAGAAAGATATATAAATTCTTAGAGGAAAATTCTTTAGATAACATAGGTGCTTATACAATTTTATTGAAAAATAAAAAACTCATACCAATGTAAAGGAATTTAGAAACAGTTAAACAACTAGAGGAAATGGTCTAAGTTATAAATTGAGGCTGTAAAGTTTTGAAGATGATTTAATACAAGCTTAGTTATAAGGAATCATGAATGAATAATAAGTATATTGTTACAAAAAGTACAGTCGAAATTGTCTTAAGCCCAATTTCACCATAAAGAGTTTTTAAAATTTTTATGATTTTAAATTCTACTAAGAGGACTCTAGTTTGCTAGGGTCTTTTTTTATTTAATACAGTAAAAAGTGTAGGTAAATTCTTTAATGAAAAGAGTATATTCACTAAAAATATATATGTTTTGTAATTATAATTAAGTATATTTTATGACTTCTATTTATATTCCTTAGATAATCTTACTTCAAATCTCAGGAAACATGTCGATATAAAATACATAATACTATGTGCAAAGGGGATTATTTATGATTGAAAAAATTTTTTCCCAGCCAATTAATAATGTATCCAACGTAAATGAAAAAGTGGAGGGAAGTGAATTATTAAAGGGAAACTCAAACAAGGAAAATTCAATGGAAGTACAAATTTCAAAAGAAGAGATAGCCAAAACTGTCCAAGCTATGAATGAGTTTCTTAATCCTTCACATACCTCAGTTAAATTCGAATTGCATGAGAAGCTTAATGAATATTATGTAACAATTGTGGATGACAGTACACAAGAAGTTGTACGTGAAATACCTAGTAAGAAGTTTTTAGATATGTATGCTGCAATGACAGAATTTGTTGGTTTAATGGTAGACAAAAAAGCTTAAATAGAGGTGGATAATAGTGGTAACAAGAATAGGCGGACTTGCAAGTGGAATGGATATTGACTCTCTAGTAGAGCAATTAATGACAGCAGAAAGGATACCTTTAGATAAAATTAATCAAAAGAAAACATATACTGAGTGGCAACGAGATGATTATCGTACTATGAACTCAGCGTTATTAGAGTTGGATCAGTTAATATTCAACGGAGTTGGTAAACAAGCTTCTTATATAAAAAAGACAGTAAATACCTCTGATCCGAATGCTGTTTCTATTAAAAATGTCAATTCTACTGTAGATTTTACTGGATCTATCCAAGTAAATAAATTAGCTACATCTGCAACTATGTTCAGTACGACTAAAACAGGCATTACTGATTCAAGTGCCAAGCTAAACATTACCGCAGAGCAGACGATAAAAATAAGTGCTATTAATAAAGATGGAGTCTTGCAATCAGAACCATATGAATTAAAAATAACTGCAGATGATACGCTGGACAGTATCATTGCAAAGATAAACAAAGATTCAGGCGTAACAGCCTTTTATGATGCTCAATCTCAAAAAATAGCTTTTACAGCTAAAAACTCTGGTGAAGTGGCTGGGGGCCAGGAGATTGTTCTTTCTGACGATGGAGCAGCGGGACAAAGTTTCTTTAGTGATATACTAAAGACAAGTGCAAATAATCAGGATGCTACAACTGCTGGATTCGGTTCTCGAGGAGTTAATGCAGAACTGACATATAATGGTATGAATATCACGAGAAGTTCTAACACATTCCAAATAAACGGCGTGGAATTCACTGCTAAGCAAGTAACTGGGACCCCAGTCACATTTAGCTCTTCTGCTGATGTAGACAGCATATTGGATACGATAGTGAGTTTTGTTGATAAATATAATGAAATCATTGATAAAATAAAAACAAAAACTGGCGAAACAAAATATCGAGACTATACTCCATTGACTGCTGCTCAAAAAAAGGAAATGGAAGAGGAAGATATTAAGCTTTGGGAGGAAAAGGCAAAGAGTGGAACACTTCGTAATGACTCTATCCTTTCAAGTGTTTTAACAAAAATGCGCACCAATATTAGTTCTCCTGTATCTGGAACAACAGCTTTTTCTCAGCTCTCACAAATTGGAATAACTACAACAAGTAATTATTTAGATGGTGGTAAGTTGACAATAGATGAGGATAAATTGCGTGCAGCTATCACTGAAAATCCTAATGGAGTTTATGATCTCTTTCAAAAGAGCGGTGACACAACTTCTGAAAAAGGTGTTGCTCAAAGATTGCGTGATACTCTTAAAACTGCTATGTCAGATATAACTACAAAAGCAGGTAAAACCTCTAGTATTAATAATAGTTTTACATTAGGAAAACTATTGAATAATTATTCTACACAAATCACAAACTTTGAGGATCGTTTAACAAAGATTGAAACACGATATTGGAATCAATTCACGGCAATGGAAAAAGCTATTTCTAAAGCTAATTCACAATCTGCTTATATATCACAGCAGTTCGCATAATAAGGAAGGATGATAAACAATGGCAGTAACAAACCCATATCAAGCTTATCGACAGAATAGTGTCACAACTGCATCCCCTGGGGATTTAACGCTAATGCTTTATAACGGCTGTTTAAAATTCATCTTACAAGCTAAAAATGCAATAGAATTAAAGAAGATTGAGGATAAAAATATAAATATTCAAAAGGCACAAAAGATTATTCAAGAGCTAATGGTCACATTGAATATGGAGTTTCCAGTTTCTCAAAGCTTGATGCCTCTTTATGACTATATGAATCGCCGTTTAGTTGAGGCGAATATAAAAAATGATATTGTCATCCTAAATGAAGTGGAAGAAATGGTAACAGAATTTCGGGATACTTGGAAAGAAGCAATTAAAATAAACCGTCAAAAGCAGCACGGCAGTGTCGATAATGGATAAACTTCAATTGTATCTAGACGCTACAAAGAAGTTAATTACTTTTTTAGAGAATGAAAAAAATCGCGATGAAAAAATCGCAGAGATTGACAAGCTTCTTGAAGAAAGAGAAGCTTTACTTCCTTCTATAAAACCACCGTTTTCATTAGAGGAAAAGGAAAAGGGAAAAGAGCTAGTTATATTAGAAGAGCGATTGAAAACTTTATTGGCAACCGAAAAGCTTGCTATTCAAAAGGATATCAAAGAGGCTAATATCAAGAAAGCTTCTAACCAAAAATATGTAAATCCGTATCAGTCCTTACAAACAGACGGCGCATTTTATGATAAAAGAAAATAACATCACAAAAACCATTCACTTTTTTAAGTGAATGGTTTTTATTTTATTTAGATCACTCTCGAAAGCTCATGATGCTTTTTATCATTAACGACATTTTCACCGATCAAGGCGATGGGATCGTAGGGCTTGCTCGATTTAATGACAGAATAGGCATCGATTTCTACATTGGATGAAACGACTGCGCGTTCAACAACTGCATTTTCCCCAACAACTGCTCCTGGCAGAAGTACAGAGTCTTTAATGACAGCGCCTTTCCCAATCGTTACTCCATGGAAGATGACAGAGTTTTCTACTGTTCCGTAGATTTCACATGCTTCGCTGATTAATGAATGCTTCACAGCTGAAGAGTCATCAAGATATACTGGCGGATGGGATTGTTCTACAGTGTAGACATTCCATTCCTTATCTTTTAAGAAGATATTGGATTCTTTTTCAAGCAGATCCATATTGGCTTCCCAGTAGCTGTCGATTGTGCCGACATCTTTCCAGTAGCCTTTGAATTGGTATGCGTGGAGTTTTAAATTGTCATGCAGCATTGCGGGGATAATGTCTTTTCCAAAATCCTTGCAGCTGTCTTGATTGTTTTCTTCTTTTTCCAAGTAAGCTTTGAGGGTTTTCCATTTGAAGATGTATACACCCATAGAAGCTAGGTTTGACTTTGGATCTTCTGGCTTTTCTTCGAATTCACTGATACGATTGCCTGAAGATTCTGTATTCATGATACCGAAACGGCTTGCTTCTTCCCACGGTACTTCTGTAACAGAAATCGTTGCATCAGCATTTGTCTCGATATGCTGTTTCAGCATTAGATCATAATCCATTTTATAGATATGGTCGCCAGAAATAATCAAAACATGCTCTGGGTCATACTGTTCAATGAAGGGAGTGTTCTGATAAATGGCATGTGCAGTTCCTTCATACCAGCGTTCTTCCGTATCGCATTGGTACGGAGGCAGGATGGAAAGACCGCCGTCTCTTCTGTTAAGATCCCATTCTTTTCCATCTCCAATATAATTTTGCAATACATGAGGCTGGTATTGTGTCAGCACGCCAACTGTATCAATGCCAGAATTCCGGCAATTGCTTAAAGTGAAGTCGATGATTCGGTATTTTCCACCGAACGGTACTGCTGGTTTCGCTAGATGATCTGTCAGTTTCTTTAATCTCGTTCCTCTTCCACCGGCTAAAAGCATGGCGATACATTGTTTTTTCATGATAACCCTCCTGTATTCGTTTTCAGATTGATGTTTAGATGAAGTATTATAAGCGGTCATCTTCCCATAATTTGTAGTAGTACTCATGCTCTTCTTCAGCTTCAATGCTGTTATGCTGTTCCTCTGGAAGTTCAGTTAATACTTTCAAGTTGTTCAATGTTGTTTTCCTCCTTGGCCATTCATATAGACGTAATTCTATTAGATTTTAATTACTTTAACAATTAAAATAATTAGATGTTTTCTGTCAACTACCGACAAAATTCGAATATTTATTTATATTTTGAAGAGGTACAGTTCTTTTTTTTGAGAAGTTATTGGCTTGTTTCATGTAGTTTTTAATTACCCCAGCTATTTTTTTTTAAAACCAAGTTATATCAAAAAAATTGTAAAAGATTGTTCTAAAATAGAATTTAGTCCAAAAGCAGGATACGAAAAGCTAGTAAAGACTATGTTTATTTATGGAGAAGAACATGTCCGCCATGCTTGCGTCTGCTTGAAATGAAAAAGTGTGAATAAAAAAAGGGATATTTAGAAAAATGGCAGTTGCTATATTAATAAAGATTCTCTTGAAAAATTTGTCTAAAAAAGCAGATGAAAAATTTGCCGTAAACTTTTTTTAAAAAACAGCCAGTTTTTTATTTGTTCACAAATTTGTCGAATTTTCTAAAAGTTTTTGCAGGAATGTGGAAGGGTAAACGAGAAATATAATGTATAGTCAAAAAGTTCATTACTCGCATAGTTTTAAAGCCGCGAGGGGAACAATAAGACTTGCACTGGAATACAAAAGGAGGAGTAACTTATGAATTTCAACATTAGAGGAGAAAACATTGAGGTAACTCCAGCAATAAGAGAATATGTAGAAAAGAAAATCTCTAAATTGGAAAGATATTTTTCCGAGACGCCAGATGCAAATGTCAATGTGAATTTAAAAACCTACAATGATAAGACTGCAAAGGTGGAAGTAACAATACCGATGTCCCAGCTTGTGCTTAGAGCAGAAGAAGATCACTTGGACATGTATGCAGCAATTGATTTGATTGTTGATAAATTGGAACGTCAAATCAGAAAACATAAAACGAAAGTGAACCGCAAGCAGCGTGAAAAAGGCAATCTGAACACTTTATTCGGTGCAGATGAGCCTAGTGCAGCAGCACTTCAGGAAGAAGAGGACGAGATGGAAATTGTCCGCCAGAAGCGTTTTAATTTAAAACCGATGGACAGTGAGGAAGCCATTTTACAAATGGATCTTCTTGGTCACAGCTTCTTTGTTTACACTGATGCGGAAACTAACTCAACAAATATCGTTTATAAAAGAAAAGACGGCAAGTATGGGCTTATTGAAGCAAAATAAACGTATAGCAGCAAGAAGGAAACCTGCAGGATATAACTGCAGGTTTTTTCTGTTTAAATACAAAGCTTTTTTAAAAATCGCAGTATTTTGCGATAATATTATGGCAATTACTTGAATACTCCTGCAATCAAGAGGAGTGTTTGATATAATGAGCGAAAGTATTATAGATAAATATTAGATAATAAGTGTGGGTCCAGAATATCTTCTTACTAGGTGTCAATTTCATTTTCAAGGGGTGTGAGCGGCAATGAAAAGGTCTGTAATGGAAGCAAACTTGTTTTGTACACACTGCAATAATGAAAGTCTTCATGATGTTGTTTATATAAATGAAGAAATAACGAGTGTCAAATGTCATTCCTGTTTATATGAAGCAGGCATGAAGGTTAATATCATGAGGGAATTCTACAAGGAACTGTTTGAGCATATCGCAACAAAGCCGAGTAGAATTACTGAAGAATATAAACAGGATTTGAGCCGATTTATCGCTAGACTCCCAATAAGGGTGATCAGCAAGCCATACCGGTTCATGCGCTACTTAAATGAATCGAGAAAGGTTATGAAGTACTATAAAAAATGTTGATTTTTTTAATATAATGAATTTTGCTTTTTGGACAAAGTCATATTTATAACCCCTTCTAGTCTATTCCATCTTTCCTTCAGACGAAAGTTGTCACTCTATTGCGGAAATGGTAATATATATAGGAAAATACTAGTGCAGCTACATATATTTAATGGTATCCTTTTTATAGGGTGTTTACAAAACAGTCACTTCATTTTCATGAGATTTTAATGAACAATGAATATGCTATAGTTGCTTAAATAAACTAGCTTTTATGCTATTGATATAATAACCAAATGATAGTTTTTAAATAGAATCTCTCATTACAATAATAAAGGAGCGTTTTTTAATGCTTGGTATTTTAAATAAGGTTTTTGATCAGAATAAGCGCGATATAAAGAAACTTACAAAGATTGCAGAAAAGGTAGAGCTTTTGGCGAGTGAAACGGCAGCATTAAGCGATGAGCAGCTAAAAGCAAAAACAGAAGAGTTTAAAGCGCGCTACCAAAAAGGTGAAACGCTCGATGATATGCTTGTTGAGGCTTTTGCAGTTGTGAGGGAAGCTGCAAAACGTGTGCTTGGATTATACCCATATCCTGTACAGTTAATGGGGGGAGCTTCCCTGCATGACGGAAACATCTCTGAGATGAAGACAGGGGAAGGTAAAACTTTAACTGCGACAATGCCTGTTTACTTGAATGCACTTTCCGGCAAAGGCGTTCATGTTGTAACAGTCAATGAATACTTGGCGTCACGTGATGCTGCTGAAATGGGACAGCTGTATGAGTTTCTTGGATTAACTGTCGGCTTGAACTTAAACGGTTTATCAAGAGATGAAAAGCAGGCAGCATATAATGCTGATATTACGTATGGAACAAATAATGAATTCGGCTTTGATTATCTTCGCGATAACATGGTCCTTTACAATGAGCAAAAGGTTCAAAAACCTTTATACTATGCTGTTATCGATGAAGTTGACTCCATTCTGATAGATGAAGCGAGAACACCGTTGATTATCTCCGGATCTGCTCAGAAGTCGACACAGCTGTATGTGCGGGCAAATGTTTTTGTGAGCAGTCTAAAGGTAGAGAAAGACTATACTTACGATGAAAAAACGAAGGGTGTTCAGCTTACAGAAGAAGGGATGAGCAAGGCAGAGCGAGTTTTCCAAATTGAAAACCTGTTTGATGTCAGCAATGTAGCGATTAACCACCATATCACACAAGCCCTTAAAGCACATGCGAGCATGCATAAGGATGTTGATTATGTTGTGCAGGACGGCGAAATTGTCATCGTTGACCAATTCACAGGCCGTCTTATGAAGGGCCGCCGATACAGTGACGGACTTCACCAGGCGATTGAAGCTAAGGAAAATCTTGAAATCCAGAATGAAAGCATGACACTTGCGACAATCACATTCCAAAACTACTTCCGCATGTATGAAAAGCTTGCCGGGATGACTGGTACTGCAAAAACTGAGGAAGAGGAATTCCGCAATATTTATAATATGAGTGTTGTTGTAATCCCTACAAACAGAGATATCATCCGTGATGACCGCGCTGATTTGATATATGCAACAATGGACGGCAAGTTCAGAGCTGTTGTGGAGGATATTGCAGAAAGACATAAAAATGGACAGCCTGTTCTAGTTGGTACAGTTGCGATTGAGACATCTGAAATCATCTCGAAGTATCTTTCTAAAAAAGGCATTCCTCATAACGTCTTGAATGCGAAGAACCATGAAAGAGAAGCGGAAATCATCGCTACTGCCGGTGAAAAGGGCGCTGTTACAATCGCAACTAACATGGCAGGACGCGGTACGGATATTAAATTAGGAGAAGGAATCAAGGATGTCGGCGGTTTGGCTGTAATCGGTACAGAACGCCATGAAAGCCGACGGATTGACAACCAGCTGCGTGGACGTTCCGGACGTCAAGGGGATCCTGGTGTTACTCAATTCTACCTTTCTATGGAAGATGAATTGATGCGACGTTTCGGATCTGACGGAATGAAGGCAATGATGTCGAAACTAGGCATGGATGATTCCCAGCCTATCCAAAGTAAAATGGTTTCAAGGGCTGTTGAATCAGCTCAAAAACGAGTGGAAGGAAACAACTTCGACTCACGGAAACAGCTTCTTCAATATGATGATGTACTACGCCAGCAAAGGGAAATTATCTATGCACAGCGTAATGAAGTGCTGACAAGTGAAAATCTTCGTACCATTGTAGAAGCGATGATTAAATCATCCTTAGAACGCCATGTGGCGGCACATACACCGGACAGTGAAGATCAGGAAAACTGGGATCTGCAGGCAGTCCTTGATTATGCCAACGGAAATCTGCTTCAAGAAGGTGAATTGGAGCTAAATGATATTCGCGGCAAAGATGGCGATGAAATCGTTGAAACAATCATGGAAAAGGTATTGCGCCACTATGATGAGAAAGAAGAGAAGCTTACAACAGAACAAATGCGAGAATTCGAAAAAGTTATCGTGCTCCGTGCTGTTGACAGCAAATGGATTGACCATATCGACCAAATGGATCAGCTGCGTCAAGGTATCCATCTTCGTGCATATGGACAAATCGATCCGCTTCGCGAGTACCAATCAGAAGGATTTGCGATGTTTGAACAAATGGTCTTATCCATTGAAGAGGATGTTGCTAAGTACATCATGAAAGCGGAAATCCGTGAAAACCTTCAAAGGGAAGAAGTAATGAAGGGACAAGCAGTTAATCCGAAAGAAGAGGGCGAAAAGAAGCCAAAGAAAAAGCCGGTTATGAAAAAGCTTGATGTTGGCCGAAACGCTCCTTGTTTCTGCGGCAGCGGCAAAAAGTATAAAAATTGCCACGGAGCTAATTTATAATAAATGAAAGGACCTGCCTCTCCTGTTGCTTTGAGGCAGGTCTTTCTTAGTCAAAGGAATTGTATATCTTCATGAAGATTGGAAATGCTTGAATACAGAGTCAAGTTTAAGCAAAACACCTTTCGGAAAGGAAAGCATGCAATTTTTCTTGAAAAGCCATATAATACTAGAAGGAAGCAGCAAGTGTATGCTGTTTTGAACTATAATTTTTAAAAAGGGTGACAGATAAATGGAATTAGCAGATATTCGCAACGAATTAGAGAAGATAAATGTAACACTAGAAAACTTTAGGGGGTCTCTTTGACTTAGATAACAAAGAGGCACGAATTGCTCATTTGGAAGATGAAATGCTGCATCCTGACTTCTGGAATGACCAGCAGGCGGCACAGACAGTTATCTCTGAAAGCAATGGTTTAAAAGACCAGGTTAATGAATTTTATAAGCTGACAGAAACATTTGAAAACCTGGAACTTACTTATGAATTGGTTAAAGAAGAAGATGACGCTGAATTGCGCAGTGAATTGGAAGAAGAACTGGTTGATTTAGTGAGTAGCTTAAGCCAGTTTGAGCTGAATTTGCTGTTAAGTGAGCCTTATGATAAAAACAATGCTATTTTAGAGCTGCACCCAGGTGCAGGCGGAACAGAATCACAAGACTGGGGCAGTATGCTTTTGCGCATGTACACACGCTGGGCAGAGAAAAGAGGCTTCAAAGTGGAAACTTTGGATTATCTGCCAGGTGATGAAGCTGGGATTAAAAGTGTAACGTTAGCGATTAAAGGTCATAATGCTTTCGGTTATTTAAAAGCAGAAAAAGGTGTACACAGACTTGTCCGCATCTCGCCATTTGACTCATCTGGACGCCGCCATACGAGCTTCGTATCTTGTGAAGTTATGCCAGAATTCAATGATGAGATTGAAATTGAAATCCGTACAGAGGATTTGAAGGTTGATACGTACCGAGCAAGCGGTGCTGGTGGACAGCATATTAATACAACAGACTCCGCTGTTCGTATTACACATATCCCGACAGGAGTGGTCGTGTCTTGTCAAACAGAGCGTTCTCAGATTAAAAACAGGGAGACTGCTATGAAAATGCTAAAAGCAAAGCTATACCAGAAAAAGATCGAAGAACAGGAAGAGAAGCTTGCAGAAATTCGCGGCGAGCAAAAAGATATCGGTTGGGGCAGCCAAATTCGTTCCTACGTATTCCATCCATACTCTCTTGTCAAAGATCACCGTACAAACACAGAAGTAGGTAACACACAATCCGTTATGGACGGAGACATCGACCTCTTCATAAATGCATACTTGCGTTCAAAGCTAAGCATTGCAGAATAACATTTACGCCATCACAACAAGTGATGGCTTTTTTGTGTTTAAGAATACTCGCAATAGGTAATTAATTATGAAGTGATTATTTAATTTTGGTAAAGTTTTGCCAAGTATGCATTTGGGCAAGGAATTGTAACGTATAATTTTTTTAAGTCATTATGTTGGTAAGGAGGGCATGAAGTTGCCGTGAAAATATTCCAAATTCTTAATTAATTTACTTTTTAAGGGAAAAATGAAACTTTTTGCTGTAAATTTCGTTTATAGGTATATTAATGGAATTATTTAGAGATTCTTATAGTAATTGGTTATTTTAAGAAAAGAGGTTATGAAATGAAAGAGGCTGTATTAACGATTGCTGTTCCTTGTTATAACGAAGAGGAAGTATTCGAGCATACATATTTTCAACTAAAAAAGGTACTTACTTCCCTAATTTCCGAAGGTCTTGTAAGTTCCAAGAGCCAATTGCTCTTCATCGATGACGGGAGCAAGGATTCCACATGGGAAAAAATCGAGAGTGCGACACATTTTGATAAGCTTGTAAGCGGGTTAAAATTGTCGCGAAACTTCGGTCACCAGCGGGCATTGCTTGCAGGGCTTGAGGAAGCTGTTCAATTTTCTGATTGCGTTATTAGCATTGACGCAGATCTGCAGGATGATACTAGTGTGATTAGAGAATTTGTGCTGAAGTACTTGAGCGGCTGTGAAATTGTGTATGGTGTGAGAAGCAAAAGGGAAACAGATACCTTTTTCAAACGAAGTACAGCACAAGGCTTTTACCGCCTGATGGAGAAAATGGGATTATCGCTAGTATATAACCATGCCGATTATCGTCTGTTAAGCAAAAGGGCGCTGACAGAGATGCTTAAGTTCAAGGAATCTAATCTGTTTTTAAGAGGGGTAGTTCCCTTGCTTGGTTTTAAGACGGCGAAGGTATACTATGAGCGCAAAGCCCGAGAGGCTGGAGAATCAAAATACCCAATTGCAAAAATGCTTGCATTTGCTTTAGACGGTATCACATCCTTCAGTGTTAAACCGATTCGCTTTATCACTTTAATAGGTTTTTTATCGTCTATTATCAGTATAATGGCAGGAGGCTATGTGCTTGTGCAAAAAATCATCGGTGAAACAGAATCTGGATGGGCGTCCTTAATGATTTCTCTATGGCTGATTGGTGGCCTTTTATTGATGAGCATTGGTCTCATAGGGGAGTATATCGGAAAAATTTACGAGGAAGTTAAACAGCGTCCACGTTATATCATCGAGGATAATTTGTGCAGAAACAAACAAGCTAATGCTGTTAAATCGAAGGTGCATGTGTAATGCTGCGCTCTTCTTTCATACGGTTTTTGCTCGTTGGGCTGATTAACACAGCAGTTGGGCTATCGATTATGTATGCCTGTCTGCTGCTGTTCCATTTCAGCTATTGGAGCTCAACCTTTATCGGCAACTTAGTAGGTGCAGCTGTAAGCTATATGCTTAATAAAAATCTTACCTTTCAAAGTAATGCTAGATTCGTAGGAAGCAGTATTCGGTTTGCTATTGTTATACTGGCATCCTATTTCATTTCCTATAAGCTAGGATTGGTGCTAGTGGAGGAAACCGTTGGTAAATCACCGCTGCTTGTGGAATATGTAGAAGTGATAGCGGTCCTTTTTGGAAGCGGAATGTACACGATTTTAAATTATTTTGGGCAGAAGTATCTTGTGTTTTCACCTAAATATCAACAAGTTCCTGGGAGTGTTAAATGATTAACGTAACAGAAAAAAGTAAGCAGGAAAAAATCTTCCTAGCAGTGGCATTATTAATTGTTTTTTTATGGGTATTACCCTATTTTATCCTGAACGGACAGGCGCATATGCGTATGCATGATAATCTTGATTCTAATCTCGGCTGGTATGAAGTCCTGAAAAACAGCGGCAATATGTTTGCTCCTGTCAATACACCAATGGAGCAGATAATGAACGGTGAGTTTTCTCGGGATACGTACTATTCCGAATACTATGGGATGGTATTTCTTTTCAACATATTGCCGCCTGTAGTCGCATATGGATTGAGTCAGGCGATTACCCGTTTTTTTGCCTTTTTAGGAATGTATCTTCTCCTGAAAAAACATGTATTTAAAAATTCAAATCCATACTTAATTACAATCGGTGCAGCGTTGACTTTCGCACTAACGCCTTACTGGCCATCAGGTATGCTGAGCATACTCGGAATGCCGTTAGCATTATGGAGCTTCCTTAATATTAGGAAGGGCGAGCGCAATTGGAAGAACTATTTAGTGCTGACACTTCTGCCGGTTTTCTCCACCTTTGTAATCGGCTTTTTTTACTTTCTAACATTTGTCGGTTTACTATGGTTGTACGATCTCTTTAAAACGAAGAAATGGAATTTCGTTTTCTTATTATCCATCGTATATATGCTAGCAATCTATTTAGTTATTGATTATCGATTAGTTATCTCTATGATAGCACCTGCTTCTAGTGAGTTAACAAACAGAGATGTCTTTTATCAGTCCAAGCTTGATATATTCCAGACATTGCGTCTTCTTGTAAAGAACTATGTGATTAGCCATAATCAAGACAGGACCATCTCCCAATTCATTATTATGCCGCTCACTATTCTTTGTTTAATATGGGTGCTTATGAAAAAGCAGGCGAAAGACAACCGGTTATTCCTTTTCTTGCATATACTAAACCTCGTCCTATCTACTTGGTATGCATTTTGGTTTTTTGAAGGATGGCAGCCGCTGAAGGAGCGTGTCAGCCTTTTGACAAGCTTTAACTTCGGGCGATTCCATTACTTGCGGCCAATGATTATTTATGTGCTTTTTGCTTTGTCACTGAAAATGATTTGGGACAAAGGTGGGCGCTTAAAATATGTAGTGTATGCATTAATTGCTGCACAGCTGTTTGTATTAATACCTAACAATGAAGAAATCAAATATAAAAATCAGCCAAGCTATGCGCAATATTTTGCGGAAGATGAGTTTAAAGAAATAAAGGAATACATAAACAAGCCATTGGACTCTTTCAGAGTTGTAAGTATAGGGATGCACCCTAATGTTGCCCAGTACAATGGCTTTTATACCCTTGATTCATATAGCAATATTTATCCATTAAGCTATAAAGAAGAATTCAGGAAAATCATTGAGCCTGAGCTTAACAAGAATAAGGCGCTAAGGGAATATTATGATTACTGGGGCGGACGCTGTTACATATTTGTTGACGAGCTCGGTAAAAAATATCAGTTTTCTAAGCATTCTAAAAAAAGTATTAAGAATTTAAGCTTAAATACAAATCAGCTGCAAAAAATGGGCGGTCAATATATCTTATCAGCACTGCCAATTGAAAATGCAAAAGATAATAATTTAACGTTTGAGAAATCATTTGAAACAAAAACAGGCTATTGGAAGATATATCTTTATGAAGTGAATGGATAAGCATCCATTCACTTTTTTAGTATAAATAGTTGATCGCAAAAATATATATATATCTGGAGGTGTTTATGGAGATATTAACGGCTATTATCATGGGTATAGTAGAAGGATTGACGGAGTTCGCTCCTGTATCGTCAACAGGTCATTTAATTTTAGCAGGTCATCTGTTGGACTTTACAGGCAGCAGTGCTAAAACCTTTGAAATTATTATTCAGCTTGGCAGCATTCTTGCCGTGATTTTTGTATTTTGGAAAAGGATTTTAAGCATATTAGGATTGGAGAGGTTTCAGGACTCTGAAAGTATAGGAACGCTCAGCTTTTTTCACATAGCAGTCGGCATTATTCCCTTCGGTGTTGGTGGTGTGCTGCTTTATGATTTCATTAAAGATGTACTTTTTCGTCCAGCGACAGTGGTTATTACCTTAATTATTGGAGGGTTGCTGATGCTGGCAGCTGAAAAGTTCAAGCCAACTGCAACGGCGAAAACACTCGATCAAGTTACATACAGACAAGCATTGACTGTTGGTTTTTTTCAATGCTTTGCATTAGTGCCGGGTTTTTCCCGTTCTGGAGCAACCCTTTCAGGCGGATTGCTTGCTGGAATGAATCATAAAACAGCCTCAGAATTTACATTTATTATGGCAGTTCCTATTATGTTTGCCGCATCAGCAAAGGATTTGCTTGAAAGCTGGAACAGTTTAGGAGTACAGGACATTCCCGTATTTGCAGCAGGCTTTGTGACAGCATTTATGGTCGCGCTGATTGCTATTAAATTTTTCCTGCGCTTAATTAATAAAATTAAATTGGTGCCTTTTGCTTTTTATCGTTTTGGACTGGCCATTGTATTTTGGATTTTTATTTTATAAGGTTACTAGTTTTAAAAAGCTATCCTAGCAAAACAAGGATAGCTTTTTTTACTTCTCGCAACCTTTACAAGCAACCTTTTTATCCCTTTACCACGCTAATTAGTCACCATTTACACCCCTGTGTTTGAATGATATACTCTCTGCTTGGGAAAACCTATAGAGAGCATTTTTCATAGAATTTACATACTGCTAATGCTCGCTGAAATTTACCATAAAAAAGAATTTATCATTCGAAGAGGTGTCGCATTTTGCGGGAATATATTTATGTATTAATCGGGTCTGCTATTGTAGCATTATCATTTAACTTGTTTTTATTGCCTAATAATATAGCTTCAGGCGGTGTCAGCGGCATAAGCACCATCACTGCCAGCTTGTTTCATTGGGAGCCGGCTTTTGTACAATGGGCATTTAATATCCCTTTGTTTATTGCAGGAGTGATTTTGCTTGGAAAAAACTTTGGGATAAAAACACTTGTCGGCACTTTGTTTTTACCATTTGTCGTTTTTTTGTCAAAAGACATGGAGCCTTGGACAACCCAGCCACTGCTTGCTGCATTATATGGCGGTATCGGAATCGGCCTTGGAATTGGACTTGTTTTTAAAGGTAAAGCATCAACAGGCGGGACAGACCTTGCTGCGCAAATTATCACTAAATATACCGGTATGTCATTAGGGAAAAGTGTTGCCTTAATCGATGGAGTAATTGTCATCACGGCTGCGGCTGTATTTAGTATTGAACAAGGTTTATATGCATTGCTTGCTCTGTTTGTTACAAGCAAAACGATTGATATTGTTCAAGTTGGATTCGGAAGCAGCAAAATGGCGTTGATTATAACAGACAAGCAAGAGGAAGTAAGAGAAGGAATTCTGACAAAAATCGACAGAGGCGTCACAAAGCTTACTGCTCACGGAGGATACACTGATTTTGAGCGTCCTATCTTAATGTGTGTCGTTGATCAAGCTCAATTCACTAAGTTGAAGCTTCTTGTTCAAACAATCGATCCTTCTGCATTCGTTATTGTCATGGATGCATCTGAGGTGCATGGAAGAGGATTCAGCGCGAAAAAAGCATAAGAAGCAACCGCCCATTTTTTGAAAAGGGCGGTTTTTTTATTAATTATGTTGAGCTTCTGTAAGATTTGTAACAGAAGCTAAAAATGTAACCGTTTTATAAATAATGTCGAAGTGTAATGAATGGAAATTATTATGAAAATAATTCCATAAAACGTAATTATTTTTAGGTATATAAGCCTAATTTAATGAAAAAAATAAAAAAAAAAGGGGAATATGGTCGAATTGTAGTACTATTATAATAGTAAATAAAAGTAAGACAAGATAATAATAGTACTTTTTGCGATGTTTGAAAAGAAAATGTAATAATTTTATCCGTTAAATTACTGTCCTATAATGTTATAATAATGTAAGTAATTAGAAGGAAAGCTTTTATTTTTAAAAAAGCTGTCTCTTTCCGTCGGTTTGTAAATGTCGAATTTTGGTGGTTAACGGAAGTCAGAAAAGTTCTGGATGTATAGCATAAATATAAATAGCAATTCGCAGATGTGATTCGTCTACCATGTTTGCCTTAGACGCATTGCACTTTTCTCATGTTCTTACAAATAAAATTCAGGTGTGATAATAGATGATTGAAATGAAAAATGTAATAAAGAAATATGCCAATGGCGTTATTGCAGCCAATGGGATAGATGTAAAAATAGCTCAAGGTGAGTTTGTATATGTAGTTGGACCGAGTGGTGCCGGAAAATCAACATTCATTAAAATGATGCATCGCGAGGAAAAACCGACACAAGGAACAATCTTGATAAACGGTGTAAACTTAGCAAAATTGAAAAACAGCAAGGTTCCTTTGCTGCGAAGAAATATGGGAGTCGTCTTTCAGGACTTTAAGCTTTTGCCGACATTGACTGTATTTGAAAATGTGGCATTTGCATTGGAAGTAATTGAAGAAAACCCTAAATCAATTAAAAAACGTGTGATGGACACTTTAGGACTAGTAGGGTTGAAGCATAAAGCAAGAATGCTGCCTACTGAACTATCAGGCGGAGAGCAGCAGCGTGTATCCATTGCCCGCTCGATTGTAAACTCCCCAAAGCTTGTCATTGCCGATGAGCCAACTGGGAATCTTGACCCTGAAACCTCTTGGGAAATCATGAATATTTTTGAGGAAATCAACAATCGGGGAACTACCGTTGTGATGGCTACCCACAATAAGGAAATTGTTAATACGATTAGACATCGTGTAATCGCCATCGAAGGTGGAAGAATTGTTCGTGACGAGCAGAGAGGTGATTACGGATATGAAGGCTAGAACAGTAAAAAGACATGCTAGAGAAAGTTTTAAAAGTTTATGGAGAAACGGATGGATGACATTCGCTTCGATAAGTTCTGTGGCGATAACGCTAATTTTGGTTGGTGTGTTTTTCGTCATTATGATGAATTTGAACGAGGTTGCCACAACAATAGAAGAGAACGTGGAAATTCGTGTTCATATTGATCAGACAGCTTCAAAAGATGATCAGGCTGCCTTAGAGGATAAGATTAAGGGCATATCAGATGTCGACAGCGTAACATTCTCTACGAAACAGCAGGAATTAGACAACTTGATTGAAAGCTTCGGTGACGATGGGGATGCTTATGAGCTGTTTCAGCAGGATAACCCATTAAGTGATGTGTTTGTTGTTAAAACAAAAAATCCAAATGACACAAAAAAAGTCGCACAGCAAATTGAGAAGTTTGAAAATGCGGCAACTGTAAAATACGGACAAGGTACGGTCGACAGGCTGTTCAAGGTCATTAATGTCAGCAGGAACGTCGGGATTGTCCTAATTGCAGGGCTTCTGTTTACAGCAATGTTCCTAATCTCCAACACAATTAAAATCACCATTGTTGCCAGACGTAAAGAGATAGAAATTATGAGACTTGTCGGTGCAACTAACTGGTTCATCCGCTGGCCGTTCTTCTTGGAAGGTATGTGGCTTGGCGTCATTGGTTCGATTATTCCAATCGGCATTGTATCGGTCATTTATTATTATGCATATGAATACTTGAATCCGAGATTGGCAGGCAACTACATCCAAATACTTGATTATACGCCATTTGTTTATCAAGTGGGAGCATTGCTATTGCTAATGGGTGCATTGATCGGTATATGGGGAAGTGTCATGAGTATTCGCAAATTCTTGAAGGTGTAAGGTGAAAACAGGAAGAAGTAGTCCCTTCTTCCTGTGAAACACAATATACTGCTACTTAATAGCCTGGATAAAAGGCCAGGCTATTAAATTGGCGTTATTTTCAATGGTATAGTACTAAAATACTAGTTTACAAGTAGTTAAACCTACGTATCTATTTTTTTAGAGGGGAAGGCATGAGAGCTTGAAAAATACAATAGTTAAATGGACAGTCGTTACTACTTTAGGCATTGGTGGTATTGTTGCTCAAGGACCTTTTTCTACGGCAAATGCAGCAAGCGTAAGCGATCTTAACAAGCAAAAAGAGGAGATCGAAAGCAAGCAGCAAGATGTAGAAAGTGAAAAGAACAACAAAAACGAAGAACTAGACAGCATACATGATGAACAGGCATCGGTTGAAGAAGAGCTGGAGAGATTAAACACAGCGATTTCTACTACACAAGTTAACATTATTGAGAAAAAAGAACAGATTGAAACAACAAAAGATGATGTGGCAAAGCTGGAGAAACAAATTAAAGCAACACAAAAAAGAATTGATGAAAGAAATGAAGTGCTGAAAGACAGAGCAAGAGCTATGCAGGAAACTGGCGGTGCAGTCAGCTACATGGATGTGCTTATGGGCGCTCAAAGCATCAGTGATTTAATTGACCGTGTCGGTGCTGTGGCAACAATTGTGGAAGCAGACCGCGCTATCTTAAAGGAGCAGGAAGCAGATAAAAAGCTTCTGGAAGATTCAAAGGCTGAGTTAAAAGAAAAACTAAGCTCACTGGAAACAATGCTAAGTGAGTTGGAAGACATGAAGGCAGATTTGGATTCCAAAAAGAAAGAAAAAGATAAAGTGATGGCACAGCTTGAAGAGGAAGAGGGTCATGTCCATGCAGAAATGCTTTCACTTGAAGAAGAAGAAGCAATCTTGGCAGACCAAAAGGTAGCAATGGAAAAAGCAATTGAGCTGGAAAAACAGCGTCAAGCGGAAGCTGCAAGAAAAGCAGAGGAAGAAAGAAAGAAACAAGAAGCAGCAGAAGCGGCGGCAGCAGCAGAAGCAGCAGCTGCTAAAGCAAAGGCAGCACAGTCGAGCAGCTCAAGTTCTAAATCTAGCTCTAGTTCTAGTTCTAGTTCAAAATCAAGCTCAAGCTCAAGCAGTTCAAGTTCATCTTCTGCAGCATCAACACCTGGTGTATCTTCAGGAAACTGGACAAAACCAGCTAATGGAGTGCTTACTTCTGGCTTAGGTCAACGATGGGGAACTTTCCATGCGGGAATTGACTTAGCAGCAACAGGTGATAATGTTGCAATTGTTGCAGCAGCAGACGGTGTTGTTATTCGTTCTTACACATCAAGCAGTTATGGTGAAGCGATATTTGTTGCACACTCTATTAATGGCCAACAGTACACAACTGTTTATGCTCATATGAAATCAGGAAGCAGAAAAGTTAGTGCAGGTCAGGTTGTCTCAAAAGGCCAGCGTATCGGTACAATGGGTAATACTGGTGATTCCCAAGGACAGCATTTGCATTTTGAATTGCATAAAGGCGAATGGAATGCAGCTAAATCCAACGCAATCAACCCGATTGGTATTGTTCCAATCTAATAGATTAAAAAGCTTGTCCACAATATGGACAAGCTTTTTTGTTTTTCCATAAGCGGTCGTAAGGATGTATCCAGATATTACTATGCTATAATAAAGATATGAGTTTTTTAAAGAGGAGCAATGAAAATGAGCGGCAATGATAATAAAGATAATGAAGAGTTGAACCCAATAAGCGGTGCTGGTGCAATCCTTGATGAGGAGACATTATTTATTGTTTCCCAAACATTTAAAGCTTTATCAGATCCGACAAGAATTAAGATTCTCCATCTATTGTCAGAAAAGCAGCATTCTGTTAATGAAATAGCAGAAAGACTGCAGATGCTTCAGTCGACAGTTTCTCATCAGCTGCGGTTTTTGAAAAACCTTCGCCTTGTTAAATATCGCAGGGAAGGAACAACGATGATATACTCTTGCGATGATGAGCATGTTATGAGTGTTTTAAAGCAGATGATTGACCATGCAAGACATCATTAATATGGATATAGAACAGCAGCAGCCAGACTCGTTTGGCTGCTGCTGTTCTATACCCATATTGGAAATAACATTGACACTTTCGAGCCTGCTTACATATAATATGAATATATGAGTAATTGTTCATATAATGATTTTCTCGATAATTAAGTGATATTAAATAAATCAATCCTTTTCTGACAGGGAAGAATTTCATTTAAGACAATTAATGAAAGAGGGGAAAACCATGGAGGAAGGAAAACAGCTGCAAAGGAAAGACTTTATATTAGAAGGGCTGGACTGTGCGAATTGTGCCATGAAAATTGAGCGGGGTGTTGCCACGATAGAGGGTGTGAATGAATGCCAAGTCAATTTTGCGACACAGACATTGTCCTTACAGTTCAGTGACGAAGAAGGCCCGATAATCGCAAAAGCGGAAAAGGCAATAAAACGGTTGGAACCGCATGTAAAATTAAAAGAAAAAACAGCGGGGGAAAATCGGCAAACAAACAAGCATGATCTTGCTCATCTTCAGCATGGTCACAGTCATAGTCACAGCCATGGACATTCACATGACCATGGAAACAAGAGCATGCAAAGAATGATAACACGGCTTGTAATCGGGACGATAATCGCTCTTTTTGCTTATTTTCTTCCGCTGGATGGTGTTATAAAGCTGTCTGCCTTTGTTGTTGCCTATCTTATTATTGGCGGAGACATTGTATGGCGGGCTTGTACAAATATCGTCCGCGGCCAAGTATTTGATGAGCATTTCTTAATGGCCATTGCCACGATAGGAGCATTTGCAATTCAAGAATATCCAGAGGGCGTTGCTGTCATGCTGTTTTATCAAGTCGGCGAGCTGTTCCAGGGAGCTGCTGTAAACCGTTCACGTAAGTCGATTAGCAGCTTAATGAATATCAGACCAGATTATGCCAATGTGATGAAAGAGGAGACCCTTGAAAAGGTGTCTCCAGAAGAGGTAACAATCGGTGATATTATCGTTATCAAGCCTGGAGAGAAGATACCGCTTGACGGTATTGTCGTTGAGGGTAAATCAAGCGTTGATACTTCGGCATTGACAGGGGAGTCCATGCCAAGAGATGTAGAGCCGGGACATGATATACTCAGCGGCTTCATCAATAAAAATGGAGTGCTCACTGTCAAGGTAACGAAGGAATATAGTCAGTCTACTGTTGCGAAAATTTTGGAACTTGTTCAAAATGCCAGCAGCAGAAAAGCGCCGACAGAAAACTTCATCACGAAATTTGCTCGTTACTATACACCGGTTGTGGTAATCATTGCAGCATTATTAGCTGTAGTGCCTCCTCTATTTTTGGAGGGTGCTGTATTTTCTGATTGGCTGTATCGTGCCTTGATTTTCTTAGTTATCTCTTGTCCATGTGCGCTCGTTGTTTCTATTCCTCTTGGCTTTTTCGGCGGAATAGGTGCTGCATCTAAAGCGGGAATTCTTGTAAAAGGCAGCAACTATTTGGAGGCCTTGAATGATGTTAAGTATGCGGTGTTTGATAAGACAGGTACCCTTACGAAGGGAGTATTTGAAGTAGTGTCTGTGCATCCTGCTAACGGTTATTCAGACCAAGATGTTCTGCGGAATGCGGCAAGTGCAGAGATTCATTCTAACCATCCGATTGCCGAATCAATCAGAAAGGCTTATGGGGGCGCAGTTTCAGAAGCAGATGTAAATGATTATGAGGAAATCCCAGGCTACGGAATCATTGCAGCTGTTAATGGTTTAAAAGTATTAGCTGGTAACTACAAGCTGATGGTGAAGGAAGGAATTGATTTCGAGTTAAGAGAAGAGATTGGAACAATTGTCTATGTAGCAGCAAATAAGGAGTTTATTGGCTCACTTGTCATATCCGACCAATTGAAGGAGGATGCCAAGCAGGCTATTGCAGCATTGAAGCAAGCTGGCATTAAAAAAACGGTCATGCTTACAGGGGATGCTGCTGCGGTGGGCGCAAGTGTTGCTAAGTCTCTGAATATAGACGTTGTGCATGCAGAGCTCCTTCCACAGGATAAGGTAGAAGAGATAGAAAAACTGGATAAAAGAAAATCTCCAAAAGAGAAGATCTTATTTGTAGGAGACGGGATTAACGATACACCTGTATTAGCGCGGGCAGATGTAGGCATGGCGATGGGCGGCTTAGGTTCAGATGCAGCCATTGAAGCAGCTGATATAGTCATTATGACAGATGAACCTTCAAAAATTGCCTCTGCCATTTCCATTGCTAAAAAAACACGCAAGATTGTTTGGCAAAATATTGTGTTTGCGTTAGGAGTTAAAGCGCTGTTCCTTTTGCTTGGGGCCTTTGGAGTTGCTACAATGTGGGAAGCGGTGTTTTCAGATGTTGGAGTTACCTTAATTGCTGTGCTGAATGCAATGAGAGTCTTATCTATAAAAAATCTTCCATGAAAATAGTCAGCCACTGTCTTTTAGACAGTGGCTCTTTTTATGCTACATTACATTTGGAGGTGTACCATGCTCTGCCGGCGGTGCAGGCTTTAATTTTGGAGCAGGACCGAATGGAGGTACGTCCTTTACGTATTGGAATGTGCCCATACCATCCATACTTGGACCAGATGCCCATCTTCCTTTGCTGCTTTCGTCTCCCATCGAATGGTTCAAGAATAAATAAGAAACCTCTCTTTTTTCCAATTCCTTCGGGAACGTGCTTGGAACAACAACCCCTTCTTGCTGTTCGAGTTCATAAATAGCAGCAAGCCATTGATTTTGATGCATAGTGTCCCTTGCGATAAGGTAGGAAAGCATATCTTTAATACCTCTGTCATCTGTTTGTTCAAAAATCCTTACTGCCTGCAATCTTCCTTGTGATTCAGCATGCAGGTTAGAACGCATATCTGCAAGCAGATTGCCGCTCGCAATGATATAGCCGCTGTTCCAAGGCACTCCGTTGCTGTCTTTTGGAGTTGCTGATAAGCCGGATACGATAGCGTGCTGTGGGTCCATCCCGCCGATAATTGCCGCTAACGCAGGATTAGTAGCAGCTGCAGACTCCAGTTCGGTTACAGGTGCATCATCTAAGAGACGGGCAACCATTGTGGACAATAGCTCAATATGACCTATTTCCTCCGTTCCTGTATCTAACAGTAAATCTCTGTATTTTGCATGTCCTCTTGTACCCCATGCTTGAAATAAATATTGATTCATAACAGACATTTCTCCGAATTGGCCGCCGATTAGTTCTTGAATTCTTCTAGCGAAAAGTGGATCTGGTTTTTCTGGCTTTGCTTGGTATGCTAGTTCTTTTATATGATAAAACATTTTAGGCATTCCTCCCTTTCGTCTGTATAGGTTATTCAACTAGGGAAAATAGGTGCACTTTAAATAGAGTACAGCAAAAGCTGTCATCATAACTTGTCTGCTCTCGGCATATAGATTCAGTAAGGCTATTCTCATGAAGAAGGAAGAGAGGACGATCTTAGATGAATCGAAAATTGCTGGTGATATGCATGACAAGCTCCCTCATAGTTGGAGCCGGCGGCACTTATATTGGAATGAATATATGGGAAGAGAATAAAACGAAGTCTGATTCAGCAGCAAACAGCAATGCGACAGTCTTATCGAAGGTTGACAAAGCGTATAACCTGATCTTAAACAATTATGTGGAAAAAGTAGATAAGGCTGAATTAGAGGAGGGTGCAATTAAGGGCATGCTTTCTACCCTTGATGATCCGTATTCTGTTTATATGGACAAGGACAGCGCAAAACAGTTTGAACAAGCTCTTGATTCCTCTTTTGAAGGCATTGGTGCTGAAATAAGCGCAGAAGACGATAAGGTTATTATTGTGTCGCCAATAAAGGATTCTCCTGCAGAAAAGGCTGGTATTAAAGCAAATGATGAAATTGTTAAGGTGGACGGAGAAAGTGTACAAGGCTTTGATCTGTATGATGTGACGCAAAAGATTAGGGGAGAAAAAGGCACGAAGGTAGAATTGGAGATTGTCAGACAAGGGCTGGAAAAGCCGCTGCAAATAGCCGTTGTCCGTGATGAGGTTCCGCAAATAACGGTTCATTCCTCTGTTAAAAGAGAGGGCGGCGAAAATATCGGTTATATTGAAATTACCTCCTTTTCACAGGAGACAGCTTCTGAATTTCATAAGGCATTACAGGAGCAAGAGCAGCAAGGAATTGCCGGCTTGATATTGGATGTCAGAGGCAACCCAGGGGGACTGCTTACAAGTGTGAATGAGATTTTAGGAGAGTTTGTGACTTTAGACAAGCCTTATGTGCAAATTGAGCATCGAGATGGAGAGACCGAACAATTCTACTCTGACTTAAAACAAAAGAAGGATTATCCAGTTGTTGTGCTTGTAGATAATGGAAGTGCCTCAGCATCAGAAATAATGGCTGGTGCTATGAAAGAAGCGGAAAACTACACACTTATTGGTGAAAAGACGTTCGGTAAGGGGACAGTTCAGCAAGCTGTGCCAATGGAGGATGGAAGCAAAATTAAATTAACTTTATTCAAATGGCTCACACCTGATGGGAATTGGATTCATAAAAAAGGGATAGAACCAAACTTGGAAGTGGAGAAATCGGCTTTATACAAAACTCATCCACTTCAAATAGAAAAGACGTTGAAGCGGGAAATGAACACCGAGCAAGTCAAGTATGCGCAGGAGATTTTAACAAGTCTTGGCTATCGGACAGACAGGCAGGATGGTTATTTCAGCAGCCAGACAGAAATTGCTGTGAAGGCCTTTCAAGGAAGCAATAATTTGACAGAAACAGGAACGATTGACGCAAATACAGCCGAAAAGATGCAGCAGGCAGTCAGAACGGAAATGCAAAAAGATGAAAACGATATGCAGCTGCAAACAGCTTTGCGATATATCGTGAATTAGAGAAAGCACACCTTAAAGAAGGTGTGCTTTTTCGTGTTGTTTACTTATTTAAAATGCTGTCCTCCAGCACGAGTGTTTTATCGCCATAGACCTTCGTAATATGCCTTTCTCCCCAATTACATAGTGCATCAAGAATACTTTGCAGGCTTTGACCATATTCACTCAGCTCGTATTCTACCTTAGGTGGAATTTGCTGATAAATGATTCGGTTAATAATGCCGTCCTCTTCTAATTCACGAAGCTGTTGTGTTAACATTTTTTGGGTAATATTAGGCATTAATCGCTTCAGTTCGCTTGTCCGTTTTTTGCCATGTGTAAGATGGCATAGGATTACACATTTCCACTTGCCGCCGATTACCTCAAGGGTTGCCTCAACAGAAATATTGTATTTCTTCTTTTCCATGCTGTAACCTCCAGATGATATTATAGGCACTAAAAAGTACCTATAGTACTTTGCGGTGCCTATATCACAAAAAAGTACGTACTTTTCAAAGATATCTATATGATTCATAATAACATTTGCCGGCCGAAAAGCAAGCTGATAAAAATTCATTCCACTAGTGGATCATTATATATCAAGCATCAAGAAGGAGGACATATGAGTAATCGTAAGAATGGAAGCGTGTATGCCTTGCTTGCATTGGCAGTCAGTGCTTTCGCAATTGGTACAACAGAATTTATTAGTGTCGGTCTTCTGCCTTTAATTTCAGCAGACTTGAATGTCAGCATTACTGCAGCAGGATTGACAGTATCCATTTACGCTCTTGGTGTTACAATCGGTGCGCCAGTTTTGACGTCCATCACCTCAAGAGTTTCCAGAAAAACATTATTATTATGGATTATGATCGTATTTATTATTGGTAACAGCATTGCTGCAGCAGCGAGCAGCCTTACTGTCTTGTTAATAGCAAGAATAATCTCTGCATTATCACATGGTATCTTCATGTCAATCGGCTCAACGATTGCAGCAGATCTTGTCAGCAAGGATAAAAGAGCAAGTGCTATTTCAATTATGTTCACAGGACTAACAGTAGCAACCATAACTGGTGTGCCAATTGGAACATTTATCGGCCAGCAATTCGGCTGGCGATTAGCATTTGTTGCAATAGTGCTTGTTGGTATTATCGCATTTATTGCCAATAGCATTCTTGTCCCGAAGAATCTTTCAAAGGCCAAGCCTTCTACGTTTAAAGATCAGCTTTCGTTAGTGACTAAGAGCAGATTGCTGCTTTTGTTCATTATCACAGCATTAGGCTACGGGGGGACATTTGTTGTCTTTACGTATCTTTCACCGCTTCTTCATGAAATCACTGGTTTCAAGGAAAGCACAGTTGCAGGCATCCTGCTTTTATATGGAATGGCCATCGCAGCAGGGAATATGATTGGAGGCAGGCTTTCTAATAAAAAGCCGCTCACAGCTCTGTTTTACATGTTTATAGCACAAGCTATCATCCTATTTTTGCTTATCTTTGCCTTGCCGTATAAAGGTGCAGGCCTTGCGATGATTATATTAATGGGTCTGTTGGCGTTTATGAATGTGCCTGGACTGCAAGTTTATGTTGTGATGCTTGCAGAGCGGTATGTGCCTGGAGCAGTTGATGTCGCCTCTGCTGTTAATATCGCTGCCTTCAATGCAGGTATCGCGATTGGTTCTTATTTAGGTGGAGTTGTTACTAACTCATTAGGTTTAATTCATACAGCTTGGGTCGGCGGAGTAATGGTAGCAGCCGCAGTACTGCTGACTGGCTGGAGCTTAGTGTTAGAGAAAAAAGCAAATAAAAAGGAATGGGGTAAATAATATGAAACATTTACAAGATACAGTCGCATTAGCAAATGGAGTAAAAATGCCATGGCTCGGATTAGGAGTATTTCAAGTTGAGGATGGAGCAACCGTTGTAGAATCTGTTCGTGCCGCGATTAAAAACGGGTACCGCAGTATTGATACGGCAGCTATTTACCAAAATGAAGCAGGTGTCGGCCAAGGAATCAAGGAGGGAATCGAGCTTGCTGGAATTAGCCGGGAAGATCTCTTCATTACATCGAAAGTCTGGAATGATGACCTTGGTTATGAAAAAACATTGGCCGCATTTGAGGCTAGCTTAGAGAAGTTAGGTCTTGATTACTTGGATTTATATTTAATTCATTGGCCAAAGGCTGGAAAGTACAAGGAAGCATGGAGAGCGCTAGAAACTCTTTATAAGAATAAAAAAGTTAAGGCAATCGGTGTCAGCAACTTTCAGGTTCACCATCTTGAAGATTTAATGAAGGACGCAGAAATAATGCCGATGATTAATCAAGTCGAGTTCCATCCAAAACTTACACAAACAGAAGTAAGAGCCTTCTGCCAAAGTCACGGTATCCAAGTGGAAGCATGGTCGCCATTAATGCAAGGTCAGCTTCTGGATCATGAGCTGTTAAAAAGCATTGGGGCAAAGTACAATAAATCTGTAGCACAAGTTATCATCCGTTGGGACTTGCAAAATGGGATTATCACAATCCCTAAATCTATTAAAGAGCATCGAATTATTGAAAATGCTGATGTGTTTGACTTCATATTGACTGATAAAGAAATGGAGCAAATCACTGAATTGAACGAAAATCTGCGTGTAGGTCCAGATCCAGATAATTTTGATTTTTAATACGAAAAAGGTCTGCTTCCACTATGGAAGCAGGCCTTTATTGATTAGCTAGTGGTAAAAGGCTTTAAATTTAATATCACCATCTATTCTTATCATGTACAGACCAACAAGGTTGTAGGGATAACTTTTAAGTTAATTCACCAATTTACCTATACATGTACGTACGAATATATGGTAGAATGTACGTGTCATCAAGTTTACCATAGAAAAAGATAATCAGTTGGAAAGGGGATAGGTGAATGAAGCTGGCGATCGCAAGCGACCATGGCGGCTTTCATTTAAAGGAGGCTGTTAAGGCCTATTTGGAGGGTAGTGGTATGACAGTTCTCGATTTTGGCTGCACGAGCACAGATAGTGTTGATTTTCCTGGTTATGCGAAAACAGTAGGAGATGCTATTAATTGTAAAGAAGTTGATTTAGGAATTCTCTGTTGCGGTACAGGAATTGGGATGAGTATTGCCGCTAATAAAATCAAAGGTATTCGTGCTGCTGCAGTAGGAGATGTATTCACAGCAAAAGCGACAAGAGAGCATAATGACAGCAATGTTCTCTGTCTTGGCGAGCGTGTAACCGGTGAAGGATTAGCGTTGACGATAGTAGAAACATGGCTGAATGCTGAGTTTTTAGGAGGCAGGCATGCCCAAAGGGTCAATGCTATCGGTGAACTGGAGGCAGGGCTATAATTTAAGGGATAACTCTGAAAAATCTGCCAGAAAAAATCCCCTAAAAAGACAAGTTTTTTTCCATTGCTCTCATAATCCTATATAATACCATTATATGAAATTAAAAACGCATGCAATTAATTAGGGGGTAAAATGCTTTGAAAGTTGGAGTAATTGTCTTTGGGAGTTTGCCTGCAGGGGTCAAACAAATAGTGTATAAGTTGCAGCTTCATTTAACTCCTAAGCACGAATTGGTTGGAATGGAGATAGAAAAGGGAACGGGAACAGCAAGATATAAGGAGCTTAACATAAACAGCGACTCTCCTTACTTGAGCGATTCAATGCTTATGATGTCTGCATATCCTGAAGATGATAAATGGGAAGAAATTTTTTCTGCAGTAGATACTGCTGTTGTCATTGGAAATGCAGAGGCGAAAGAAAAATGGACAAGCTATTTGGCTGACCATTCTTCCGTACGCTCTTTATTTGTTCCGGTGTCAATTTTTAATGATATAGAAGGTTCTGAAACCACGCTTGGTTATGATACAGCGGTGAACAGCATCGTCGATAATATTCTTAGAGTGAAGGATACAATTAACTCCTTGAAATATGACAATCCGCGGTTATTCGGTTTTTCTATAGATGGAAGCCCCTCCATTAAAATGCTGGAGGACATTTCGAGTGCAGGAGACGGGCATTTCTTTGCTCCTGAATTTGGAGCAGATGAAATGGACGCACTAAAGGAACGCATCGAAGCAAGCTTTACAGAATGGAACACTTCTTCTGTCCTTGTATATAGTGCTGCTGCACATGCTTCAGCAATAGAACAAGTTGTTGACCATCTGAAAGTAGATTTTAAATATACGGAAATCGATGAGGCACTTTGTATGGGGACAAACCCGACAGCAGCTGACCGAATTTTAGCTAACAGACTGACAGGCGGGATTCTTTCTTGGTTAGAGCAAAAGCAAGAAACAGGCCAATTGGCTGTACAAACGGACGAAATTGCATTTATAAAGAAATAATAAAAACCTGATAAAGGACTGGTATAGATGAGCGAATTGACGAAGACAAATATTGAACAAATGGCGGTCAATACTATTAGAACACTTTCCATTGATGCCATCGAGAAATCCAACTCTGGCCACCCAGGAATGCCGATGGGTGCAGCACCGATGGCGTATGCGCTTTGGGCAAAGGAAATGAATCATAACCCTGCCAATCCTGAATGGTTTAACCGTGACCGCTTCGTCTTATCTGCAGGACATGGCTCTATGCTGTTATACAGCCTGCTTCACCTGTTCAACTACGGAGTGAGCATCGACGACTTGAAGAACTTCCGTCAATGGGGAAGCAAAACACCTGGACATCCAGAATTCGGCCACACTCCTGGAGTGGAAGCAACAACAGGTCCGCTTGGACAAGGAATTGCGATGGCAGTAGGTATGGCAATGGCAGAGAGACATCTTGCTGAGACATACAATAAAGGCGACTATCAAGTTGTTGATCATTATACATACAGCATCTGCGGCGACGGTGATTTAATGGAGGGAGTTTCAGCAGAAGCAGCATCCCTTGCAGCACATCTAAAGCTTGGAAGATTGGTTGTTCTATATGATTCCAATGATATTTCTCTTGACGGTGATCTTCATCTTTCCTTCTCAGAAAGTGTGCAAAAGCGTTTTGAAGCATATGGCTGGGAGGTTCTTCGTGTTGAGGATGGCAATGATATCGCGGAAATTCAAGCAGCTATTGCACAAGCGAAGAAATCAGATGTGCCGACATTGATTGAAGTTAAGACAGTTATTGGCTACGGTTCGCCGAATAAAGGCGGTAAATCAGCTTCCCACGGTGCACCGCTTGGAGCTGACGAAACATTGCTTGCAAAGCAAGCTTACAGCTGGGAATATGAAGAAGCATTCCATGTGCCTACAGAGGTTGCTGAGCACTATGCAGGTTTAGCTGCTGAAGGTCAGACAAAGGAAAATGAGTGGAATAAAATGTATGAAGCTTATAAAGCGGAATATCCGGAGCTTGCAACTCAGCTGGAAACAGCAATTAAAGGGGAAGTGCCAGCGAATCTTCAAGAAAGCTTGCCTGATTTCGAAGCTGGAAGCGCAATGGCAACAAGAGATTCTTCTGGAAAGAGCATTCAAGCAGCGGCAAAAGCAATTCCAGCATTCATCGGCGGTTCAGCTGACTTGGCAGGCTCTAATAAAACGCTGATCGGTCATGAAAAGAACTTTGGTCTGGATGGCTATGCAGCTAAAAATATTTGGTTTGGCGTACGTGAATTTGCGATGGGGGCAGCTATTAATGGTATGGCATTGCATGGCGGTGTGAAGGTGTTTGGAGCGACATTCTTTGTTTTCTCTGACTATCTGCGTCCTGCTATCCGTCTTGCAGCATTAATGAAGCTTCCTGTCACATATGTTTTCACACATGACAGTATTGCTGTCGGTGAAGACGGACCAACGCATGAGCCGGTTGAGCAGCTTGCTTCCTTGCGTGCAATGCCAGGTCTGTCTGTCATTCGTCCTGCTGATGCTAAGGAAACAGCAGCCGCATGGCAAATTGCCTTGGAAAGCAAGGATACTCCAACTGCATTAGTGCTGACTCGCCAAAACTTGCCTACATTGGATTTAACTAAGGCTGAGGCATTTAATGGCGTAAGTAAAGGAGCTTATACCGTTTCTGCCGCAAAAGGGGAGACGCAAGGTTTGCTGCTTGCGAGCGGATCTGAAGTGTCTCTAGCCATTCAAGCACAAGCAGAACTTGAAGCAGACGGAATTTCTGTAGGTGTTGTCAGCATGCCAAGCTGGGACTTGTTCGAAAAGCAGTCTCAAAGCTATAAAGACAGCGTGCTTCCAGACAGCATTCAAGCTCGTGTAGCAATCGAAGCAGGTGCTTCATTAGGATGGAGAGAGTATATCGGTGCTAAAGGAGAGCATATTACAATCGATCATTTCGGTGCATCTGCTCCAGCTGATAAGCTTTTCCAAGAATACGGCTTCACAGTAGAGAATGTGAAGGAGAAAATGAAAGCAGCTATAGAAGCTGCGAAATAACAATAGAAGCCTGCCGTTTCTGGCAGGCTTTATTTATTGGTTTTGATTATTCTTATATGAAATTATCTCTCCTGGGCTTTCTATTAGTTTGCTAGTAGAATATAATAGATTTATATTATGAGGAATATCACGTTCTTGTGCATATAGTAATTTCAACTAGTTTTAAAAAAAGGTGGGACTCTTCATGTGGCAAGATTGGCTAATTGAATTATTAAAGGGGTTTGGAAAACTATTTCTTCATCCTTTGTTTTATCTTTCCTTTTTGTTAGCAGCCTATTTAGGTGTCTCAAGGGTGAAGAAGGAGCGAAAGGATTTCACCATCAGGGCATTGAATGCTTATTTTGAGCTGAAACAGCTTCTGCCTGTTGGCGTCATTATAGGATTGTGCCTATCGATAATATCGATTGGATTAGTTCTCGTAGTGCCGATGGAAATGGTTATCTATACAGGCATCTTCACTCTGCTTCTAAGCTTAATTTGGAAGACACGTTTGCTTTCTCCCGTGTATACTGTTGGTCTTGGAATATTGGCAAGCATCGCTTCTCTGTATATGGGATGGGATTTCTTCCTCTTTTCTGAGAGCGTAATTGGCGGAGATACATATATCTTTCCAACTGCTGTTGCGGTGTTAGGCTTGCTGCTTGCAGCAGAGGGCTTGCTGATTCAGAAGAATGGCAGCAAAGGAACATCACCTCGCCTGACAAAAAGCAGCAGGGGACAGGCAATCGGCATCCATTTGTCAGAAAGAGCTTGGCTTGTGCCATTGTTTCTGTTTCTCCCGGAAGGAGTACTGTCTATTCCTGTTGAAGGATGGCCGGTCTTTACTGTTGGTGATCAAACATACTCCATCATCCTTGTGCCGTTTTTGCTAGGATTCAGACAAGCAGTACAAGCAGTACATCCTACAGTTGCAGTGCGAGCAGTCGGCAAAAGGGTGTTCTGGCTCGGGCTGTTTATTGCAATAAGTGCGGCAGCTGCTTATTATTTCCCTCTTGCGGCTATAGGTAGTGTTATTGTGGCTATTATCGGCCGTGAATGGATTACGGCAGGTCAAAAAGCGAAGGAAAAAAATAAAGGCTTTTATTTCACGAAAAAAAATAATGGCATCATGATTTTAGGTGTTGTTCCTGACTCTCCAGCAGATAAGATGGGGCTTAAAATCGGTGAAATTATCACAAAAGTGAACAGCATTCCAGTGCAGGACGAAATTCAGCTTTACACTGCACTGCAAAAAAACTCAGCTCATTGCAAAATGGAAGTTCTCGATACAAACCATGAGGTTCGTTTTACTCAGAGGGCATTGTACGAAGGAGACTATCATAAGCTTGGCATTCTGATGATTCAGGATGAAAAGGCGAAAGGCAATCAAGCAGTATAAAGTGTTAAACCCAAAATTTCAACGGAATTGCGAAAAAAATAACCGGAATAAAATAAGTAAATAATAGAGAATATTGAGATATAACCGCTTAGTAATTTATATAAGCGGTTAAATTTTTTTAAGGGTTGATTATTATATGAACAAAGAACCACAAGAACTAATAGTTTTTTGTAACCCATATAATGGAGAAAGTTTTGATAGCTTTCTGTCACGATTGAGTGAAAAGAACCTCTATGATGGAACATCTTATCTGTATGGATATGCTGGTTTAAATAAAAATAGAAATATTGGAAATGTAAATAAGAGATTAATGACTTAAGTTTTGGTATACTTCCAAGGCTAACTGGGGTCAGTGAAGAGAGTTTACTTAATTTAACATATCATCGAGAAATTTTAGGTAGTATTACTCAAACTGATGTTTCGATAATATTAAATTATTTTAAAAAAAGGGGCTTACACAGCAAGGTAGAAAAAAATATTGTCCAAAGTGTCTGGAAGAAAAGATATTCTTTAAAAAAGAATGGGAGCTAGTTTGCTATCAAGTTTGTTGGTTACATAGACAAAGAGACAGGCAATATTAAGAACTTTTTCCCATCTATTGAATAAAGAATGAGGTGTTATTGATTATGACTGAATTAACAAAAGAGGAAAAAAGGAAACTCATCAGATTTTATTATGCACATATGGGGATTGGCCGATTTTTGACCATATTAGAACAGTATTCTAAGGGGTGGGGATACGGAGACGAATACGCACGATATGTTTTTGCGAGTTATTACGAAGATTGGGAAGAAGATTATTTCGGTGAAGAGGGTATAGCCTACTATATCGATGCTCCAGCTGCAGATGAAGACACGGAAATAATACTAGATTACCAAACTTTTTATCAGTATTTGAAAGATGACTGTGAAGATTATCTTCAGCAACGTCCAGAGGACAGAGAGAAAGTACAGGAATATCTCCAAAAAATTAAAGAAAAATTTAATATCGAAGACTAGACTCGTAGGGGGTTCCTCCGAGTATTTATACACGTTTTTCATAAATATCCAGAAGATCCCTTTAGGTCTTCCCCTATTCACCAATAAATAAGGTTAAAGGTGTACTAATGAATACTCAAGAATATAGAAAGCTAGTTAACCTTTTTTATATACATATGGGTGATGCTAAATTCCTGAGGACACTAAGAGCATACTCTGAAGGTCAAGGATATGGAGATGAATATGCACGATTTGTTTTTGCGAACTATTATGAAGAGTGGGAAGAAGATTATTTCGGAGAAGAAGGTATCGCTTATTACATCGACAATCCAGTTGTAGACGAAGATGCTGAAGTAATATTAGATTACCAAACGTTTTACCAATTTTTATTAGAAGATTGCGAACTGTATATGCGAAGACACCCTAATGATTCAAAAGAGGTAAATGACTACCTTGAAAAGATAAAAGAAAAATACAACATACAAGAATAAACTCGGAGGGAATATCCTTCGAGTTTTTATCCGATTGCAGGTATGTAAGAAGTACTTAACCATAGGGGACACTCTAACGGAGAATAGAAAAAGGAGAGAGTTAAAATGTCGGAACTAACAGAAATGGAAGAAAAGAAACTAATTAAGTATTATTATTTTCTTATGGGAGACGGTAGGTTCTTAAATATTTTACATCACTATTCCATAGAGTGGGGTTATGGAGATGAATACGCTTGGTATGTATTTGCTAGTATTTATGAAGATTGGGAAGAAGATTATTTCGGGACAGAGGGAGTGAGATATTACCTCGATTATCCTGCTGTAGAAAAAGATATAGAAATTACATTAGATTATGAGACATTTTATCGTTACTTATTAGAAGATTGTGAGGAGTATCTGCAAAAACGTCCAAAAGATAGGGAATGGGTAACCGAGTACCTTCAGATGATCAAAGAGAAATTTAAAATAAAAGGATGAACTTGAGTGAGTTTTTTAAATTATTAATATCTTAATTTTTCTTAAATATCATTTCTAAAAAACTGCTTAAATATATTTAATATTCGTTTGGTTAAACGAGTTTTTTTGTTGCAAAGTTATGTTAGAAACCACCAAAAAATGAAATGTTTTTTGGACAAATAAAAATAATATTGCTAGTATTCCCTAATTAAAGGGGGTTAATTAAAAAGATATTGGTAGAAGCGACAGTTTTTGCATTAAAATCTGGAAAAGATTCAATTGATGAGATTGATTTAAATTTAGCATATAACCGTGTTAAAGTTTCAGCGAGAAGATTTGCAACTAATCCTTTTATGCATGATCAATTTCATCTTTTAAGTGCACTCCAAGATGAAGAAAACAGGTTAAAAAGAGAACGATTAAAAATAAAATAAACCCTATAAAAAAATGAGCTAATGATGCTCTTTTTTATAGGATTTTATTTGTGAAAAATATGTAATATGGGAAGCAATTAACGGAATATATTGACTAGAAGAGTAACATTATTGGACTAGGTATAGGTTTGAAAATATTCCGGGAACATTTTGTGTTTTACAATAAACATAGGTAAAAAAGATTCCTGTAAATAGCAGGGATCTTTTTTTTGCGGAAAAGCCTCATTTCTCCTAATACAAATGCCGGTACCAGAATAGTACAAGCTAACATATTATAAGGTGAATGGCAAAATTAATAACAAGGAGTGAATGGTAATGGACAGAGGTACACTCATTCGTACATTAGTGTTGGCAATCGCATTGGTCAACCAAGTCCTAGTTTCCTTTGGTTTATACGAAATTCCTGGGACAAGTGAGGATTGGACAAACTACCTGACTAACGCATTTACAGTTATAGCAGCTGCAATTGCTTGGTTTAAGAATAACTATGTAACTGCAAAAGGGAAAATGCAGAAGGAAGTTTTGAAGGCAAGTAATCTTACGAACGCGAAATAAAGGATAGAGCACCGTGATGGTGCTCTTCTTCTGTTTAATTGAGTTTTGACTTCTTTTGAGCGTATTAATTTTTTATTTAAAGTGATTATTTTATAATAGAACAGAAAGACTAGGAAGGAATTCCAAAGTACTCGATGAAAAGAGGTCAAAACAATGAAAATAGAGGTATGGTCAGATTTTGTATGTCCATTTTGTTATATAGGCAAGCGCCGTTTAGAGGAAGCTATTGCTCAGTTTCCTGGTAAAGATCAAGTAGAGGTTGAGTTCAAAAGCTTTGAATTAGACCCAAATGCAAAACCTTACTCCGGCACAGGAATCAATGAAGCGCTGGCAAAAAAATACGGCATGAGCATTGAGGAAGCAAAACGAGCAAATGAAGGAATTGGCAGCCAGGCTGCTGGTGTCGGTTTGCAATTTAACTTTGATGATATGAAGCCAACAAATACATTTGACGCTCATCGCCTGGCGAAGTTTGCGGCAACTGTCGGCAAAGAAAAGGAAATGACAGAAAAGCTGTTAGCTTCTTACTTTACAGAATCAAAGCTGATAAGCGACCATGACGTATTAGTAGAAATTGCTCAATCTGCAGGTATAGAAAAAGCAGAAACTTTAGCTGTTTTAAATGACTCTACAAAATATGCAAATGATGTCAGAATTGATGAAGCTTTAGCACAGCAAATGGGAGTGACTGGAGTTCCGTTTTTTGTTATTAATCAAAAGTATTCTATCTCAGGCGCACAGCCGACTGAAACATTCAAACGTGCTCTTCAGCAAGTTTGGGAAGAAGAAGGAAACGCACCTAAACTGCAAGACCTTTCAGGAGGAAATGCAGGAGCAGCTTGCACAGATGATAACTGTGAAATTCCTGAAAAATAATAGACCTAAAGTTATCTAACAACGAAGGGAGCAATATTTGCTCCCTTCGTTGTTTTTTATTGAAGGATGCACTTTGCTTGTAAAAGCTAACAGTGTGGCTTGAAGTCTGAATTTCTGGGACTCAAACCATTATTTTTTAGATAACCGATAGTTTTCAAGAGCCTAATATGCCTCGCCCTAAAAAGCCCTAAAGGTTATTGATAACTCCGATTAATTACTATAAAGACTTGGAAGAATATACTCACCAAAGAACAGCCAGCTTTGTTTCTTTTATAGTGTTTAAATTGTGTTTACATAAAAAAGTAATTGACATG
This sequence comes from Niallia sp. MER 6, assembly GCF_023714395.1. Taxonomy (NCBI): domain Bacteria; kingdom Bacillati; phylum Bacillota; class Bacilli; order Caryophanales; family Bacillaceae; genus Niallia; species Niallia sp. MER 6. Next base: position 251,576 of record NZ_JAMAUK010000002.1, on the reverse strand, counting down.
TAAGCATCTTCTAATTTAAAATTACATGCATGTGCAATTATAAGTAGTGCAACTATTTTTTGTGGAAAGGATACCGATATGTCAGATAAGTATATGGATAATAAAGAGTTAGGCTTGATACTTTCGAGGACTTATTTAGCTTTTAAAAGAGCAGCTACCCGTCAGATGAGCAGCTTTGGACTGACACCAGAACAGTTTTCTGTGCTGAGCGAATTAAGCAAGACGGAGGGAGTTTCCCAAAAGCGGCTGGCAGAGCTGACAGAAAGAGACCAGACAACAGTTGGTAAGATTCTGGATAAGCTCATAAAAAAAGAGCTTGTAAGTCGTTCTGCAGATCCGTCTGACAGGAGAGCGGTCCGGTTAAATATCACAAGAAAGGGTCTCGATTTGCATGCGCAAATATGGCCAGAGCTCGAGCAGCTTGAAAACCAGACATATAAAGGTCTTAAGGAATCGGAAGTTGAGAGCTTCATCCACATATTAAATAAAATGTATGATAATCTTTCGTAATTTTTTTTAAGAATATACATGCATGTGCAACTTTTTTTGTGAACAGTAGTAAAGGGGAGTAGGAATGAAGATTTTACAAGGTTTTAAAAATATGATGAAAATTCCACAGACAAAAATTGGTTTAGTATTTGCTATTTTTGTGCCTGTGTTCTTTATGATCGTCTGGATGACTGGATATAATCATGCAACAGAAAGACTGGATGAGCTTAATGTTGGCATTGTTAACGAAGATGGAGCGGCAAGCAAAGCGTTAGAAGAACAAATTGCCAAAAGCAGCCCTTTCCATATTGTGTCCAATTCGGGATTTGAAAAAGCGAAGGAGCAGCTTGATAAAGGCAATTATGCAATGCTTATCGTTATTCCTTCCAAATTCGCAGAGGAAATGGGCAGTGGCAATGGGGAACTGACTTTCTATGTTAATGAGGCAAACTCTCAAGTAGCTGTGTCTATGATGGAAAAAGCAGCATCCGAAATCAGTGCAAATATAGGTGTTCATAGCGGTGTTAAAGCAGATATTGTGAAAACAAACGAGGTTCATAATTTCGCAGCATCTATGCTTCCGATGATTTTTGGCTTTATCACCTATATAGCTGTAATGACGATGAATATCCAATTTAATCTTGTTTCTCAAATCATGAAAAAACATAACTCAAAATGGCAAATTTTCTGGAGCAGGCAGCTGTTGCTGGTCATCGTAGCGCTCGTTGTTCCGACAATCATTGTCAGTCTTGCGGTCAGCTTTCAAGATGTGGCTGCGCCATACTGGAAGTTATGGCTGTTCCATGTGTTAACAGCAGCAGCATGCATCAGCTTCACACAAATGAGTTTCAGCTTATTTGGCAATGCAGGACCGCTCTTTAATGTAGCGATGGTTCCATTGCAGTTAATGACAGCAGGCAATATTATTCCAGCAAATATGCTTGCACCGTTTTACCAGCATTTCGGTGCCTTCTTGCCTGCTTCTAATGGGGTGCAAGGATTCACGAAGTTGATTTATACAGGAGATTCAGTATCATCATTCGCAGTGAACCTTGTGCTTATACTGATTGTGACATTTGCTATCACGGTTATCAGACTGGCAGCACAAAAAGAAAAAGCAGTTAATTCTGCGGTATCTGCAAAGCAATTAGCTCATTAAAAAAAAGGAAAATCCATCATTTTCGATGGATTTTCCTTTTTTAGTATAGCTGTCGACTTTCAGTTAGCATTAATACCTCCTGTGCTTTAACAGGCTTGGAGAATAAGAAACCTTGAATGCTGTAGCAACCCATTTCTTGCAGCAAATGAAGCTGTTCCTTCAGTTCGACACCTTCTGCTACAAGGTTGAGATTCAGGTTATTAGCTAAAGTGATAATGGTATGAACGATGGCGTTATTCGTTTCTGTCCCAAGATTTTGAACAAATTCTCTCGGGATTTTCAGGGCATCAATCGGCAGCTCCGTTAAATAGGACAAGGAGGAATGACCTGTGCCGAAATCATCTATTGAAATTCGGACACCCAATTCTTTCAGCCTGTGCATGGTGGCCACTGTTTTTTCAATTTGGTTCATGGCGATCGCTTCTGTAATTTCGATAATTAAGTAGTTTGGATCAAAGCCTGATTCAGCTACTGAAGCAGCAATGAAATCAACAAGGTCACTTGATTGACGCCTCTGCACCGTATATAAGATCTTCCTGAGTATCCACTTGCGGCTGATAATAAAGGACGAACTCATCATTTTGAATAGCGTGATGCAAATCCTGTTCTAGTCTTAAGTGATTTTCAGACACACCCTCCATTCCAGGCTTATAGAAATTATATTGATTTTTTCCATTCTTTTTTGAGTAATACATCGCAATATCTGCTTGTTTCATCATGGTGACTGCGCTTTTTTCTGTTCCTTCTGATAAAGAAATGCCCATGCTTGGAGTTGTGACAACATAATTTTCCTTAATGAAGTAAGCGGGTGTTAATGCTTTCATCATTTGTTCAAGCAGCTCTATGATTTCGTCCTCTGTCCTACGGTTTTTTAACAAAATCGTAAATTCATCACCGCCCAATCTGGCGAGTATGTCACCAGGGTGGATGACAGAGTTCAGCCTTGTTGAGATTGATACAAGCAATTCATCACCAGCATCATGCCCTAACGAGTCATTAATCACTTTAAAACGGTCAAAATCAATGAAAATAACAGCCATTAAGCCTGATTTTGCTGATTTAATCCCTTTTCGCAGCGACTCTTCAAAATAAGCTCTGTTTGCTAATCCGGTCAGTGAATCATGATAAGCTAAAAACTGGATTCGTTCATTGCTTGCAATAGCGTTTGTAATATCTTTTGAGATGACAAATACGCCGGCAACTTCCATGTTTATATACATTGGAATGAAGGTTATATAATAAAAATATCTTTTGCCAAAATCATCCCGATAATCCACTTCAAAGCTTTGATGCAGGCCTTGAAGAGCGATATGAAAGCTTTTCTCAACAACCTGTCTTTTTTCTTTGAATATATGAAAAAAGGAAGCTCCTAAAAAGGATTCTATAGGTTCATAAGCCATCCTGACAAAAGCGTTGTTTATTTCAATAATATTGCCTTGTAAATCAAGTGTCATTGCAGCATCTGGATGAAACTTGAACAAGGACATGAATTTTTGATTGTCTGTGCTCGCAGTTTTAAGCAGCCTTTTATAATTTGCCAAAATGATAATCTGTCTTGCCATGATAAGGAAAACGGATAAGAGGCCTCCAATTGCCAAAACAGGATGATGATGATCGACGATAATAATAAAACATATAAAAAATAAGAGGGCAGAATATGGAATAAATATTTGTAAAAAATCGTATCTCCGTCTTTTGGTCATAGCTGCTGCTGGAGTCCTTTTTGCAGCAATGCTCGCTAATGCGATAATCAGCAAAGATAAAATAAATAAAGGGTCAAAATAGCTTCCCGTATTGTATTTAGTGACAAACAGCAAATACATATAGCCCGTATCTGCGGCAATTTGCACGAGTATTCCTATTAAAATTACCGTTAAATTTGTTCTGAGTGGCAGCTCTTTAATGGAAAATAGGATTAATAAGGCTCCAATCAATAAGGCAAGATCACCTAATGGGTATCCGATTGCTGTAGCCAGAAAAATTCCTGTATAACCTTCTGTTTTCAGCAAAGGTTCAAGAAGGAAGTAGTAGCTTAAACAGAATGCAACAATCATTACAATCATTAATTCAAAAATTAGCTGAACACTGCGGAGCAAGGTTCTTTGCATGCTGAAGTAACGGAGGAAACCAGTTAAATAAAAGAAAATCTGCAGCATGTAGAAGATGTCGCTGTAATCTGGGAATGGAACCGTTTGACGCAAAATACTTTCCTGATACAACCAAATCAGCTCTGCGATAAAGTACGTAAATGTGCCGCTGGCAAGCCAAAACCAAAGAATTTTTTCAGGTGTGCTGCTTTTTCGATAAGAAAAGAACAACACAGCAGTGGAAATGAGCGCACCTGCAGCCGATAAAATATTACTGCTCAGCACAGTTATGTGACTGTCTGTTCCAAACAGCAAAACACCATAATAGATTAATATATAGCTGACAATAATAAAAACTCCGATACCAATTCTGTATGTAACTTTCAACTTGCTCATCCTTTTTCCTCACGACTATTAATTGGGTATTTTGTCTCATTATAAACGAAAATATAGGTTATTCCCACAGAATAAGGAAATTAATTAGCTGGTACTATTTTCTAAAGGTGCATGGCTTACTTTTAGGAAAAGCGTTTTTTTTAGAGAAACTTGTCCTTTTTGCGCAATATATGAACATTTGCCTAAAAAATGCATATATATTAATTGACGTATTGTTGATATACATTTAAAATCTTTCCTAAGGGAAACTTTTTTAAATGGAGTAAACAAACGTTAAATTGCCAATTAGCTGAATGCTTAAAAAACTTCAATAAAGGGGAATGACAATGCCGGATAATTTACTGCTAGCTTTTGGGTTAACCTTATTAGCTGGTCTTGCAACAGGTATCGGAAGTTTGCTTGCATTACTTACTTCCAGAACGAATACTAAATTCCTGTCATGGATGCTTGGATTTTCTGCAGGTGTAATGATTTATGTTTCGATGATTGAGATTTTTGTAAAAGCGAAGGATTCACTCGTCAGTTATTTAGGGGAACAGCAGGGGAATTGGCTCACTGTCGGTGGTTTTTTTGCAGGGATTTTACTGATAGCATTAATTGATAAGTTTGTACCAGAACAGGGGAATCCACATGAATTGAAGAAGGTTGAAGATTTGACATCTCCTAAGAAAACGACAGACGCAGCTCTGTTGAAAATGGGGACATTTACAGCGCTTGCCATCGCAATTCATAACTTTCCGGAAGGTATTGCTACATTTACTGCTGCCTTGCAGGATCCAGCACTTGGAGTTGCTATCGCTATCGCAATAGCCATTCACAATATTCCTGAGGGAATTGCCGTTTCCGTACCAATCTATTTTGCAACAGGAGACAGAAAAAAGGCATTCAAATTATCCTTTTTATCTGGTCTTGCAGAGCCGGTCGGCGCTGTCGTGGCATTCTTGATTTTGATGCCATTTTTGAATGATCTTATGTTTGGTTTAATATTTGCAGCAGTTGCAGGAATCATGGTTTTCATATCTTTGGATGAATTATTGCCTGCCGCAAAGAAATATGACGAAGGCCACTTGTCGATTTACGGTCTAGTTACGGGTATGGCTGTTATGGCAGTCAGCTTGCTGCTAGTTATTTAAGATTCATAGCAGCAAGGTGCTACCTTATTTTAAAAGCTTTTTATTTTCGATTTCCATTTTTTCTACTTCAAGCTTCATTTTATCTGTTTCCAGCAAAAAATTCTCATGCCTCAACTTTTCAAGGGTGATTTCATCTTGGATCATCTTTCGTTTTAATTTGAGTTTATCCTTTGAGTGTTCTGTAACAATGGCGATAATAGGAATGGCGAATACCATGATTACTGCGACTAGTCCTGTCATTATGAACCTCCTTCTAGAAATTGTCTTATCATTGATTATACGATAAACCCCTTGTGGATGTTTCAAAAGATGCGATATTTGTTAGATAATCTAATGAAAAAAGAGGAGTTAATGGAAATTCCTCTTTTTTTGTATTACGATGGAGACAAGCATTCTTACCAATTAACGGGGTGAAAGCAATGAATGAAAAAGCAGCAGTAGGTGAAAAGGCGGCAGTTGATTATGTTAAAGATGGCATGGTAGTTGGATTAGGTACAGGTTCAACAGTCTACTATACAATCTTAAAAATAGGCGAAATGGTCCGGAAAGGGCTGAAGATTACAGGTGTGGCGACCTCTGTCCAAACAGAAAAACTGGCCAAAGAGCAAGGTATACCGCTTCTGTCTTTAGATGAGGTAAAAACGATTGATGTAGCGATTGATGGAGCGGACGAAATAAATCATTATTTTCACGCGATTAAAGGCGGAGGCGGAGCTTTGCTGAGAGAGAAAATAATTGCAAAGGCTTCCAAACAGTTTGTAGTGGTTGCTGATTCCAAAAAAGTGGTGCAAAGCTTAGGGGAATTTCCGCTTCCTGTTGAAATAGTTCCGTTTGGAGCTGGTAAAACAGAAGGGTATATTCAAAGCTTTGGCTGTCAGACCGCATTAAGAATGCAAGGGGACAGTCCTTATGTTACCGATAACGGCAACTATATCATTGATTGCCAATTCGGTGAAATAAAAGACCCGGAACAGCTGGAAAAAGAATTGAATAACATAACAGGTGTTGTTGAAAACGGCCTGTTTGTCGATATGGTCAAGCATGTAATTACAATCGGCGAGGATAAACAGGCAATCCTTTTGGACAAGCTTGAATAATCTATTTTAAGAAGTAAGAAATGTCTTCTTCCAACCAAAACCTTTAACTTTGTTAGAGGTTTTTTCCTGCTGTCTAAGAATGTTCATAAAATCCTCACAATATCTCCGTTTTTTTTACTTTATTAAAGTTTCCATTTCATTTTGTAAGTTATATCATCGTTACATGGATAATTTATAAAAGGAAAAATGGTCAGAAGTGCTTCCGTATTTATTTGGGAAAGGCTTCTGATGGATAAGCGAAAGGGAGAGAATTCTATGTCATTACGAGAAGATGCTTTAAGAATGCATCAAGAAAAACAAGGTAAATTGGAAGTGAACGCAAAGGTAGAGGTGAAGAATGCACAGGATTTGAGTTTAGCATATTCACCAGGTGTGGCAGAACCTTGCAAGGTAATCCATGAGCAGCCTGAGACGGTTTATGATTATACAATGAAAGGAAACATGGTTGGTGTTGTAACAAACGGCACTGCAGTTCTTGGTTTGGGCAATATCGGAGCAGCTGCTTCTTTGCCTGTAATGGAAGGGAAAGCTATTCTTTTTAAAAGTTTTGCAGGAGTGGATGCATTCCCGATTGCTCTAGACACTACAGATCCAGATAAGGTCGTGGAGACAGTCTCGTTAATGGCTGCCGGCTTTGGCGGAATCAACCTGGAGGATATTGCAGCACCACAATGCTTCGAAATCGAAGAGCGTCTTAAGCAGAAATTGGACATTCCTGTTTTTCATGATGACCAGCATGGAACAGCAATTGTCACAGTTGCCGGACTGCTGAATGCCTTAAAAATTGTTAAGAAGGAATGGAAAGATATTAAGATTGTTTTAAATGGAGCAGGAGCTGCAGGGATTGCTATTACAAAGCTGCTTTACTCATACGGGGTTACAAATATGATCATGTGTGACACAAAAGGGGCAATTTACGCAGGTCGTCCTGAAGGGATGAATGCAGTGAAGGAATCTGTTGCTGCTTATACAAATATAAACAAAGAATCTGGTTCTTTAAGTGATGTGATAAAAGGCGCAGATGTATTCATTGGCGTATCAGTTGCTGGTGCATTAACGAGTGAGATGGTTTCAACAATGAATAAGGATGCTATTATTTTCGCGATGGCAAACCCGGTTCCAGAAATTACTCCAGCTGAGGCGAAGTCTGCAGGAGCTGCCGTTGTCGGAACTGGAAGATCTGACTTCCCGAACCAGGTGAATAATGTGCTAGCATTCCCGGGAATTTTCCGTGGAGCATTAGATGTGCGTGCGACAGATATAAACGAGGAAATGAAGCGAGCTGCAGTTGGTGCAATTGCTGATTTGATTGAAGAGTCCGAATTAAATCCAGATTATGTTATCCCAAGTCCATTCGATCCGCGTGTTGCCCCTGCAGTAGCTGCAGCGGTAGCTAGTGCCGCGATGGACACAAAGGTAGCAAGAATTACAGTTGATCCTCAGCAAGTGTTAAACAGAACTGCTGAGCTGACAAGCATCGGCAATTAATAATGAAAGGCTGCAGCATGAGCTGCAGCCTTTTTGTTTAGGAAGATTGGCCTTCCAGAACAGGGTTTGCTTCTTGGAGAGCTTTTTCTTTTTTCGGTTTCATACTGAAAAGCAGATTTAAAAGGATGGCAACAAGACTTCCGGAAATAATGCCGTCACTGACGATGATGCGCAAGAAGGAAGGAAGTTGGGCAAATAAGTCAGGAACAGCAGTGGCGCCAAGACCGATCGAAACAGAGCAAGCCATTATTAGCAGATTTGCTTGTTTGCTGAAGTCAACAGTACTGAGCATTTTGATACCTGATGAAACAACCATTCCGAACATCACGACTGTTGCTCCGCCAAGAACGGGTGTCGGAATGACGGTTGCAAATGCCGCTATTTTTGGAATCAAACCAAGAAATACTAGGATACCGCCAGCTGCAACTACTACATTTTTGGTCTTTACCTTGGACAGCTGTACAAGGCCGACGTTTTGAGCAAAGGTATTATATGGGAAGGCATTCAAAATCCCTCCGAGTGTGATGGCAACACCTTCTGCCCGATACCCTCTAGTCAAGTCTTTGTCAGACAGCGGCTTTTCACATATTTTGCTGAGGGCGAAGAAAACGCCTGTGGATTCAATGACAATAACAATTCCAACCACCAGCATCGTTAAAATCGGACCGATTTCAAATGTAGGTGTCCCGAAATAGAAAACACTCGGCAAACGGAACCAGCTTGCTTCTGCAACTGGAGAAAAGTCGACTTTTCCCATGAAGGCAGCTGCGGCTGTTCCAACGATAATACCTGCTAATACAGATAGTGACTGAACAAAGCCTTTTGAAAAACGGCTTAAAATAAGAATGAAAAGCAATACACTAAAGGATAAGGCGAGATTCTCGATAGAACCGAAGTCCGGACTTGCAGCTCCGCCTCCCATGTTTTTTATTCCTGATGGTATTAGCGATAACCCGATGATTGTGACGACTGTTCCGATGACAACAGGCGGGAAAAGCTTCGCAATTTTGCTGAAGAGCGGTGCGCAAATGATGATGAACAAACCTGTTACGATAATGGCTCCATATATGGCAGTAATGCCATAGTTAGTGCCGATAGAAATCATCGGCGTGACGGCAACGAAGGAGCTCCCTAATACTACAGGGAGTCCAATCCCTAAATACTTGTTTTTCCATGCTTGTAATAGTGTGGCGATACCGCATGTAAGCAAATCAATTGCGACTAAGTACGCAAGCTGTTCTGCTGTCAGCTCTAAGGCTCTCCCGACTAATAATGGCACGAGGATAGCTCCTGCATACATCGCCAGCACATGCTGAAGACCTAAGGAAAAAATTTTCCCGTTGTTCAGTTTTGTTTTTGTCATCATTATCACTCTCTCATACTTAATGTTAATTAATCTAACATGTTAGGTTATATTAATTAACATATTAAAGAGTGGGTAAAAATAAGTCATTGGTTATAATGTACAAAATATTTAGAAAATATAGTTTACTTTACACCTGCAGATGGCTGCTGTACCTGCAAAATCGATTTAATTCGAAATGCCAAGCGTAAATGGAAGGTTGTATCTGCGTCTTTCAGGCTTCTTCCTAAAAGCTCTTCGCATTTCTCCAACCGGTAAATAACAGTATTGCGATGAACAAATAGCCTTTTCGCTGTTTCTGATATTTGACAATGTGTTTCCAAATAAACAGACAATGTATGAAGCAGAATTTGGGCATCTTCTTCCTGCTGCTTATTCGACAGCCCTTGAAAGATATGATCACAAAACTCCTGTAAATCCTTCTCTGGGATAATTCGCAGCATTTCCGAAACATCCTTCGGACGGTGCACTTGAATGAACTGTGATTTTGCTGACAGCAAACCTGTATGATAAGCACTCAATGCCTCTTTATAAGCATTCTGCATATTAACGAGCTGGTGACTGATGTTGCTGAGCCCAAATGACATCGTTTTTTTGAAGATTTTTTCTATATTACCTTGAAGATCTTTTAAATAGTCGATTGCCTGTGAACGGAATTCTACATTAGAATCGCCGGCTTCCATGATGAGAATACAATGATCTCCTTTTACAAACAGCTGCGTGAGAAAAGGTGCCTTTATTATTTCTGTCTCGAGGAATTCATACAGATAATCTGTTTCAAGCTGGTGCTGTGCGAATGTTTTATGGACATTGCTTTGATCAACCTTGCCAAGAATCATCAGAGAGGGGAGCTCGTTTGTTAAGGAAAACTCTTTGGCTCTGCTGGTGATTTCTTCTTTTGAAGTTATTCGTCCTTCTACCATGTTTAAAAAGAACTCATTGCGTGCTCTTCTGGCATATTGTCTTTCCGTGTTTTCCCGCATAAGTTCAAAGGTGAGGACATTTGTAGCCTGTTCAATTGTCAAAAGTAAATTTTTATCGTGAATAGGCAGGCTGCCAAGCGCAATCAAAAATGCTGGTTTGCCGATAGGTGTATGGATTGGAAAAGCCGCAAATACTTCTTCTGTATATCTGGAAGAAAAGCATGTACAGGAAGTGCTGTTTAAAAACAGGCGGAAATCCTCTGCATATAAATTCATGATCATTTCACTGATTGGGTGTTTCGAATGGGAAGAAGCATGGATTTGGAAATGCTGATCAAGCAGAATGACCCTCTGACCAATCATATTAGATAAATCGTCAAGCAATTTTTTTATGCCTTTGCCTTTTAAAATATGCTGTGTAAATTTCCTATGCGTTTCAAAAGCAGTCAGTAAATCAGACGTTCGTTCATTTAGCATATATTGCAGTGTAGTATTGACAATTTCTCCAAGCGATTTCTCCAGCGGGATTTGTAAGACGGGAAATTGATGGGTATCAGCATATTGGATAACTTCTTCCGGAATACTTTCTAAGAAGCGGTGTGTTTTTATACCCAATCCGGCGCATTTTTGTTTATGCATAGATTGAACGAGCCCCAACAGCAGTGCCGGATCCTCCTTCAAGTGGTAGGCAGTCGTGACGAGAAAATCATTTTCAAACAGGAAGTCGATGATGTCTGGCGCATCCATCATGGTGACATTTTTAATTTCCCTACCTAAACCGTTTTTTCCAGCAAGGATTTCAATGTCATGAAATGCAGGTTTATTAAGAAGATCAATCAGTTTCATATTAGCCTCCTTCTGATATGCCGTTTTATTTCTTTTTATTATAACGGCAACTTAGTTAATTTGCACAAAAAATTTAGATAATTCTAACATAGTCTCTAATGAATTCAGGAAATATCGTCTTTATCATTAATTAATAAAAACTAACTTGCAGGCGATAAAGTTAAAAACTTGGTAGGAAGGCTAGGAGGAAGTGAGGCATAATGATGAAAACATCCATTCAAGTGAACGAACAAGAAATAGACAGCTGGCTTCAATGGCTGTCTGAATATGGGCAAACGGAAGATGGTGGAGTAACGCGCCTCCTTTATGATGAAAATTGGGCAAAAGCACAAGGAGCCTTAAAGATCAGGATGGAGCAAATTGGCTTATCTGCACAATTTGATGGGGTCGGAAACTTATTCGGCAAGCTTGAAGGCACAGATGAATCAGCAAAATCGATATTGACTGGCTCTCATATCGATACGGTCGTCAATGGCGGCAAATATGACGGCGGATATGGAATTATCGCAAGTTGCTTGGCTGTTAATTATCTTGCTGGGAAATATGGAAAACCGCTGAAAACGATAGAAGTAGTATCTTTATGCGAGGAGGAAGGAAGCCGTTTTCCGCTGGCTTTTTGGGGATCAGGGTCAATCACTGGCAGGTATCAAAAGGACGAAAGCTTGACACTTTTTGATACGGCGGATATTTCTATGGCTCAAGCCCTTAATAAAATTCCGTTTATCCCGGAAAGTGATAGTCTCAAACGAACGGATATTGGCTGCTTCATAGAATTGCATATTGAACAAGGTGCGGTTTTGGAAAAAGAAGAAAAATCAATTGGAGTAGTATCCCATATTGTCGGCCAGCGCCGCTTTACGATAAAGATTACAGGTGAAAGCAATCATGCAGGTACAACACCGATGATGTACAGAAAAGACAGCCTGCATATTGCGTCACAGCTAATTCTTCATGCAATGGACAGGGCTAGTGCTGTTGACAGTTTAGTAGCAACGGTCGGAAGTATTACGGCCTCTCCGAATGTGCCGAATGTTATCCCTAAGGAAGTAGTGTTTACATTGGATGTTCGTCATCATGAAGAAGAAGCAATCCAGCAATATTGTGAGAGTCTATTTGCATTCTTTCATGAAAAATGTGATGAAAAAGGGCTTCAGATTGAGATAGACCAATGGCTGGATGTAAAGCCGGTAGCCATGAACAGCGAATTACAGCTGCAAGCAGAAGAAGTGCTGCAGGACACCGGTCTTCCATACAAAACAATGACAAGCGGTGCTGGTCATGATGCACAGGTATTTGGACCCTACTGTCCGACAGCTTTGCTGTTTGTGCCGAGTACAAATGGAATCAGCCATTCTCCAGATGAGTTTACCAATCTTCAAGACTTGAAAAATGGCGTTACCGTATTAATAGAGTTGCTGCATAAGCTGGCTTACTAATAGAAAGGGAGAGATGATAATGTTTGGCGAACTCAATACACCTTTAAGAACCATCATGACCCCAGGTCCAGTCGAAGTGGACCCTAGGGTGCTCCGGGCAATGTCCAATCCTATTCTAGGACAATTTGACCCTGCCTTTACGGACATTATGAACAATGTGATGAAAATGCTTCAACAACTTTTCAAGACAAATAATGAATGGGCATTTCCAATTGACGGTACATCCCGATCTGGACTTGAGGCAGTACTGGCAAGTGTGATCGAGCCTGGCGATAAAGTGCTTATCCCGATTTACGGCCGGTTTGGTCATTTGCTGACAGAAATCGCAGAAAGATATGGTGCTGAAATCCATTTGCTTCATCGGGACTGGGGCACGGTTTTTGATCCAGAAGAAGTAATTGCGGAAATGAAGAAGGTGAAACCGAAGATTGTTGCGATGGTCCATGGCGAAACTTCTACCGGCTGCATGCAGCCGGTAGCAGAAATAGGCAAGGCATGCAGGGAAGAGGATGTCCTGTTTATTGTTGATGCAGTTGCAACGATTGGCGGCACAGATGTTCAGACAGATAACTGGTATATTGATGCTATAATCGGAGGAAACCAGAAATGCTTATCTGTCCCGTCAGGAAATGCACCAATTACGTATAATGAGCGGGTGGAACGCATCCTTAATCAACGGAAAAAGGTCGAGCGAGGCATTGCGACAGAACAAGAATTAGCAGAAAGAAAGGCATTTTCTGCGATCCGCACTAATTATTTCGACTTGGCCCAGCTTCAAGATTACTGGGGACCAAGAAGGCTTAACCACCATACAGAGGCTACATCTATGCTGTATGCACTTCATGAAGGCTTGAGAATTGTCCTTGAAGAAGGATTAGAGCAAAGATTCAAGCGCCATAAACTTCATGAGAAAGCATTAATTGCCGGAATTGAAGGAATGGGCTTAGAACTGTTCGGAGACGCAGGCTCGAAGCTGCCAACAGTAACATGTATCAAGATTCCTGAAGGCATTGAGGCAGAATCAGTCAGAAGCATGATGCTTAATGATTTCGGAGTAGAAATTGCAAGTTCATTCGGTCCTCTGCACGGGAAAATTTGGAGAATCGGAACGATGGGCTACAGCTGCCGAAAAGAAAATGTCTTGTTTGCATTGGCAAGCCTTGAAGCAGCCTTAATCAGACATGGAGCAAAAATCTCAGCAGGAGAAGGAATTCAAGCTTCACTAAATGCATATGAGAAAGAAAAATCATTCATAAATTCGTAATATTTTTCTAGAAAATTGACAATAATGAATCTATTGATTATCATGTTAAAAAAATAACGAAACAATAAAAAGGATTAGTAAAACGGTGCGGCTATTAGAAGAGAGGGTCTTTTATGCTGAAAGGGACCTATAGCACGGCCTTTGAACCTGCCTTTTTCGTTCTGCATAAGCTGCAGCGGTGTTAAACCGTTATCATGTTTGAGTGTAAAGCCTTGCTTTAAATTAGGGTGGTACCGCCGATTTTCGGTCCCTAATAAAGCAGGGCTTTTTGTGTTTTAAAAAAAGGGAGTGACAAGATGAAGGGCAATTTTGTAGAAAAAATTACGAATATGGAAGATGATTTTGCGAAATGGTATACCGATGTAGTAACAAAAGCAGAACTGGTTGATTATTCGAGCGTACGCGGATCAATGATCATCAGGCCATATGGCTTTGCTATATGGGAAAATATTAAAAATGAATTGGATTTGCGCATTAAGGAAACAGGCCATGAGAATGTATATATGCCACTTTTTATTCCAGAAAGCCTCCTTCAAAAAGAAAAGGACCATATTGAAGGCTTTGCTCCTGAAGTGGCTTGGGTGACGCATGGAGGAGAAGAAGAGCTTGCAGAAAGATTATGTGTCCGTCCAACCTCTGAAGTGCTGTTCGGGGAGCATTATAAAGATATTATCCATTCTTATCGTGATTTGCCAAAGCTATATAATCAATGGGCAAATGTTGTTAGATGGGAAAAAACAACGAGACCATTTTTGCGCACATTAGAATTCCTCTGGCAGGAAGGACATACTTGTCATGAAACAGAAGCAGATGCAGAAAAAGAAACAGTACAAATGCTTCATGTTTATGCAGCGATATGTGAGGAGATATTAGCCATTCCAGTCGTTAAAGGGAAGAAAACAGAAAAGGAAAAATTTGCTGGAGCAAAATACACATATACAATTGAAAGTCTGATGCATGACGGCAAGGCATTGCAATCAGGCACATCTCATAATTTAGGCGATCATTTTGCCAAGGCATTCGGAATCCAATTTACGGACCGAAACGGTGCTCAAAGCTATGTACAGCAAACCTCCTGGGGATTTACAACGAGAATTATCGGAGCAATGATTATGGTGCATGGTGATGACAGAGGGTTAGTTGTGCCTCCAAGGATTGCTCCAACTCAAGTGATGATTATTCCGATTGCTCAGCATAAAGAAGGTGTGCTTGATTTTACCTATCAGCTAAAAGATAAGCTAGCAGGCAGTTTCCGAACAGGCTTGGATGCAAGTGATAAAAAGCCAGGCTGGAAATTCAACGAGTATGAAATGAAAGGAATTCCTGTCCGCCTTGAAGTTGGCCCAAAGGATATCGAGCAAAAACAAGTCGTGCTTGTCAGGAGAGATACAGGCGAAAAGCTGGCGGTGCCAATGGAAGGCTTGGAGAAAACATTGGAAGACTTGCTTTCAGATATTCAGAAAAACCTGCTCGCAAAAGCAAGCGAGCATCGCGAAGCTAACACCCATCAAGCCCTTGATTTTGAAGCATTTAAGAACCGAGCAAACCAACCAAAAACCGGCTTTATAAAAGCGATGTGGTGTGGTGACAGAGCGTGCGAGGATTTAATCAAGGAAGAAACTGGAGCAACTTCGAGATGCATGCCTTTCGAACAAGAAAAAATCAGTGATACATGTGTATGCTGCGGCAAAAAAGCAGATGCACTTGTCTATTGGGCAAAAGCTTATTAATAAGGAAAAAGCCGAAGGAGAGCATCCTTCGGCTTAAGTTAGTCTACCTTAAAATTACAAACGTTTTCATTATTCGCTATTTTTACCATATAGATAGGAATAAAGTAGTGTACCCGAAGTATTGACCCCCATGTATTATTTGTTAACATTAATAGTGGGAGAAATAAAGCGTTATTATGACATGCTTCACTCTCAAAAAAGGTGAAGTGCCATATGGGAAAATAGATTGCCTTTAGTCCTTGCTGGTTGATGACAGGACATCAGGCAGTGGAGGGGTATCGGATGAGAAAATGGGCTGTGATTGGCATAATGGCCCTGTTTCTGGCGGGCTGCAGCTCGGAAACATATGAAAACGACATGAAGGCAGCAAAAACAGCAATTGAGAGCGGTGACTTAAAAAAAGCTCTGCTGTCACTGGAACTCGCACTTGAGCAGAAGCCAAAGGATGAAACAGCACAGAATCTACATAAAAGAGTGGCTGGATTAATGGATATTAAATCTGCCATTGATAACGGCAACTGGAGTGACGCCTTATCAAAAGCAAGCCAGCTTGCAGAAGATGGCAGGGTGGAAAAGGACCTAGATACACTGTTAGACAAATATTTGGTGGCAGCAGAAGCCAATGCAAATGAATAGGAGAGGAACCAATCTATAGGCAGGTTGGTTTTCATTCAGAAAGGCGTATTTTCTTTGGAAAAAGCGTCTTTTTTATTTTTTTTGAATGGTTAGTTAGAAATTATCAGATGAATTTTTCAAAACTAATAGTTTTCCTAACGATTTTAGGAGTCGAGACTACTAAAAGATAATATAGTTTAAAATTTAGGTTCCGACGGCAGCTTTGCACAGTCAGAACCTAAATTATTTCAATCATTCATCCTTCGGGTTCCCTACAAAAGCCTCTGGAATCATCGTAAATCCTTCAATCACCGTATCTTCTTCTACTTCAATCATTAAATAGCGTTTGCCGCTGAATTCTACTTGTTTAACATAGCGTAAATCTGGCGGGCTGATAGCGATATTAGCAATTTTCGTACTGATTTTAATAGATTTAGAGGTGAATTTAGGCAAAATATTGCTTGCTTTGAGCTCGTATTTGTCATCATCGATAATCTTTTTAAAGGCAAATTCGACTTTTTCTGTGCTTATATCTTCTACTCCGCTCATCTTCAAGACTTGTTCCACGTCTTTAGAGTCCAATTTAGGCGGTTCTTCTTCTTCATTTTCTGTAATCATGCGGTTTATCTCTTCATAAACGTTCGAGAGGGTGGAGGTATTTAATTGGTCACCAGTTACATCTTTTATGATTTCTTCGAACACAATTTTATCATCTTGTGCTGTCATAATTTCTTCTCCGTTTAAAACCTCTTCAATAAATGCATAGTCAGGTTCATGAACCTTGCCAGCTGCATAGAGGATATGGTTAACATCCGCTGCATTGTCTGTAAAGCATGGGAAAAGGAAGCCGCCCATTGGAGCATGAAGATTAATGATTGGATCTAATACGATATTGTATTTAAATTCTCTATCAACATAATCGAACAACAGCTCTTTTTTAGGATCTTGTGTGTTATTGATGCTGCATAAAATAAACGAATGAGAGAAAACAGTATCCCGTTCATTTTCCTCCGACTCTTCACTGCGGCGTTTCATCGGCTTTATATACTCTCCGCGAATGAAAGTGACAACAATATCTTTTTCATATTGTCTGATTGCGAGCATTTTTTCTACAATCTTTAACATTTGGTCTTTCCAATCATCGACCTCACTGCTTAGCAGTCCTTGATGGAGAATAAGCTGGCTGCTGTTCTCAGCATCTCTCTTAAATTTGAGTTCAAAGAGCTTTTCATCCATTTGACCTGCGAGCATTTTTTTAAAATTATTTAAAAACAGCTCTTGCTGATCTTGATCAAGCATAGCGAATGGCTGGCTTTGGGAATGAAAAATTTCGCTTGATTCTTTCATGATATAGACATTAAAAATATCAGAGATTTTCAATTTATCATTGTTTATCTTGAATTGTTTTCGTATGTTTCCTACGTCTTTCTTGTTCATGATTTTTATACACTCCTAAGCTATCACGATTGGCTATTTTGGCAAAACAATTTTAGTCATTCATTTATATTAACATATTTAATTAATAGAATATAAGGGAGGAAAAAGGTCGTATTATAGAGAATATTTGAAAGGATATTGTAGATTTACGTAGTTTTACAAACTTTTAACAACAGGTTAATACAGTATATCTACAATATAGGAGAATCGTTGACAAAATATGCGATAAATGTCGTGTTAACGATAAAAAAAGGAGGAAATTTTAGAATGAAAGATAGGAATCAAATGGCTGTACTGGCAAGTATTTTTTCAACATTAGCATTATTGGTATCTATAATTCTACCAACAAGTACATATGCTGCTGAATCAAATGATAATTATTCCTTAACGATTATGCATATGAATGATACACATGCACACGCAGACCTTATGCCAAATATGGTTACGGCAATTAAAGAGGTTCGAGCTGCAGATCCAAATGCACTACTATTTAACGCAGGAGATGTTTTTTCAGGAACATTATATTTCAATCAGTTTAAAGGCCAAGCAGATTTAGCACTACTAAATTTAATGGATATTGATGCAATGATTTTTGGAAATCATGAATTTGACTTAGGTTCAGGGGAAAATGGCCATAAGTCCTTATCTGAATTTGTTTCAAAAGCAAATTTTCCTTTTTTAAGTGCTAACGTAGATTTCTCTGGTGATGCGTATATGGCAAGCAAAACAAATAATTCTTATACAGAATCTCCTGAAGATGGAATTGTTTATAACGGTATGGTTAAAGAAGTAAATGGAGAAAAAGTTGGTATCTTTGGATTAACAACAGAGGACACAGCGAATATTTCCAGTCCTGTTAATGTGAAATTCCAAAACTATATAGAGAAAGCAAAAGAAGCAGTTGCAGCATTTGAAAGTAAGGGAATTAATAAAATTATTGCTGTAACACATATTGGTTATGACAGTAATCCAGAAATGGGCAATGACTTACAATTAGCTAAATATATTGATGGAATTGACGTTATTGTGGGTGGACATTCTCATACACAATTGAATGAGCCTGTAGTTATTACAGCGGATGAAGCTGGTGCTGCAAAGGATCCAACTGTAATTGTACAAGCATACCAGTATTCTACATTGCTGGGAGAATTAAAGGTAGACTTTGATGAAAATGGGATAGTTGTCGGTCAAGCTGGTCAATTAATTGATGTTGCATCAAAAGCAGCAGATGCAGAAGCGGCAGCTGTACTGGCGCCATATAAAGCGGAAATTGATAGTTTAACAAATCAAGAAACAGGGGCAGTTGCCAAAAAACCTTTATTAAACCCACGTTTAACAGACAGTGAAGTTAGTGTGCGGGCAAATGAAACAGAACTTGGAAATCTTGTAACAGATGCTATGCTTGCAAAAGCGAAAGAAAAAAATGAAAATGTTGTCATTGCCATGCAAAATGGGGGCGGAATCCGCGCTGCAATTGATGAAGGACCTATTACTACAGGCGAAGTTATTGCCGTATTGCCATTTGGGAACGATCCTGCATTTGTCCAGCTGACAGGTGAGGAAATTAAACAAATTTTAGAATATAGTGTGCGTTTAGCGCCAGCGGAAAGCGGCGGATTCCTCCATGTATCTGGAATGAAATTTACGTATGACAGCACAAAAGAAGCTGGTTCTCGCGTAGTTTCGATGCAAGTAAAAGTAAATGAACAGTATGAAGACATTAAGGCAGACCAAACGTACTTAGTAACTACAAACAACTTTACCGCAAAAGGCGGAGATGGTTATGAAGTATTTGCTAAAGCCTATCAAGAAGGCCGAGTTCAAGATATGGGTGCAATCGATTGGGAGCAGCTACGCGATTATATGGTTGATAACATAAATGGAGAAGTAGATCCTCAATTGGAAGGACGTATCATTGATACACTAGGAAAAGCAGTGGAACCAGAAACACCGGTTGATGAAGACGACGGTAATCAAGACGATGACAATGGACCAGAAACACCAGTTAACGATGGTGATGATAATTCAGATGATGATAATGGTTCAGAGACTCCAGTTACAGACGACAATAGCGATAATGGTGATGACATTCCAGCAAAAGATGATGGCAAGACTGATGACAGTGCAGACAATGGAGCAGCACCAGGTTCTGACAATAATCAAAACCAAAATGTAACTCCAGACAAAACATCAGACGATAAAGCAACGTCTGGAAATACAGCTGGAAATGCACTTCCGAATACTGCTACAAACAATTATACGATGCTGTTAGTCGGTGGACTGCTGTTTGTGGTTGGTATTGGAGTACTGGTTTATAGAAAAGTAAGACATGCTTAAAGAGTGATAAAAAGAGACCTAGTAGATTGCTTCTACTAGGTCTCTTCTATTATTAATCTTAGACTGTTTGATTTTTGTTCTGCTTTTCTAACTCTTGCTCATTGCTTTCGTGCAAATGTTTCGTTGCTGGCCAGAAGGCAGCTTTTTTGCATAGTGCAGTGATGCTAGGAACTAAAAATGGACGAACTACAAACGTGTCGAGAAGCACACCAATAGCTGTGATTGTTCCGAAATGAACCAATATTTGAATTGGCAATGTTGTTAAGACCATAAAGGTTGCGGCTAAGATAACCCCTGCTGAAGTAATGACTCCGCCGGATTCTGCAACCCCTTCTTTAATCGCCTGGCTAAGAGGCATTTCTTTACTTTTCTTCCAAATGCTCGAAATCATGAAAATATTATAATCTTCCCCGAGTGCCACAATAAAGACAAAGGCGTAAAGCGGAATAAGTCCTTGGATTGCCTCTACTCCAAAACCGTAGTGAAGAATAACCCAACCTAAGCCTAATGCGCTGAAATAAGACAACAGCACTGTTGCAATTAAATAAATTGTAGCAGTGATTGAACGTAAGTAGGCAAGCAGAAGGACGGCAATCATAGCAACAATTACTGGAATGACAAGACGTGCATCACTGTCAGTCGTTTCCTTCGTATCAAGCTGTTCTGCTGTTATGCCCCCAATCCAGACTTTCTCACTGCTTTCAGTGATGCCATTGTCAGAAAGAGTTTTTTCAACCGCTGCACGCAAGTCAGGGAGCTCTTCCATTGCTTCATTAGAATAAGGGTTTGTGTTTAATTCAACAGAGTATTTAAACAAGCCCGAATCATTTTTTGCTTGTTCTCCTTCTGAAACATTTGCAACAAATGGAAGGTCATTTAATACATCTTCAACAGGAATATCACTACCTTCTATTTGGACAACAACCTCTGCAGGAGCTAGTTCACCAGCTGAGAAATGCTCAGAAATAATCGTGAATCCTTCCCTTGATGGCATATCGTCAGGGAAAGAGGATAATGTGTCATAAGTGGATTCCATCTTTAATGACAGTAAAGCAAAAACACCTAAAAATACTGTTGTAATAATGGTTACTTTCCATGGATGATTTACAGCAATTTTGCCGATGAATTCGCCAAGAGAACGAGACTTTTTCTTCTTCTTTACTGGTTTTGCTTTTTCCATCTCTGGTGTTTTAGGCATGAATGGGAAGAAAGAAACTCTTCCGAAAATAGCCAAAATTGCTGGCACAAGTGTTAAGCTTGCGACCATCATGATTAAAATGGAAAGACTGAAAGGCACAGCAAAGCGCTGTATCGAACCATATTCTGCGAGCAAAAGAATAATCAGGGAGAACACAACGGTCAATCCGCTCATTGCAACTGCTCCACCTGAACGGCGCAGGGCATTTGCCATGGCGATTTCCTTCTTCGTTTCCACTTTTAGCAAGCTTCGGTATTTGCTTATGAGGAACAAGCAATAATCAGTTCCAGCACCAAAGAGAAGAACCGTCATGATTGCGATGCTTTGTGAATCGAATTCAATCCAGCCAGCTTTGCCCATTCCGCCTAATACAGGACTAATTACTAAATAAGCTATCCCAACTCCAATCAGCGGGATGATTGCTAATATCGGAGAACGATAGATAACTAAAAGACAAATAAGCACAATAACGACTGTACCAATCAGCAAGGACAAGTCGCCTTGGCTGAATAGTGCGGCTGCATCAACAGCAATCCCCACAGGACCTGTAGTTCTGGCAGACAGTGTATCTTCATCATTTATATCTGCTTTAAAAGGATCTGTGCTGAAAATGTCAGACGCTGCAGTTTGTAGCTCTTCCAGACTTTTTTCCAGCTCTGCTGTTGTTGTAGACTTCTCGAACAATACGGGAAGGACAATGGTTGTTTCATCCTCTGATACTTGCTGCTGAACTGCTTCAATCGGCAGCTGGTGAAGTGGGATAACACTTTGCTGGTGGACAACCGGTTCCTCCGTTAATTTACCTGCCAGCTCTTGAATTTGCGTTAAATCATCATTTGAGAGGCCGGTATCTCGATGAAAGGTAATCAGGGCCGGTGTTCCTTGTTCATTTGGAAATTCTTTATTAATAATAGCTTCTGCTTCTTGAGAAGGTGAATCTTCAGGCAAGTTTGCAGCATTCTCATTTTTTTGTGAGCTTGCTTGCGGCAGTGTTAAGCTTAGGACAAGGACAAGACAGATCCAGGCAAACAGTGTAATCCATCTTCCTTTTTTCCCTGAAACAAATCGGAAAACGGTAGGGATAAAATTTTTCACTTTTTCTAGCTCCTTTATCATTGTTATTATGATGAACTTATCAATTGATAAGCTGGAAGAAAAATAATAGCTTATCAACTGATAAGGGAATCAAAAAAATATAATGCTGCTCTTGTTAGAATAAGAAACAGCAATGAATATAGGGTTAAGCAATACCGCTTAAAAATATTTGGACAATGAGCTTAGCTTTTTTATCTATGATAGCTTTTTGCTCAGTCTCTGATAAGCGTTTCATATATTCAGGCAAAAGAGCAGACTTTATCATATTCAATAATAGAAGAGATACTTCAAAGCTACTGCTGTCTATCTTTTCAAATGATCCAATTTCCTTATTAGCGACAGCTTCCTCAAACATTCTCATAATAGGTGCAAGAAAGCCTTTTTGCCAATGGGAGTTAATGGTTTTTTTGACATCTTCCGGCATTTCATGATGAAGATCATGAAACATTTGCATTAAATCTTCTTCGTAATTCTGCATGAAATAGCTGGCTAGATGAAAGATGCGCTGCTTAATATCTGGATAATCGGCGGCTATTTTGTAAAGATAGTTTTCTGTCTGAAGAATGGAAGCTTTCAGAACCTCAATGTAAATCTCTTGTTTATTTTGGAAGTGATGGTATAAAGCAGGCTGAGTAATGCCACAGGCTGCTGCAATTTTCCTTGTGCTTACAGCACGATAACCAAGCTCCATAAATAAGGTAGTCGCTGCCTTAATAATCAAATGATGTGTATCCATTGTCTGTGACTGCAGCTCTTCGTGATCCCTTTTCATTTTGTTTCCTTTCTATTACCCAATAAAATGATTTATCACTCGATAAGTATAAGAGAAATTTAAAAAATATGCAATTGTGAACAATAGGTGAACAAGTTTGTGAAATGCTGAACAAATCAAAGAGAACCTATTGCAGTTTGATTGGAAAGTGATTAAGATATGCTTGTAAGTAAAAATTATTGGTTCTAAAGGGATAAATATCCAAGTTCTTTGTGGTTATCCTTTAAAAGATAAACCGGGTCATAAAGCTGACAATTCGGTTTTTCTTTTAAAGTTAACTTGTGAAATTATTCACAAACTATATTTGTTTCGAAAAAGGAAAAATTCTGGAGGGATTAAAAGATGTCAACTGTCGAAAAGGATGTAAAGCTAAAGCAGGAAGCTGCAGATGTGCAGGCAATTATTGATGAGATTGCTGAGAAAGGCAAACAGGCGCTGGATGAATTTTATAAGCTTAATCAGGCTCAGGTTGATCATATAGTCAAGGAAATGGCATTGGCAGGACTCGATAAGCATATGTACTTGGCAAAGCTTGCAGTTGAAGAAACTGGAAGAGGGATTTATGAGGATAAGATTACGAAAAATATTTTTGCCACTGAATATATTTATCACAGTTTAAAATATGACAAAACGGTCGGAATAATCAGTGAGGATGATGCGGCCGGAATCTTTGAAATTGCTGACCCAATCGGTGTTATTGCAGGTGTCACACCTGTGACAAACCCAACTTCCACAACGATGTTTAAAGCCATTATTGCTATTAAGACACGCAATCCGATAGTCTTTGCATTCCACCCATCTGCACAGCGCTGCAGCAGTGAAGCAGCAAAAATTTTAAGGGATGCAGCAGTTAAAGCAGGTGCACCTGAAAATTGCATCCAATGGATTGAAAAACCATCCATTGAAACGACAAAGGCATTAATGAATCATCCAGGAATTTCTATGATATTAGCAACAGGCGGACCAGGCATGGTTAAGTCCGCATACAGCTGCGGAAAGCCAGCTTTAGGTGTTGGAGCTGGGAATGTACCTTGCTATATAGAGAAAACAGCTAAAGTAAAACGAGCAGTCAATGATTTAATCTTATCCAAAACTTTCGACAATGGAATGATTTGTGCATCTGAACAGGCGGTTATCGTCGATCAGGAAATTTATGAGGAAGTGAAAGGTCAGCTTATCCAAAATGGCTGCCACTTCTTAAATCCAGAAGAGCAAAAGAAGGTAGAAAACCTAGTTATCAATGTAAATACATGTGCAGTAAACCCGGATATTGTTGGCAAGCCTGCCTATGAAATTGCAGCAATGGCTGGAGTGCAAGTTCATAAAGATACAAAAATTTTAATCGCTGAACTGGAAGGAGTCGGACCAGCATATCCTCTTTCCCGAGAAAAACTAAGTCCTGTCCTTGCATGCTATAAAGCTGAATCAACAGAAGAGGGACTGAAGCGAGCTGAAGAGATGCTTGAGTTCGGCGGATTAGGGCATTCTGCTGTCATTCATTCAGAGGATGAAGATGTAACGAAAGAGTTTGCCTTAAGAATGAAGGCATGCCGCATTATCTGCAATGCGCCATCTTCCCAAGGAGCAATCGGGGATATATACAATGCGTTTATGCCGTCCTTAACGCTGGGATGCGGATCATATGGAAAAAACTCAGTTGCCACTAATGTAACAGATGTGCATTTATTGAATGTAAAAAAACTTGCTAAAAGGAATGTGAATATGCAGTGGTTTAAAATTCCGCCAAAGATATATTTTGAAAAAAATGCTGTTCAGTATTTACAAAAAATGAAGGATATCTCACGTGTCTTTATCGTAACAGACCCCTATATGGTCAAATTCGGCTATGTGGATAAGGTGCTTCATCATTTAAGACAAAGATCAGACCTTGTTCAAGTCGAAGTATTCTCTGATGTTGAACCAGATCCATCTTTAGATACTGTTGTCAGAGGAACGGAAATGATGGCTAAATTCCAGCCTGACTGCATCATTGCATTAGGCGGAGGTTCACCGATGGATGCGGCTAAAGGAATGTGGCTGTTCTATGAACATCCCGATGAGGATTTCTTCGGACTTAAGCAGAAATTCCTTGATATAAGAAAAAGAGTTTACAAGTATCCAAGTCTTGAAGGCAAATCAAAATTTGTAGCGATACCGACAACATCTGGAACAGGCTCTGAGGTCACGTCCTTTGCCGTTATTACAGACAAAGAAAATAATATTAAATATCCGCTGGCAGATTATGAGTTAACACCAGATGTTGCCATCGTTGACCCGCAATTTGTAATGACAGTTCCTCCTGCTGTTACAGCAGATACAGGCATGGATGTACTGACACATGCGGTAGAGGCTTATGTTTCCAATATGGCTAATGACTACACAGATGGATTGGCTGTTAAGGCGGTGCAATTAATTTTTGAATACTTGCCAAGAGCTTATCGCAACGGATCTGACGAGGAAGCGCGTGAAAAGGTTCATAATGCCTCTACCATTGCGGGCATGGCGTTTGCAAATGCATTTTTAGGAATAAACCACAGCCTAGCCCATAAGCTGGGGGCAGAGTTCCACATTGCCCATGGCCGTTCAAATGCGATACTAATGCCGCATGTTATTCGCTATAATGCGGAAAAACCAAAAAAATTCACAGCATTTCCTAAATATGAGCATTTCAAGGCAGATGAGCGCTATGCTGAATTGGCAAGAATACTTGGGCTTCCTGCCAACACAACAGAACAAGGAGTAGACAGCTTTGTTAAAGCAGTCATCCGTTTGGCAAAAGAGCTCCATATCCCAATGAGCATTGCTGCTAATGGAGTTGATGCAAAAGCCTTTGAAGAAAAGGTGGACTATTTGGCAGATCGAGCCTTTGAAGATCAATGTACAACAGCAAATCCTAAGCTGCCATTAGTTGCAGACTTGGCCGATATTTATCGAAAAGCGTATAAAGGAGTATAAGTAAAGACAAAAGACCACAGCTTATCTGTGGTCTTTTGTTATGCCTGCCTATCTATTATTTTAGTAGAAGCTGATTTACGCAAATCCAAATAGTCATCCTCAATACGGACAAGAGGTAAATGGGGCTCATTTGGATGAATAAAGATAATCTCCGCTGTTTGCTCTGTATTTAGTTTCACCTTTTTAAAGAGCTGCTTTCGCATAAGATACGAAACAAAAGGAATGACGATTGCGGGATTGATGGCATTTCCATGGGCCTCATCAATTAGCTCATTGATGGCCTCGAAATATGTCTTTTTCTTTTGATGCCACGTACTTGAGCACATACTATTAAAGATGTCGGCAACGGAAATAATTTGAATCATAAATGGTATATCCTTTTCTTGCCGGTTAAGTGGGTATCCTTTGCCATTTATTTTTTCATGATGAAGCAGAGCTGTTCTTGAGATGATGATATCTAATGAGTTAATCGAGAATAGAATACTTTTTCCTAAAGTCGTATGTTTTTGGATTTCTTTATATTCTGAATGAGTCAGCTTTGTCTTCTTATTAAGAATTTCATCTTTGATTAGGAGCATTCCAATATCGTGAAATAAACCCATTTGGCTTAGTAAGTGACAGTTTCTATTAGAATAGCCTAGTATTTGTCCAATGAGCGCGGAAATAATGCCGACATTGATACTGTGCTTGTAGATAGAGTTGCTGGTATGCGTATCATCGAGAATAAAGTCTAAAATGGTAATGTCATGTAAGGCAAGGTCGATAAGAATCCTATAGTCAGAGAGTAACTCCTCAAGACCTTCTTCACTTTTGTTGATTAATGAGGCAAAAGTTTCTTCCACTTGTGTAAAAATAGCAAAGTAAGCTTGTTCAGCAGACAAAGCCTCACTAGTTTCGGAAATAGAAGTCAAACTAGAAACATCAACTTTGTGGTTTAAAAGAAGATCAATATGGGTATCTTCCAAAACAGCGCCTTTTTTTAGCAGCAAAAGACCTTCGATGGAATTTGAAAAGATATCTTCTTTTAATTGGGTTCCGATATATTGTGCTTTTATTTTTTCAATATCCATATTGATTCCTCCTCATAGTAAATCACGAAGCATTTAGCAGTGTATGAAATGGGAAACGGGGTAAATATTTGTATATACATTATGTAGTAAATTTTACCTTACAAAACGGGGAAGTGGAATAGACTATTTCCCTAGCATGTATACGACATTGTTCCTAATTTCCTTCCATAATAGGAGGATAATGCCTTTCGTGATTGACCTCTACTAATCAAGTAGATATATTTACACTTAAATAAAAAGTTTCTAATTTTGAAGGTCTGCAAGTGTTTGTAACTAAAGTGAGGTGCAACTATGTATAAAGAGGATTGGACACAAGGGATGAATACTAGACAAAGTGGATTATCAAGATATGAATATCATGTAAATATTCTGAGGAAAGAGTTAATGCAATGTCGGACAATTAAAATTCCGTATAAGAATATATCTATAAGCCATCATGAATTGGCGGAATGGATCATAGAAGAACTTACTCCGCAAGAATTGAATGAAATAATTGTGATGGTGAGCAATGCCAAAAAAAGATCTTCGTCCGTGAAGCCTCTTTTTCAAGTAATTGCCACTGGACTGATAAAAAACTAAAGACAGGTCTTTTGGAAAAATAGTTCCACATAACCTACCTGTTTGATATAAAGCTGCAAGCTGCATTCTAGGGATTCCCTTTCTAATAGTTTGGTCAATAGCTTAATAAAGCTGCCATTTGATTCATTGATAGTCAAGCTGCTTTGCTGTTAGATACTGCCCATATATAGTACAATTGCTATTGGTTATATCCTTCCACATAGTGAATGCACAGGCTGCTATGAAACTGGCGGAATTAAAAGCTTGTTATTTTGAGAGATTGAACTGTCGCTTACCTTTAGGAGGAGAATTACGTGTCTGACTGCAAAAAAGAATTATATAATTATTTAAATGAACAGATAGAAAGTATGGCAGAGGAATGGCTAAAGACGTTAAGTACAAATAAATCAGCATTCTACAGGATTGAAGAGGGCCAGCCGATTAAAGAGGAGCTGGTTAACAGCTATCATACGCTTGTAAAGAATGTACTGCATGTCTTTCATTCGGAGGAAACTGTTTATAAAGCAAGTATTTCGGAGTGGGCTGTAAAGGTCGCCAAACAAAGATCTCAGGACGCTGTACCGATACTAGAGTCGATTGAACAGCTGACATGCGTCAAATCTATCTTAATTAAATATATTCAGAAATTCGCAGAGGAGTCTCAAGAGAATTTCAGTATCAGCAACATGTTCAATTGGTTGCGTTTAACAAATTATGCCTTTGATATTTTTACAAATATTTTTATAGAATACTACGATAAATTTAAGCATCAGCAGCTTTCTGCACAGCAGGAGACCATCTATGAACTGAGCAGCCCTGTCATCCCGATTACAAAGGGAATTGGAGTGCTGCCGTTGTTAGGGGATATCGATACGCAAAGAGCTAATATTATTATGGAAACTACATTGAAGCAGTGTAATAATAATAATATGGAAAAGCTGTTCATTGACTTATCTGGCGTACCAATTATTGATACAATGGTAGCACAGCAAATTTTTCATGTTATCCATGCTTTAAACCTGATTGGTGTTACAGCTTACCTTTCAGGCCTGCGTCCAGAAGTGGCACAGACTGCGATTCAGCTCGGTGTAGACTTCAGCAGGATTCCAATCTTTAATAATCTTGCCAGTGCTTTATCCAGACTTGGCATTACGGTTATTGAAGGATAATAACGCTCAAGCAAAAAAGAGGTGTATCAATATAAGATGATCTATTTAGCTGCACTTATTTTTCCCGGATTATTAGTTATGCTTTTTACAAGGGTGGCTTACAATCGAGTAGTTGCTTTAGTGCTTACGGTTGCGTTGATCGCTGCCTCCGCGTATAAGGGATATACGAATTCCTTTTTGCTGATTGTGATTGATGCATTTTCCCTGACTGTGGGGTTTTGGCTTAGCGGCAGACTGAAAAAACAGAGTGCTAAAGCCGCTGAATAAATAATGAAAAGAATGACCTTCTTTAAACAGGTGAATGTTTCCTTCGCGGAGAATCATCCTAAGGAAGGGCATTCTTTTTTTATTTAAAAAACAACAAAAAATAAAAAAAGGGGAATATTCGTTCGCATATTATTGGTTTGAATAGGGAAGTTTGTGGTAGAATGGTGATATATCAAATCTTAAATTTGGATAGTTTATAAGATGTGTCTTAAATAGATTTTTGAATTACATTTACATATACAGCCCCTATTAATCATTAGGAAAATCAATGAAACCTATAGTACAGAAGGAAGAAACAGGAGGATTACAGTGACCCAAGAATTCGAATTAGTTTCTAAATATTCCCCTGATGGGGACCAGCCCGAGGCAATTAAACAGCTCGTTTCTGGAATAAATTCGGGCAAAAAAATCCAAACGCTCCTTGGTGCAACAGGGACAGGAAAAACATTTACTGTCAGCAATGTTATTAAGGAAGTAAAAAAGCCGACATTGATCATTGCACATAACAAGACATTGGCAGGTCAGCTTTACAGTGAATTCAAGGAGTTTTTTCCGAACAATGCGGTTGAGTATTTTGTCAGCTATTATGATTATTATCAGCCTGAAGCATATGTGCCGAGCACAGATACTTTCATAGAAAAGGATGCCAGCATAAACGATGAGATTGATAAGCTTCGTCACTCAGCGACTGCCTCGCTGTTTGAGAGGGAAGATGTCATCATCATTGCTAGTGTTTCCTGCATCTATGGCTTAGGTTCTCCTGAAGAGTATAAGGAAATGGTGGTGTCTCTGAGAGCAGGTATGGAGATTGAACGCAATCAGCTCCTTCGCAGGCTCGTTGATATCCAGTATGACCGTAATGACATTGACTTTAAGCGGGGAACGTTCCGCGTAAGGGGAGATGTCGTCGAAATCTTCCCAGCATCCCGTGACGAGCGCTGCATTAGAGTGGAGTTTTTTGGAGATGAAATCGATCGCATCCGTGAAGTGGATGCATTGACAGGAGAGATTTTTGGAGAAAGAAATCATGTTTCCATTTTCCCAGCTTCCCACTTCGTTACACGAGAAGAGAAAATGAGAATAGCAATAGAAAATATTGAAAAAGAGCTGGAAGAGCAGCTTGAAAAGCTCCGGGAGGACAATAAGCTGTTAGAGGCACAGCGACTTGAACAACGCTGCAGATATGATTTGGAAATGATGAGGGAAATGGGCTTCTGTTCGGGAATTGAAAACTACTCCCGTCATTTAACATTAAGACCTCCAGGCTCGACACCATATACATTATTAGACTTCTTTCCGAAGGACTTCTTGCTAGTTATTGACGAGTCCCATGTTACATTGCCGCAAATCAGAGGGATGTATAACGGAGACCAAGCGCGCAAAGGTGTGCTTGTTGAACATGGATTCCGACTGCCGTCAGCCATGGACAACAGGCCATTAAAGTTTGGTGAATTCGAGGAGCATATCAATCAGATGATTTGTGTTTCAGCAACTCCGGGACCATATGAGCTGGAGCATACTCCGGAAATGATTGAGCAGATTATCAGACCGACTGGCTTGCTTGATCCGACGATTGATATCCGACCGATTGAAGGACAGATAGATGATCTGATTGGTGAAATTCAGGAACGCATTAAAAAGAACGAAAGGGTACTTGTAACTACCTTAACGAAAAAAATGTCCGAAGATTTGACGGATTATTTGAAGGAAATCGGCATAAAGGTTCAATATCTCCATTCTGAGGTAAAGACCTTAGAGCGGATTGAAATTATCCGGGAGCTTCGTTTAGGCAAATATGATGTACTTGTCGGAATCAACCTGTTGCGGGAAGGACTGGACATACCGGAAGTATCTCTTGTTACTATTCTGGATGCAGATAAAGAGGGCTTCCTCCGTTCTGAGCGTTCATTGATTCAAACAATCGGCCGTGCGGCGAGAAATTCGAATGGCCATGTCATTATGTATGCAGATAAAATGACAAACTCGATGGAAATAGCGATAAATGAAACAAAACGGCGCCGCGCTATCCAAGAAGAATATAATGAAAAGCACGGCATTACGCCACAGACGATCCAAAAAGGAATCAGAGCCACAATAAGAGCAACACAGGCGGCAGAGGAGCCGGAAGAGTATACAGCATCTGCTAAGCTGGAAAAGTTGACGAAAAAAGACAAAGAAGCAATGATTGCACAAATGGAAGCAGAAATGAAGGAAGCTGCAAAAGCTCTCAACTTCGAAAGAGCTGCAGAACTCCGCGATTTGCTGCTTGAGCTTAAGGCAGAGGGGTGAAGGCTGAAATGGCAAAAGATAAATTGATTGTTAAAGGTGCAAGGGCACATAATCTGAAAAATATTGATATTACTATACCAAGAGATAAGCTTGTTGTAATCACAGGACTGTCAGGCTCAGGGAAATCCTCTCTTGCTTTTGATACTATCTATGCAGAAGGACAAAGGCGCTATGTTGAGTCTTTATCAGCATATGCACGCCAATTCCTTGGGCAGATGGATAAACCGGATGTTGATTCAATTGAAGGTTTGTCTCCTGCCATTTCCATTGACCAAAAGACAACGAGCCGAAATCCGCGGTCGACTGTCGGCACGGTTACAGAAATATACGACTATTTGCGGTTGCTGTATGCCAGAATCGGCAGGCCGGTTTGTCCGGAGCACGGGGTTGAAATCACTTCGCAAACAATAGAACAAATGGTTGACCGCATATTGGAATACCCTGAGAGAACCAGACTTCAAGTGCTTGCACCTGTCATTTCCGGCAGAAAAGGGGCACATGTGAAAGTGCTGGAGGATATTAAGAAGCAAGGTTATGTTCGTGTCAGAATAGATGGAGAAATGCATGAGCTGAGCGATGATATTGAGCTTGAGAAGAATAAAAAGCACAATATTGAAGTGGTAATTGACCGCCTTGTCGTTAAAGAAGGGATCTCTCAGCGTCTTGCTGATTCCCTTGAATCTGCTCTTCAGTTTGGCGGCGGAAAAGTAATTATTGACGTGATTGGAGAAGAAGAGCTCCTGTTCAGCGAGCATCATGCCTGCCCAATCTGCGGTTTTTCCATCGGAGAGCTGGAACCGAGATTATTCTCCTTCAACAGTCCGTTTGGGGCATGTCCTGAATGTGACGGTCTTGGATCGAGGTTAGAGGTGGATGTTGAACTGGTTATTCCTAATCCGAATCTCACATTAAAGGAAAACGCGATAGCACCATGGGAATCTATCAGTTCCCAATATTATCCGCAGCTTTTGGAAAGTATCTGCAACCATTATGGCATTGACATGAATATACCTGTTAAAGATATTCCGAAACCAATGCTGGATAAAATTCTTTACGGCTCAGGCAAAGAAAAAATCCATTTCCGTTATGAAAATGATTTTGGCCAAGTAAGGGAAAATGATATCCAGTTTGAAGGTGTTATTCGCAATGTGGAAAGACGATATAAGGAAACAAGCTCCGATTTCATCCGGGAACAAATGGAGAAGTATATGGGGCAGCAAGATTGTCCGACTTGTAAAGGCTACCGTTTAAAAAGGGAAGCTCAGGCAGTATTTGTGAACGGCTTGCACATCGGCCAAGTGACGGAAAAATCCGTCCTTGAAGGGAAGAACTTCTTCGAAAATCTTACTTTAACACAAAAGGAACAACAAATAGCCAATCTAATTCTGCGGGAAATCTCAGAGCGTCTTGGTTTCCTTAATAATGTTGGTTTGGATTACTTGACACTTAGCAGAGCTGCAGGAACTTTATCCGGCGGAGAAGCGCAGCGAATCAGACTTGCTACGCAAATCGGTTCACGGCTGACAGGCGTACTTTATATACTAGATGAACCGTCTATTGGGCTACATCAAAGAGATAATGACAAATTGATTGATACATTGAAGCATATGAGGGACATCGGAAATACGCTAATTGTTGTAGAGCATGATGAAGATACAATGATGGAAGCAGATTATTTAATCGATGTCGGTCCGGGAGCAGGGGTTCACGGCGGACAAATAATTTCAACGGGAACTCCACAGGAAGTAATGGAAGATGATAATTCCATAACCGGTCAATATTTATCAGGTAAAAAGTTTATTCCACTGCCGCTTGAGCGCAGAAAAAATGACGGCAGGGTTCTGGAAATTATCGGAGCAAAAGAAAACAATCTCAAAAATGTCAGTGTGAAAATACCGTTAGGGGTGTTTACAGCAGTCACAGGCGTTTCCGGATCGGGAAAAAGCACGCTCGTAAACGAAATTCTTCATAAAAGCCTTGCCCAAAAATTGAATAGGGCAAAGGCAAAACCGGGTGAGCATAAAGAAATAAAAGGAATTGAGCAGCTTGAAAAGGTAATTGATATCGACCAATCTCCTATCGGCCGCACACCTAGATCCAATCCTGCCACATATACTGGCGTATTCGATGATATCCGGGATGTTTATGCTACAACGAATGAAGCGAAAGTTCGCGGTTATAAAAAGGGCAGATTCAGCTTCAATGTTAAAGGCGGAAGATGCGAGGCTTGCCGCGGAGATGGAATCATCAAGATTGAAATGCACTTCCTGCCAGATGTGTACGTCCCATGTGAAGTCTGTCATGGAAAACGATATAACAGGGAAACGCTAGAAGTGCAGTACAAAGGGAAAAATATTTCCGATGTGCTTGACATGACAGTCGAGGATGCTGTTTCCTTCTTTGAAAATATCCCGAAAATTCACCGCAAGCTGCAAACGATTGTCGATGTAGGGTTAGGATATATCAAATTAGGACAGCCAGCAACAACACTGTCAGGCGGTGAAGCTCAAAGGGTTAAGCTTGCTTCTGAGTTGCACAAAAGATCATCGGGTAAAACCTTCTATATATTGGATGAGCCGACAACAGGCTTGCATGTTGATGATATATCAAGGCTGCTAGGTGTCCTGCAGCGTCTTGTCGACAATGGAGATACTGTGCTTGTAATTGAGCATAATCTTGACGTTATTAAAGCGACAGATTATATTATCGATCTTGGTCCAGAAGGAGGAGACAAAGGCGGCACTATTTTGGGAAGCGGCACACCAGAAAAGATCGCTGAGCTTGAAGGCTCCTATACAGGAAAGTATTTAAAACCAATTCTGGAAAGAGACCGTCTGCGTATGAAGCAAAGCATTAAAGATGCAGAGGAAATAACAACAGGATAAGGCATCCTGCCCTACCGGCTTTTGGATATTACTCCAGAGGCCGGTTTTTTAATACTTAACTTCCAGGTGGACATTATTCTTAATTTTATATAATGCTCATACGATAGAAAGAAATGCTCAATTCCCAGCTTAGATGAAACTTTAAGATTGTTTCATTCGTAATAATAGGAAAGGGAAGAACAAGAGGTATCACAGCTTTCCTTAGTTTTACATTTACTTAACGTTCTAAACAGAAATACACAGACAGAAAAAAGCAGCTGCATTTATAGCTATGCTTAAAGTTTTACTCAAGTAGGGAAACATATACCACTTAGGGATAGAATGGAGGCAATATTAATGGCGGATGAAAAAAGAAGAATACTGCAGCTTTTAGAGGAAGGCAAGCTGACAATTGATGAGGCGTTGTCGCTAATAGAAAAGGCAGAGGAAGCAGATTTAGCTAAAACACTAAAAACCGACGATGAGAGTTTTGATGAGTCTGTATTTCAGGAAAAGAAAAAAGAACCATATCAGCAATCGGCATTTAAATTCCAGTCAGCTAAAGATAAACTGTTTGATTTTGTAGATACTGCCGTAAAGAAGGTTAAGGAAGTGGATCTCGATCAGTTAAATATTACGAGACATGAAGAAGTATCGCATATTTTTCAGTTTACAGAGGTATTCCCGAAAAATATCGATGTTGACATTCCAAACGGTGAAGTAGAGCTTATTCCTTGGGATCAGCAGGAGATTCGGATTGAATGCAAAGCGAAAATCTACAGGGTCGATTCCAGTGAGCAGGCGAAGGATTTATTTTTAAAAGAGGTAAAAGTAAAGGCGAAAGAAGATGCTCTAGAGATAAAGGTGAACCATAAATGGATGAAGCTGCAGACGAAGCTATATGTTCCAAAAAATACGTACCACATCGCAAAAGTAAGACTGTTTACCGGATCCATTAAAACATATGATCTTTTCGCAGATCAGGTTTATGCGAAAACAGCAAACGGGAAAATTACAATAAATGCCGGGCAAAGTGAAAAGCTGGAAGCAGATTCAGCAAACGGCGGTATAGTAATTGAAAACAGTGTGATTCAAGAGCTGGACGGGGAAACATTGAATGGAGCTATAAAGGCTGAAGGCTTTTTCAAAAAAGTTGATCTTCAATCCTTTAATGGCAATATCCTTTGCATCGACCATTCGGAAGAAATTGAGGTGCTTGAGTTAAAAGGGACAACAGGCAGCATTGAAGTTCAGCTTCCAGAGGAGCTTGCCGTAACAGGTAGCTTAAAGACTAATTTTGGCGGATTTAATGTTGAACTTGAGGGTATACAAATAATAGAAGAAAAAAATGATGTGCTCCAAAAAGTAATGGAATTTCAGTCTATTCAATCGTTGGATAAACGAACAAGAATAGAAGCGAACACAAAAACAGGTTCCATCAAAATTAAGAAACGGGAGCAACAGTAATCTTCGAAAGGAGATAAAATGAAGAAATTGATGCGCTCAACAAATAATCGGAAACTGGCAGGAGTAATCGGCGGACTTGCAGAAAGTATCAATATTAATGCAAATCTGTTGCGAGGAATCTTTCTTCTAGCACTGATTCCAACTGGCTTTTCGCTAGTGCTGATTTATTTGATTATGACATTTGTTCTTCCAAATGAGGTGTAGGAAAATATGAAGTGGTTGTTAGGTATTGTTATAAATGCCGTGTTTTTTATTGCATTGGCGGGTTTGTTCAAAGATTCTTTCTATCTGTCAGGCATAGGAGCTGCAATTGGGGCTAGTATCATTTTGTCATTGCTTAATATTGTGGTGAAGCCTATCCTGATTTTATTGACACTCCCTGTAACAATACTTTCGTTAGGTTTGTTTTTATTTGTGATCAATGCGATCACACTCTCATTAACAGATCGTCTAATGGGAGACAGCTTTGAAATTTCAAGCTTTGGCATGAGCCTTCTAGCGAGCATTCTGCTATCCCTGTTTAATATTATTATTCAGAACACGATGCTTAAAAGTGGCGAGAAAAAAAGCTAAAAGCAACGAAAAAGGCGGTGCTTATGCACCGGCCTTTTTTTGTTTTTTAGTATTTGTAAAAGGCTTGTGAAAAACGATAATTAACATAGTCAGAATCTAGCATAAATTTAAAGAATAATGCTAAAATAAGATGATGCGAAAATGTATTTAATATAACAGCATTGAACCTTTGAAGGAGGAACCCCATTGGCTAAGGTATTAATAAAAGAAGTAATGGAAGAGTTTGATTTAGAACTAATCAGCGGTGAAGAAGGAATTAATAGACCGATTACGGTAAGCGATATATCTAGACCTGGACTGGAGCTTGCAGGTTATTTTGATTATTATCCTGCAGAAAGGGTGCAGCTTCTTGGCAAAACGGAGCTTACGTTTGCGGAAAAGCTAAGTGAAGAAGAGCGGGAAACAAGACTTACAAGACTGTGTAATGACATCACGCCGGGAATTATTATTACAAGAAATAAAGAGGTTCCGGCTGAACTAATTGAAGCATCGGAAAGAAATGCGGTGCCTGTTATGCGTTCAAAACAAAAAACATCTTTATTCTCAAGCAGACTGACTAATTTCTTAGAGCGCAAGCTTGCACCGACTACTGCCGTTCATGGCGTACTCGTTGACATCTATGGTGTGGGCGTACTGATAACTGGAAAAAGCGGTGTTGGTAAAAGTGAAACAGCTCTGGAACTTGTTAAAAGAGGACATCGCCTAGTAGCTGATGACTGTGTGGAAATCCGCCAGGAAGATGAAGGTGTAATTGTTGGAAGATCACCTGAGTTAATTGAGCATCTTCTAGAAATCCGCGGACTTGGTATCATTAATGTTATGACATTGTTTGGGGCTGGAGCAGTGCGAAGCGACAAAAAGATCTCCATCGTTATGTCACTTGAGCTGTGGGAACAGAACAAGCAGTATGACCGTTTAGGCTTGGATGAAGAGAAGATGAAAATCATTGATACAGATGTGACAAAGCTGACAATTCCTGTACGTCCTGGACGAAACTTGGCAGTTATCATTGAGGTTGCTGCGATGAATTTCCGCCTGAAACGAATGGGTGTTAATGCTGCACAGCAATTTACGAATAAGCTTGCAAACGTGATATCTCACGAAAATGAATGATAGCCTAATAGAGATAAATACACAGGGGAAAGGTGAGGAATAATAGTGGAGAATATACAGCCAATTGATCCTATTGCATTTTCAATAGGAGGCCTTGATGTCCGGTGGTATGGAGTAATCATCGGTACCGGACTCGTTCTGGCTTTGATTTTGGCCATTCGCGAAGGAAGCAAAAGAGGGCTTGGGAAGGATGATTTCCCTGACCTAATGCTATGGGCCATTCCAATTTCTATCATATCAGCACGTATTTATTATGTTATTTTTGAATGGGACTACTATAGTAACCATTTAGGCGATATACCGAAAATTTGGAATGGCGGTATTGCTATTCACGGTGCATTGATTGGAGCAGTTGTTACCACATACATATTTACAAAGAAAAGAGGCATTTCTTTCTGGAAAATGGCGGATATTGCAGCTCCAAGTATTATTTTAGGTCAAGCAATTGGCCGCTGGGGCAATTTTATGAACCAGGAAGCTCATGGTGGGGAAGTCAGCAGATCATTTTTAGAAGGACTTCATTTACCTCCATTCATCATTGATCAAATGTATATCAATGGTACGTATTACCATCCGACATTTTTGTATGAATCGCTATGGAATATCGTTGGATTTATCATTTTAATTGTTTTAAGAAGAGTTAACTTGCGAAGAGGCGAAATCTTCTTAAGCTATGTTATTTGGTATTCAATCGGCCGCTTCTTTATTGAAGGTATGAGAACAGACAGCTTAATGGTTGGCGACCTTAGAATGGCACAGCTTATTTCCCTGGCGCTCATTGTGTTGTCGGCACTTGTCATTGTTTACAGAAGAAAATCAGGATTGGCAAGCGAGCGTTATTTGGAGAATAGTAATTAGAAGTGAAGAAAGGAAGATAAGATGAACGGAAAAATTAATACACTGTTGTTTGATTTAGATGGAACACTTATCGACACAAATGAACTAATTATATCCTCCTTTTTGCATACATTGGATTTCTACTATCCTGGCAAATACATTCGTGAGGATGTTATTCCTTTCATGGGTCCAACGTTAATGGAAACGTTCGGAAGTATTGATGCCAAGAGAGCAGAAGAGATGGCAGCTAAATACAGGGCGTATAATTTAGAAAACCATGATAGAATCGTGACAATATTTGATGGTGTTTATGACACGATAAAGATTTTAAAGGAAAACGGCTATAAGATTGCGATTGTGACCACAAAGCTGTCTGATGTAGTTGATATGGGACTAAAATTGACGAAGCTGGATGAGTTTTTTGATGTGATTGTCGCACTTGACCATGTAACAAAAGCGAAGCCGGATCCAGAGCCTGTTTTAATGGCTTTGGAGAAGCTCGGTTCTTCTCCTGAAGAAGCAATTATGGTAGGTGACAATTCTCATGATATTCTGGCAGGGAAAAATGCCGGAACAAAAACGGCAGGGGTAGCATGGACATTAAAGGGAAGAGAGTTCTTGGCATCATTGGAGCCTGATTATCTTTTGGATAATATGAGAGATTTGCTCTCTATCGTTGAAGTGGAAGTAAAATGAGAAAAACGACGCGCTATCCGGTGAGCGGGCCGAACTCTTTATGGCATGTCTATAAGACAGTCCCTTTTCTGAAGGTAATTAAGAACTTTATCGTCATCCAGCTTGCTAGATACACTCCTTTTTTGAAAATGAAGAATTGGATGTATCGAAAATTATTGAAAATGACAGTTGGCAAAGAAACTTCCTTTGCCTTGATGGTTATGCTGGATATCATGTACCCGGAAAAGATAAAAGTGGGCAAAAATACGGTCATCGGTTATAACACCACGATTTTGGCACATGAGTATTTGATTGAGGAGTACCGGCTTGGCGAAGTCATTATTGGTGATGAAGTCATGATTGGTGCGAACACGACGATACTCCCCGGCGTGGAGATCGGCTCTCATGCTGTTGTTTCAGCAGGTACACTTGTACATAAAGATGTTCCTGCCGGCAGCTTTGTCGGCGGCAATCCGATGCAAATCATCTATACAGCAGAAGAGATGGAGCAACGGAAACAAAATAGTCCAAGCTATGTAGTAGAAGAATAAGGCAGGGCGACTCTAATGATGAGTCTTATTTCAAAGATATTGGCTAACCGTCATGTTGTTTTGAAAAAGAATCATATGCTAGAGTTGCCTTTTTTATAAGCGGAAAAGTCAGAAAAAACGGCTTTTTTACTTGACCAAAAAGAAATGGAAGAGTAAACTACAAATAACCTTTAATTTGTTAGCATATTAGCGAACTAAAGCATTCGGAATATTCTTCTTTATGAGGTGTATATAATGAGCAGCTTATTTATGTTTGAAAAGCCGTTAGGCATGAGAGACAGCTTACCTGAAATTTATGAAACGAAATATATGATAAAACAAAAAATGGATAAAGAGATTAAGCAATGGGGCTATCAATTCATTGAAACACCAACATTGGAATACTACGAAACAGTCGGTGCAGCCTCAGCCATTTTAGATCAGCAGCTTTTTAAACTGTTGGACCAGCAAGGGCATACATTAGTGCTGCGACCGGACATGACAGCACCGATTGCGAGGGTGGCTGCTTCAAAGCTGCTGAATGAAGACTTGCCGTTGCGCCTTGCGTATAACGCTTCGGTTTTCCGAGCACAGCAAAGAGAGGGCGGCAGACCGGCAGAGTTTGAACAGATTGGTGTTGAGTATATCGGCGACAAGACTGTAAGTGCAGATGGTGAAGGTATTGCCCTGATGATTTCTTCATTAGAAAAGGCAGGTCTGAAAAAATATCAACTGTCTGTCGGCCATGTTGGCTTTGTTCAAGCGTTCTTTGAACAAATTCTCGGAACGAAGGAAAGAGCCGATGCGTTGACTAAATACTTATATGAAAAGAATTATGTTGGCTATCGTCAGCATGTCG
The DNA here is from genome assembly GCF_023714395.1 of Niallia sp. MER 6. Lineage (NCBI taxonomy): Bacteria > Bacillati > Bacillota > Bacilli > Caryophanales > Bacillaceae > Niallia > Niallia sp. MER 6. The sequence continues at coordinate 211,485 of NZ_JAMAUK010000002.1, read as the reverse complement.
CAAGTCTTTCCTTATCCAGCATTGATAAGCAAAGGCTGAATGACTTTCTCAAGCTGAGGGGTGGAGAGGAAATTATCCCGCTTGCATACGATTTAATCGAAAATGGCAGTGGAAGCAAAGCGATTGATGACTTAAAGCAGCTATGGGAAATTCTTGTAGACTATGAAGTGGAGAATCAAGTGAAGTTTGATTTGACGCTTGTCAGTCATATGAGCTATTACACGGGTATCCTTTATGAGGCTTATGCAGAAGGAGTCGGGTTTCCGATCGGAAGCGGAGGCAGATATGATCTTCTTCTTGCCAAGTTCGGCAAAAACACCGGTGCTACCGGATTTGCTATCCGCGTGGATCACTTGCTCGAGGCTTTAGGCAGCCTTGTTAACAAAAGCGATATTCACTGCATTCTGTTTAGTGCGGACAGAAGAAAAGAAGCATTTGAATTAGCTAAACAAAAAAGAGCAGACGGTCTTAAAGTAATTACCCAAGATATAAATGGTGTCGGCAATGTGGATGCATGTACTAAGCAGTATGACGAAATTACTTTGCTTGTCGGGAAAGCAGGAATGGAGGTTGTCAAATGAACGATGTTTTAACAATTGCCATGCCAAAGGGCAGAATTTTTGAAGAAGCAGCAAAGCTGTTGCGGGAAGCAGGCTTCCAGCTTCCTCAGGAATTTGACGACTCCAGAAAGCTGATCATCGACGTGGAGGAAGAAAATTTTAGGTTCATTTTGTCGAAACCAATGGATGTTCCGACATATGTTGAACATGGTGTAGCTGATTTGGGCATTGCAGGCAAGGACGTTATGCTCGAAGAGGAAAGAGATGTTTATGAGCTTTTAGATTTGCAAATAAGTGCCTGTTATTTGGCAGTGGCAGGCTTGCCGAATACGGAATTAAATGAAATTGCCCCAAGAATTGCAACGAAATATCCGAATGTGGCAGCAGCCTATTTTCGGGAACAAGGCTCACAAGTAGAAATCATTAAACTAAATGGCTCCATTGAGCTTGCTCCAATCATTGGCTTGTCAGACCGAATCGTCGATATCGTATCCACTGGCAAAACACTTGTGGAAAATGGGCTTGTCGAGTACGAGAAAATTGTTGATATCACCTCCCGTCTTATTGTCAATCCAGCAAGCTACCGGATGAAGGATAAGAGAATAAGCGAGTTAGTTGATCGTGTCAGCAGGGTAGTGAAAGCAACAGTGCAAAACTAGTATTTTTGGAGGGGAGACCCGAAGGTGAAAATAGTAAATGGTGTAGACAGTTCCTATTTAAAACGCTCAGTTGACGCAGGAACAGAGGAACAGCGACAGATTGTAAAAGACATAATAGCTACAGTGAAAAGCGAAGGCGATAGCGCATTAAAGGAGTATACACTCCAATTCGATAAAGCAGATTTATCTAACCTCCGAGTCAGCACAGAGGAATTAGAGGCTGCGTATGAAGATGTTGACAAAGACATGGTCCAGATCATCCAAGAGGCCGCCGAAAATATTCGTGCATATCATCAAAATCAGCTTAAAACATCTTGGATGATAACAAAGGAAGACGGCACCATTCTCGGTCAGAAAATAACATCTTTGGATTCTGTTGGTGTTTACGTTCCCGGCGGAACAGCAGCATATCCATCCTCTGTACTGATGAATGTTGTTCCTGCCCAAGTTGCCGGAGTCGACAGAATCGTGATGGTATCACCTCCAAATGCAGACGGCAAACTGCCAAGTGCAGTTTTAGTAGCTGCTCATATTGCCGGTGTGAAAGAGATTTATAAGGCAGGCGGAGCACAAGCAGTTGCTGCACTTGCGTATGGTACAGAAACGATTAAAAGTGTTGATAAAATTGTGGGACCTGGCAATATTTTTGTCGCATTAGCTAAACGAGAAGTATATGGCGATGTTGATATCGATATGATTGCAGGACCGAGTGAGATTGCTGTTCTTGCAGATGATACAGCAAATGCAAATGAAGTGGCTGCAGACTTATTATCACAGGCAGAGCATGATACAAGAGCATCTGCAGTGTTAGTGACAACCTCTCGTAAGCTTGCTGAACAAGTAGCAGCAGAAGTGGAAAAGCAGCTAAGTGACTTGCCGCGCAAGGAAATAGCTGAAAAATCAATCAATGATTATGGCTTAATTGTATTAACAGATACAATGGATCAAGCGATTGAATCTATTAATGCTATTGCCCCAGAGCATTTAGAAATTATCACAGACAATGCCTTTGAATTGCTTGGCAGAATCAAGCATGCAGGCGCTATTTTTATCGGCCGTTACAGTTCAGAGCCGGTTGGAGATTATTTTGCCGGTACAAACCATGTGTTGCCAACAAATGGAACGGCTAGGTTCTCCAGTCCGTTGAATGTCGACGATTTCCAGAAGAAATCCAGCATTATTTCATACAGTGAAAGAGCATTTGAACAAAATGGACATAAAATAGCTGCCTTTGCCCGTCTGGAAGGCTTAGAAGCGCATGCCAGAGCAATCGAAGCAAGAAATAAAAACAGGTAGCATCTTTTACAGGAGGGTTAAAAATGGGAAGAACAGCAGCGGTAAGCAGGAAAACAGGAGAAACAAATATCCAATTGTCCTACAATATTGATGGCGAAGGCATCTCCGAAATTGATTCAGGTGTACCTTTTATGAACCATATGCTTGATCTTTTTACGAAGCATGGCCAATTTAACTTGACCGTTCAGGCTAATGGAGACATAGAGGTCGATGATCACCACACAACAGAAGATATCGGCATATGCCTTGGGTTGGCACTAAAGGATGCACTTGGCGACAAGAAGGGCATTAAACGTTACGGTAACAGCTTTGTGCCGATGGATGAGACATTGGCTCAAGTAGTTGTCGATTTAAGCAATCGCCCGCATCTGGAGTTTCGGGCAGAATTCCCAAGCAATAAGGTAGGTACATTCGATACAGAGCTTGTCCATGAATTTCTGTGGAAGTTTGCATTAGAAGCACGTATCAATCTGCATGTTATCCTTCACTATGGCCAAAATACGCATCACATGATTGAAGCAATCTTTAAGGCGTTGGCAAGAGCCCTTGATGAGGCGACAACCATTGATCCTAGAGTAAAAGGAATTCCATCTACGAAAGGAATGCTGTAAATGCTTGGAATCATCGATTATGGCATGGGCAACTTATTTAGTGTGAGCAAAGCACTGGAAAGATTGGACATCCCTTACTTTATTTCTGAGGACAAAGAAAAGCTGATGGAAGCAGATGCTTTAATTCTTCCTGGTGTAGGGGCGTTTAAGGATGCGATGGTGAAGCTGAACGAAACTGGCCTGTCTGACATGATCCGTGAATATGCGAAAAGTGATAAACCGCTGCTCGGCATATGCCTTGGCATGCAGCTGCTTTTTGAAGAAAGTGAGGAGCATGGCCATGCAGAAGGATTGCACTTACTGCCAGGGAAAATCGTTCGTTTTCCAGGGGAATCGGCAGAAGGTGTGAAGTATAAAGTGCCTCATATGGGCTGGAATCGTCTCCATTTCAAAAAGAATTCTGATGCTACAACAGGTCTAGAAGATGACTATGTTTATTTTGTTCATTCTTATTATGCAGAAACAGATGATGAAATCATTATCGCCAGCAGTGAGTATGACAAGGAAGTACCAGCAGTTGTCGGAAAAGGCAATGTGTATGGCATGCAGTTCCACCCAGAAAAAAGCAGCAAGCTTGGGATGGAATTATTGAGCGGCTTTACGAAGCTTATAAAGAAAGGATGAACAATATGAGCTTTACCTTATATCCTGCCATTGATATGAGAGGCGGCAAGTGTGTCCGTCTCCTTCAAGGAGATTACGATAAGGAAACTGTTTACGGCGATTCTCCCTTTGATATGGCCAAAAGCTTCGCAGACCAAGGAGCAAAATGGATACATATGGTCGATTTGGATGGAGCAAAAGACGGCAAAAGAGTGAATGATTCCTTTGTAATAGAAACAGCAAAAAAACTTGGTGTTTCTGTGCAAATCGGCGGAGGGATTCGTACTGAGGAGGATATTGTTCATTATTTGGATAATGGGGTTACACGTGTCATTATCGGCAGCATTGCTATCTCCAATCCTGATTTCGCAATAGAGATGATAAAGAAATACGGCAGTGCCATCGCCCTTGGCATTGATGCAAAAAATGGCTTTGTCGCCACACATGGCTGGATTGAAACCTCTGAAATAAGAGCAGTTGATTTAGGGAAAAGATTTGCCGATGCAGGTGCTGAAACCTTTATTTTTACAGACATTGCTACAGATGGAATGCTCAGTGGTCCTAATTTACTAGCAGTCAAAGAATTGGCGGCAGTGACGAAGAAGGATGTTATTGCTTCTGGAGGAGTCAGCAGCTTGGAGGATTTAGTTGCCCTAAAGCAATATTCCAAGGACGGTGTCGCTGGAGCAATTATCGGCAAAGCATTATATGAAGGGCGCTTTACATTGCGAGATGCGCTTAATGAGGTGGAAAGATAATGCTGACGAAAAGAATCATTCCATGCCTGGATGTTAAGGACGGGCGTGTCGTAAAGGGTGTGCAATTCGTGCAATTGCGAGATGCTGGCGATCCTGTTGAGCTTGCTCGGTTTTATGATGAACAGGGAGCAGACGAGCTGGTATTTCTCGACATTTCAGCATCACATGAAGGCCGCAAGACGATGGTTGAGGTGGTTAAGGAAGTTGCTTCTGAGCTTGCAATTCCCTTCACTGTCGGCGGAGGAATTAACTCTCTTGATGATATGAAAAGGACTTTGCGTGCAGGAGCTGATAAGGTTTCACTGAACACAGCAGCTGTTACAAATCCCAGCCTTATCAAAGAAGGAGCAAACTTTTTCGGTTCTCAATGCATCGTTGTTGCCATCGATGCAAAATATGATCAAGAATTGGGAACATGGAGAGTATACACACATGGCGGACGCACCCCTGTGGATAAAGATGTTATTTCATGGGCGAAAGAAGCGGTAGAGCTTGGAGCAGGCGAGATATTGCTGACGAGCATGGATTCAGATGGAGAGAAAAAGGGATTCGACTTAGCCTTAACGAAAGCCGTAAGTGATGCGGTTTCTGTTCCTGTTATTGCTTCTGGCGGTGCCGGTGATGCAGAGGATTTTCTTGATGTGTTCCAAGAAGCAAATGCAGATGCAGCACTTGCTGCTAGTATTTTCCATTATAAAGAAACCTCCGTGCATGAAGTCAAAGGATATTTACATGAAAGAGGAGTGCTTGTGAGATGACAGTAGACGAGCTGAAGTTTGATGAAAAAGGACTAATACCAGCAATTGTTCAAGATGCCGCAACAAAAGAAGTGTTAACTTTGGCATACATGAATAAAGAATCTTTGGAAAAATCATTAGCAACAGGAGAAACATGGTTTTACAGCAGATCAAGGAATGAGCTTTGGCATAAAGGAGCAACAAGCGGAAACACACAGCAAATTGCCGAAATTAAATTTGACTGTGACAAAGATGCCCTTGTAGTGCTAGTTAAACCAAATGGGCCTGCTTGCCATAATGGAACGGTTAGCTGCTTTGCTGAAAGTTTATATCAAAATAAGGAAGCCGCGATTGAGGAATTGGCAAACTATCAAATTTTGAAAGACTTGGAAGCTGTTATTCAAGAAAGAGAATTAAATCGTCCTGAAGGAGCATACACGACTTACCTGTTTGAAAAAGGGGTCGACAAGATCCTGAAGAAAGTCGGTGAAGAGGCAGCTGAGGTTATTATTGCAGCCAAAAACCGTGATACAGAGGAACTCAAATGGGAAGCGTCTGATCTTCTCTACCATCTGTTTGTATTGCTGAGGGAACAAAATCTTCCTTTTGCCGAAATACTGAAGGTTTTGGAAAATCGTCATCAAGAGAAATAATCATACAACTGTCTGATGGATTTTGAGCACTCAGCTTTATTCCTGAGGGCAGTTTTTTGTATGTTAGAATAATAATTGCTTCGGTATCATGGAAAGAAACATAGAAGTGTCATATTTCCAGTTATGTATATGTATTTTCTAGAAACAGCCTTCTCCGCATCCTTTGAAGTATGATATACTACATAAGTTGAAGCAAAAGAATTGCTCTACGTGAGTTTAAATAGATTGTGGAGGATTATATGAATAAAGACTCAAATACTTTACAACCAATGGGTAAACTTATTACATTTAATCCTACAGGCGAATATTATTTTTCCAAAGGCATTAAAGCATATCATCAAAGAGATTATAATAAATCATTGAAATATTTGCAAAGAGCGATGCAGCTTGATCCAGGAGAACCGACAATTCTTTGTCAGCTTGCGATTGTTTATGCAGATATTGGAGAATATCAAAAATCCAATGAACTGCTTCATCTGATTATTGAAGAACTGGATGAAGAAATGGTGGAATGTTATTATTTCCTTGCAAATAATTATGCGCATTTAGGATTTTTCAAAGATGCTTATTATCACGCGAAATTATATTTAAAGCTGGAACCGGACGGAGAGTTCCGGGAAGATACAGAGGATTTGCTTGAGGTGCTAACATTAGAGTCTGATGATCTGGAAGAAGAGGAGCCTTATGAAGAGGAAGACCTAATCACCAGGCAGGAACAGGCAAGAGAACTTCTGGAATCAGGCAATTTCAACAGAGCTGTTGAAATGCTGAATAAAGTGATTTCTGATTACCCCGAATACTGGTCTGCTTATAATAACCTGGCACTGGCTTACTTTTATCTAGGTGAAGTAAAAAAGGCGAATGGCATTTTAGAGGATGTGCTCGAAAAGAATGCTGGAAATCTGCACGCCTTATGCAATAAGCTAGTATTTGCTTATTATGAAGGCAATAGTGAGAATATCAGTCAGCTTACGGAGATTTTGAAGAAAATCAAACCGATTTCTGTCGACCATCAATTTAAGCTTGGCACGACTTTTGCTCTTGTAGGGGAATATGAAGCAGCTTATTTCCTACTGAGAAAGCTGCAAAAACAAGGTTATACAGAAGATGCTACTTTTTATTATTGGCTGTCTGCCTCCGCTTACTTTGTCGGCAGGACGAAATTTGCACAAACGGTGTGGGCAAAAGTCCTTGAGCTGAATCCGGAAAAAGCGGGACATGAACCTTGGAAAGAAAAAGAAGACAGAGTTAACGGCTTCGAAGATCATATGCCTTCCATTTTAAAGAGATATTCCAGCATACACCAAGAGGAAAGACTGTTTGCTGTGTTCCTTACTTCCATTTCGAAAAATAAGGATGCAATCCTTTCTTCGGAACAAATGAAAGACAACAGTACGTTCACTTCATTAGAGAACGAGTATCTTTCATTTGTAAAGACAGGTGCAAGCACTAATCCTATCCTGCTGAATGCACACAATACTGCTGAGATTATTTACAGCAAGCACCGCCCGATTGGAACGATTGAGGCTGGCCTTTATTTAATGTGGTTTTCTGTTTTCATTCAAATCTTTCAAGCAGGTGAGAAAATGGATAACAGCAGTGCTTTGGCAGCGGCAATGGATTATATTTGGAGCAAGTACAGAAATGAAAAGACTTCCCAAAAAGAAATGGCAAGCCTTTACGGTCTGTCTACAGCAACGTTGCAAAAATATATTAAAATCATTAAAAAATATAATGATTGATAAAGAGAATTCCGCCATTGGAGAGACAATGGTGGAAGTTTTTCTTTTGTGAGCAAATATTTGGACTAAAGAGACTGTGTCTAATAGGATAGTATTAGATGGTAATACTACAAAGAGTGAGCTAGTATTTAAAGCGTGCGGTCCTGACGCGTGCGTTAATGAATATAGAGTGTTTAGATAAAGGAGTGTTTAAAAGTGGCGGAAGAAAAAATTTATGACGTAATTATTATTGGTGCCGGTCCAGCTGGTATGACAGCAGCTGTTTATACTTCCCGTGCCAACCTTTCCACATTGATGATTGAAAGAGGTATTCCAGGCGGACAAATGGCAAATACAGAAGAAGTAGAAAACTTCCCTGGATTTGAAAGCATTCTTGGCCCGGACCTTTCTAATAAAATGTTCAACCATGCAAAAAAATTCGGTGCAGAATATGCATATGGCGATATTAAGGAAATTATTGACGGGAAAGAATATAAAACAGTCAAAGCAGGTTCAAAGGAATATAAAGCAAGATCCATTATCATTTCGACTGGTGCTGAATACAAAAAAGTCGGTGTTCCTGGCGAAAAAGAATTGGGCGGCCGCGGAGTTTCCTATTGTGCAGTTTGTGACGGTGCATTCTTTAAAGAAAAAAGGCTGTTCGTCATCGGCGGAGGAGATTCAGCTGTAGAAGAGGGCGTTTATTTAACACGTTTTGCTTCACAAGTAACAATTGTTCATCGCCGCGATGAATTAAGAGCACAAAAAATTCTGCAAGACAGAGCGTTTGCTAACGATAAAGTTGATTTCATCTGGAATCACACAATTAAAGCAATTAATGAAAAAGACGGAAAAGTCGGCAGTGTAACACTTGTTTCTACAACGGACGGCACAGAGCAGGAACTTGCTGCTGACGGTGTGTTCATCTATATCGGAATGGTGCCTCTGTCTAAACCGTTTGAGAACTTAGGCATTACGAACGAAAATGGTTATATCGAAACAAATGACCGTATGGAAACGAAAGTACCAGGTATTTTCGCGGCAGGAGACATTCGTGAAAAAACACTTCGTCAAATCGTTACAGCTACGGGAGACGGCAGTATCGCTGCTCAAGCTGCACAGCATTATGTGGAAGAGCTTGCTGAATCATTACAACAAAAGGCGTAATGAAAAAGCTTTCAAAGTGTTACTCTCTTTTAATTGTACTGTAACAGTAGTGAAATATAATTCGGGTAACATAATAATAGAAATTGACCCCCTTTTAAGATATATATTTTGGTGCATAGGCATAACGCCTATGCTTTTTTTTGCGCTTTATTTAAAGAGAAATAGCAGAACTTATTTGAAGAAGGCATTTTATTGTGGGTGTTTCACAATAATAGTATAATATAAGAACTAAGCAGTAGTTTCATGCTACATAGAGATTACAGAATGTTTGAGGTGATAATAGTGCAGCGTGTGACGAACTGCCTGTTACTGAAGGATAATAAGGTGCTCCTTTTGCAAAAGCCAAGAAGAGGCTGGTGGGTTGCTCCAGGCGGTAAGATGGAGCCAGGGGAGTCTGTAAGAGACTCATGCATCAGAGAATTCCGAGAAGAAACAGGTATATACTTAAGAAATCCCAATATTAAAGGAATATTCACGTTCATTATCAAGGATGGCGACAAAATAACTTCTGAATGGATGATGTTCACCTTCTTCTCCACAAACGCTGACGGAGTTCATGTGGATGAGTCTGAAGAAGGAAAAATAGTTTGGCATGATATTGAAAATATCAAAAATCTGCCGATGGCAGAAGGAGACTATCACATCTTGGATTATATGATTCACGGCAATGGAATTATATATGGAACATTCACATATACGCCTGATTTTGAACTGATTAGCTACCGGTTGGATCCAAGCTAAAACATTAAAGGGGGAATGAGCATGGGTGCGAGTGTGGTGAACGAGCCGCAAGTTGTTATTATTACAGGTATGTCTGGGGCTGGTAAAACAGTGGCCATACAAAGCTTTGAGGACTTAGGGTTTTTCTGTGTAGACAACTTGCCGCCTACTCTTTTGCCAAAGTTTCTTGAACTTATGAAGGAATCAGAGAATAAGATGAATAAGGTTGCCCTTGTGATGGATTTGCGGGGCAGAGAGTTTTTTGACAATTTATTCAGTGCATTGGATGATTTGGCAAAATCCTGGGTAGTGCCGAAAGTGCTCTTTCTGGATGCAGATGACAGCACTTTAGTCAGAAGATATAAGGAAACAAGAAGATCGCATCCTCTTGCACCCTCAGGCCTTCCCCTTGAAGGAATTGAAATGGAGCGAGAATTGCTTGAGGAGCTAAAAGGCAGAGCACAAATCATTTACAATACATCGAAAAGCTCTCCAAGAGAATTGCGAGAAAAAATATTAATGGAGTTTTCAGCGAATAAAGATACGATTTTTACGGTGAATGTCATGAGCTTCGGCTTTAAGCATGGCATCCCGATTGATGCTGATTTAGTATTTGATGTTCGTTTCTTACCAAACCCTCATTACGTTGAGCATATGAGACCAAAAACAGGATTAGATGCTGATGTGTCCAGCTATGTATTGAAATGGACAGAAACAGGCCAATTTCTTGAAAAAGTCATTGATCTGCTTACCTTTATGCTTCCGCAGTATAAAAGGGAAGGGAAGTCCCAACTCGTTGTAGCAATTGGCTGCACTGGCGGCCAGCATCGTTCTGTTGCCTTATCGGAGTATATTGGCAAACATTTCGAAGGTGATTATCATGTCGAAATAACTCATCGTGACATGGAGAGGAGAAAGGACCAAAAAGCATGAATGAAGTGGAGCATCCGAGAATTGTAATTATCGGTGGCGGCACCGGCTTGTCTGTCCTTGTGAGAGGATTAAAGAAGTATCCTTTGGACATTACAGCTATTGTCACTGTTGCAGATGATGGAGGAAGTTCGGGCCGGCTGCGTGATGATTTGGACATTCCTGCACCAGGTGATATTAGAAATGTACTGGCTGCATTATCCGATGTCGAACCGTTGGTGGAGGAAATGTTTCAGCACCGGTTTTCGAACAGCAAGGATTTAAATGGACACTCTTTAGGCAACTTGATTATTGCAGCGATGACATCGATTACTGGTAATTTCACCTATGCCATTCAGGAAATGAGCAAAGTGCTTAATGTGCGCGGAAAAGTATTGCCGGCTACAAGCCACAGTGTAGTTTTAAATGCAAGAATGGAAGATGGTTCAATCGTTACAGGTGAGTCAAGAATTCCCGAGAGCGGGAAGAAAATAAAAGAGGTGTTTTTAACACCGGAACATGCGACGCCGCTGCCTGAAGCAATTCAGGCAATCCGTCATGCAGACTTGATTGTGATTGGACCGGGAAGTCTTTATACGAGCATCCTTCCAAATCTTGTTGTGCCTGAAATAAGCAGGGAAATCATGACAGCAGCTGCAAAGAAAGTTTATATTTGCAACATCATGACACAAGCCGGCGAAACTCTTGATTACTCAGCGAGCGATCATGTTAAGGCTATTTATGAGCATATGCCAGAGCCTTTTTTAAACACAATATTGGTAAATAAAGAAAATATCCCAGCGAACGTTCTGGAACGGTATAATGAAGAGAAAGCAAAACCTGTCTTTTTTGATACAGAGAAATTAGAGAAGCTTGGACTAGAAGTCATTCTTGGAGAAATTATCAGCCTGGAGGAAAAGGTCATCCGCCATAACACGTTGGAAGTGGCGAAAATCCTCTATTCTATGCTTGATCCAGAACTGAAAGCCGATCAATAACAGGGAATAGGGTTTGCGTTTTAAAATGGGGGTGAAGGTATGTCTTTCGCTTCAGAGACGAAAAAAGAATTAACGACTATTGAAGTTAAAGATTGCTGCGGCAGGGCAGAGCTGTCTGCCCTGATCCAGATGAATGGCACTTTATCCTTTTCCAACCAAAAGCTGGTGGTGGACATTCAGACAGAAAATGCCGCGATTGCAAGAAGAATATATACACTCATCAAAAAGTATTACGACATACCTGTCGAGCTGTTGGTGAGAAAGAAGATGCGACTCAAAAAAAACAATGTGTATATTGTAAGACTTTCCACGAAAGCGAAGGAAATTTTGGAAAGCTTGAGCATTTTAACAGAGGGCTTTATGTTTACACATGAAATTGCAGAAGACCTTGTTAAGAAAAAATGCTGCAAACGCTCTTATTTGAGAGGGGCCTTTCTTGCGGGAGGCTCTGTCAATAACCCGGAAACATCCTCCTATCATTTGGAAATAACATCACTTTACAAAGAGCATATTGTTGCATTGAGCAATCTGATGAATACTTTCGATTTAAACAGCAAAGTGCTGGAGAGAAAGAAAGGCTTCATCACATATTTGAAAGAAGCGGAAAAAATTACAGAATTCCTAAATATCATCGGTGCTCACGGAGCTTTGCTTCGCTTTGAGGATATCCGGATTGTTAGGGATATGAGAAATTCTGTTAACAGGCTTGTTAACTGTGAGACTGCCAACCTGAACAAAACAATTGGCGCCGCATTGAGACAGGTGGAAAATATCCGCTTTATTGAACGGACGGTTGGACTTCAAGTGCTCCCAGACAGGCTGCGTGAAATTGCCGAGCTGAGAGTAGCTTATCAGGATGTGACTTTAAAGGAGCTTGGCGAAATGGTTTCCTCCGGGAATATCAGTAAATCCGGTATTAACCACAGGCTGAGAAAAATAGATGAAATTGCTGATGCGCTACGCAGAGGAGAACAAGTATAATAAGTATAGAGGGATAATATATCTTAAAACTTTAAGTTGTAAGGGTATATTATCCTCCTTGTATATTTTAAATCGGGGAGGAGATTTCAGGTGGTAGAAAGAGATATTAAAGTAACATTGAAATCAGGCTTACAAGCAAGACCTGCAGCGATATTTGTTCAAGAAGCGACAAACTATGTTTCTGAAGTTTATATTGAGAAAGAAGGAAGAAGAGTAAACGCGAAGAGTATCATGGGAATTATGGGCCTGGCGATACACTCAGGTGCGGACATTAAACTTATTATTGATGGCAGCGATGAATTGGAAGCGCTTAAAACATTGGAAAAATTATTATAAAAACACCTCGCGCTTTATTGCGAGGTGTTCCTTTTTTTATTATTTATCTTTTTTGTCTGACAGTTCATTGCGAGTGATAATATTGTCAATTAAACCATACTCTTTCGCTCTTTCTGCTGTCATGAAATTATCACGCTCTGTGTCTTTTGCGATAATATCGATTGGCTGGCCAGTACGCTCTGCAAGGATACCATTCAGCTTGTCACGCAAGAACAGGATGCGTTTTGCAGCAATTTCGATTTCTGTAGCTTGACCTTGTGCTCCGCCAAGTGGCTGATGAATCATAACTTCAGCGTTTGGAAGGGCATAACGTTTGCCTTTTTCACCAGCTGCAAGCAAGAAAGCACCCATAGAAGCAGCCATACCGATGCAGATTGTTTGTACATTCGGCTTGATGAACTGCATTGTGTCATAAATAGCCATCCCAGCAGTAATGCTACCGCCAGGGCTGTTAATGTATAGGGAAACGTCCTTTTCAGGATTTTCAGCATCTAGGAACAAGAGCTGTGAAACGATAGAGTTAGCAACATTATCGTCAATCGCACTTCCAAGCATGATGATGCGGTCTTTTAACAGACGGGAATAAATATCATAAGCGCGTTCCCCTCTATTCGTTTGTTCGATAACTGTAGGGATTAAGTTCATAAAAAAATCCTCCTTTAAAAATAAATTTTGCTTTATAAGTATGTGTTTCTTCAGTAGTGAAATAAATTCATTACTGTATGTAATCCTAATGATACACGGATGGTCAATTAAGGTCAAACGTTTACGTTCGGATACAGCAAAATATCCTTCGACACTTTATGTCACTGTCATTCCATTCATGTTTTTACAATAAGATTTTATCCTTACCATGATACCCAGACTGGATATTTTTAAACAATTATTCCTTGCATTAAAGCGAAACATATCATATAATCAAAACGTTCTTTAAAAAATTCTGCCCTCGTGGTGTAATGGATAGCACGCAAGATTCCGGTTCTTGAAATAGGGGTTCGATTCCCTTCGAGGGCGCTATTTGAAAAAAAGACTGTTGACAATCTCTTTATGGGATTTTCGACAGTCTTTTTTGTTTGAATTCCTTTGAGAGTGAGGATATAGAATTCCGCTCCTATTACAGGGACGAGCTATCTAACCATTTCTAAATCTTTATCCTTTTTTGCTGCTGTTCCTGTTTATATAGAATGAAAGCAATGAAAACGTGATGAAATTCACATGCGAACCATCTTCGAATTTTCGTCAAATTTCTTGAAAAATGGACGTTTATAAGTTGAATTTGCTATTCGCTGGTGATAGAATGAGTTTGTAGCAGGAAATGATTTTTTTTGGAGATTGTGGGACATAATATGTCTATGCGGGACTTCAAATGACCACTGTAAGTGAAGGGGCACCAAGAATGAATTCATTTATCGAGATTCAAAAAAGATTATTGCCTGATTTACTCGTAATTATGCAAAAAAGATATTACATTCTTCATCACATCAGCAATATGCAGCCTGTCGGCAGAAGAAGCTTGGCGGGAAGCCTTGGATTGACGGAACGAGTGCTCAGGAGCGAAGTGGAGTTCTTAAAAGATCAGAAGCTTATACATATTACGAACATTGGCATGACACTCACTCCAATTGGCGAAGAAACTTTGGAAAGTCTTTCTAGTGTAATGAGGGAAGTAACGGGTATTAACGAAATGGAGAAAGAGCTTGAAAAGAAGCTGCATATCAAAAGGGTGATTATTGTAGCTGGAGACAGCGATCATTCTCCATGGTTGAAAAAAGAACTGGGACTTGCAACAGCTAATAGTATGAAATCACTATTAAAAGGCAATAATATCATCGCAGTTAATGGTGGAACCACGATGGCTGCAGTGGCAGAGATGCTTACGCCTAACATAGTGGACGGTGAATGGCTGTTTGTTCCGGCGCGTGGCGGCATTGGGGAAGATGTTAAAAACCAGGCCAATACGATCTGTTCCATGATGGCTGATCGCACAGACAGCAAGCATCGTGTCCTGTATGCTCCTGATGAAGTGAGCAAGGAGATGTACAAAAGCATTGTCAAAGATGCCCGCATCAATGAAGTTTTACAGTTGATTAAATCAGCTAGCCTGCTTATTCATGGAATTGGAGATGCCATTACAATGGCAGAACGCCGCAGTACAAGTGCAAGTGACCTGGAAAAAATCGTGCAGGCAAATGCTGTCGGTGAAGCATTTGGTTATTACTTTAATGAAGACGGAGAGGTTGTCCATAAGGTTCAGACGATCGGCCTTAGACTTGAAAATCTTTCTACTGTTCCAAATGTAATCGCAGTTGCCGGAGGATCGTCAAAATCAAAGGCTATTAGAGCCTATTTAAAAAAAGCGCCACCCTCTACCATTCTGATCACAGATGAAGGAGCGGCAAAAAACTTGATATAATGGGAAATCCCTTTATATATAATTATCTCTAAATTTAGAGGAGGAAATAATAATGACAGTAAAAGTTGGTATTAACGGATTTGGACGTATCGGACGTTTAGCATTCAGAAAAATCATGGAAAACCCAGAATTGGAAGTAGTGGCTATCAATGATTTAACTGATACTAAAATGCTGGCACATCTTTTAAAATATGATTCATCTCAAGGTACTTTCCAAGGTGAAATCGAAGTACACGAAGGTTACTTCCTAGTAAACGGTAAAAAAGTAGTAACTACTGCTGAAAGAAACCCAGCTGACCTTAAATGGGGCGAGCTTAACGTAGATACAGTTATCGAATCTACTGGTTTCTTCACAACTAAAGAAAGTGCTGAAGCTCATATCCAAGCTGGCGCTAAAAACGTTGTTATCTCTGCACCTGCAACTGGTGAAATGAAAACAATCGTTTACAACGTAAACCATGACATTCTTGATGGTACTGAAACAGTTATCTCTGGTGCTTCTTGTACTACAAACTGCCTAGCTCCAATGGCAAAAGCACTTCAAGACAACTTCGGTATCGTTGAAGGACTAATGACAACTATCCATGCTTACACTGGAGATCAAAACACTCTTGACGCTCCACATCCAAAAGGTGACTTCCGCCGCGCTCGTGCTGCTGCAGAAAACATCATCCCTAACTCAACTGGTGCTGCTAAAGCTATCGGTCTAGTATTGCCAGAACTTAACGGTAAATTAGACGGAGCTGCACAACGTGTACCTGTTAAAACTGGTTCATTAACTGAGCTTGTAACAGTTCTTGACAAAAAAGTAACAGTTGAAGAAGTTAACGCAGCAATGAAAGCAGCTGCTGACGAGTCTTACGGTTACACTGAAGACGAAATCGTTTCTTCTGACATCATCGGAATCAGCTATGGTTCATTGTTCGATGCAACTCAAACTAAAGTTATGACAGTTGGCGACAAGCAATTGGTTAAAACTGTTGCTTGGTATGACAACGAAATGTCTTACACAAACCAACTTGTAAGAACAGTTAAACACTTTGCACAATTAGCTACAAAATAATTTTGTTAAGCTAAAGCCCTTAATCAAACAGCGGAAACAGCTTTGTTTCCGCTCTTTTAAAAATAGCTTTGCAATCTTTAGTGGATACGGATTAAAAGCTTAAAATAATGCAAGTGGAGGGTCTCATTTAATGAACAAGAAAACGATTCGCGATATCGATTTAAAAGGCAAAAAAGTATTTGTTCGTGTTGACTTCAACGTTCCGATGAAGGATCAAAAAATCACGGATGAAACAAGAATTCAAGCAGCACTACCAACTATTAACGAGTTAGTAGAAAAAGGTGCTATCGTAATTTTAGCAAGTCACTTAGGCCGTCCAAATGGTGAAGTGGTAGAAGAATTGCGTTTAACTCCAGTTGCTGCACGTCTTTCTGAGCTACTTGGCAAAAATGTTGTAAAAACAGATGAGTCTTATGGTGAAGCTGTTAAAGCTGAAATCAGCAAGCTGTCTGAAGGCGATGTGCTATTGCTTGAAAACGTACGTTTCAATGCTGGTGAAGAGAAAAACGATGCAGAACTAGCAAAAAGCTATGCTGAACTAGCTGATGTATTCGTAAACGATGCATTTGGTGCAGCACACCGTGCACATGCTTCAACTGAAGGTATTGCACACCATATCCCAGCTGTATCTGGTCTATTAATGGAAAAAGAGCTTGATGTATTAGGAAAAGCACTTTCAAATCCAGACCGTCCATTCACAGCTATCGTCGGTGGAGCTAAAGTAAAAGACAAAATCGGCGTAATCGATAACCTTCTTGATAAAGTAGATAACTTGATCATCGGTGGCGGATTAGCTTATACATTCGTAAAAGCACTTGGCCATGAAATCGGATTGTCTCTTCTTGAAGAAGATAAAATCGAACTAGCGAAATCTTATATGGAAAAAGCGAAAGAAAAAGGTGTTAAATTCTACATGCCTGTAGATGTAACAGTTGCAGACGACTTCTCTAACGATGCTAACACACAAACTGTTTCCATCGAAGAAATCCCTTCTGATTGGGAAGCGTTGGACATCGGTCCAAAAACAAGAGAAATCTATGCAGATGTTATCAAAAACTCTAAATTGGTTATCTGGAACGGACCAATGGGTGTGTTTGAATTAGATACATTTGCTAAAGGAACAAAAGCAGTAGCAACAGCTCTTGCTGAATCACAAGATACATACTCTGTCATCGGTGGTGGAGATTCTGCAGCAGCAGTTGAGAAGTTTGACCTTGCAAACAAAATGAGCCATATTTCAACAGGTGGCGGTGCTTCGTTGGAATTCATGGAAGGCAAAGAACTTCCAGGTGTAGTAGCTCTTAACGATAAATAATAATTAACCAAGCATGAAAGGATGTTATACATGCGCAAACCTATTATCGCTGGAAACTGGAAGATGAACAAAACACTTCCTGAAGCAGTGGACTTTATCCAAGAAATTAAAGAATCAATTCCTTCTAGTGAACAGGTTGATGCAGTAGTTGTTGCTCCTGCTCTATTCATCGGTCAATTAGTAGAATTGACTGACGGCACAGAAGTGAAAATTGGTGCACAAAACATGCACTTCGAAAAAAATGGTGCTTTCACAGGTGAAATCAGCCCTGTAGCTTTGGAAAACATCGGTGCTAAATACGTTGTCCTTGGACACTCTGAACGCCGTGAGTTCTTCAATGAAACAGACGAAGCTGTTAACAAAAAAACGATTGCAGCATTTGAAAACAACTTAACTCCAATCGTTTGCTGTGGTGAAACGCTTGAGCAAAGAGAAAACGGCGAAACAAACGAATTCGTTGCTTCTCAAGTTTCAAAAGCTCTAGCTGGTCTTACAGATGAGCAAGCTAAAGCAACAGTTGTAGCTTATGAGCCAATCTGGGCAATCGGAACAGGCAAATCTTCTACATCAGCTGATGCTAACGAAGTTTGCGCACATATCCGTAAAACAGTAAGCGAACAGTTTTCTCCAGAAGTAGCAGAAAGCATCCGCATTCAATACGGCGGCAGCGTTAAGCCTGAGAACATCAAAGAATATATGGCACAGCCTGATATCGATGGTGCTCTTGTAGGAGGAGCTAGCTTAGAAGCACAAAGCTTCCTGCAATTATTGGAGGAAGGTAAGGCATGAGTAAATCTCCTGTAGCATTGATCATTTTGGATGGCTTTGCATTGAGAGACGAACGTATGGGAAATGCTGTTGCTCAAGCAAAAAAGCCAAACTTTGATAAATACTGGAATCAATATCCTCACACAACACTTGTTGCGAGCGGTGAAGATGTAGGTCTTCCAGAAGGACAAATGGGTAACTCTGAAGTTGGCCATTTGAACATTGGAGCAGGACGTATTGTTTACCAAAGCTTGACAAGAGTGAATGTGGCAATCAGAGAAGGTCAGTTCGCTAAGAACGAAACTTTCGTAAATGCCATCAAGCATGTGAAGGAAAAAGGCAAGAATCTTCATCTGTTCGGTCTTTTATCAGATGGAGGAGTTCACAGCCATATTGAACATATGTATGCCCTTCTTCGCCTTGCAAAAGACGAGGGTGTAAAAAATGTATATATTCACGGAATTCTAGACGGCCGAGACGTCGGTCAAAAGACTGCGGAAAAATACATTAAGGCTACACAAGAAAAAATAGAAGAATACGGTGTAGGTGAATTTGCGACAATCTCAGGACGCTACTATTCTATGGATAGAGATAAGCGCTGGGACCGTGTTGAAAAATCCTACCGTGCAATGGCCTATGGTGAAGGACCTAGCTACTCCAACCCATTGGATGTTGTAGAAGATAACTACAGAAATGGTATCTTTGACGAATTCGTACTTCCGTCTGTTATTACTAAAGAAGACGGTAAGCCGGTTGCAACCATTCAAGACGAAGATGCAGTAATTTTCTATAACTTCCGTCCAGACCGTGCAATCCAAATCTCTAATGTATTCACAAATGAGGACTTCCGTTCATTCGATCGCGGAGAAAATCATCCGAAAGATTTATATTTCGTATGCTTAACTCATTTCAGTGAAACAGTAAAAGGGTATGTTGCTTTCAAGCCGACAAACTTGGATAACACATTAGGTGAAGTTATTTCCCAAAATGGATTAACTCAGCTCCGCATTGCGGAAACGGAAAAATACCCACACGTAACGTTCTTTATGAGCGGTGGACGTGAAGCGGAATTCCCTGGTGAAAAGCGTATTTTGATCAACTCTCCTAAAGTTGCAACATACGACTTGCAGCCAGAAATGAGCGCTTATGAAGTGACAGATGCACTTCTAAAAGAGATTGAAGCAGATAATTTTGATGCTATCATCTTAAACTTTGCAAACCCTGATATGGTTGGGCACTCCGGAATGCTTGAACCTACTATCAAGGCTATCGAGACTGTTGATGAATGCTTAGGCAAAATCATCACACTGATTGAAGAAAAAGGCGGCAAAGCTATCATTACAGCAGACCATGGTAACTCAGATGAAGTGGTAACACTTGATGGGAAACCTATGACTGCACATACAACAAACCCTGTGCCTGTCATTGTGACAGTGCCTGGTGTCGAGCTTCAAGAAGGAAAGCTTGGAGATTTGGCTCCAACTATGCTTGAGTTATTAGGACTTGAACAACCAGCAGAAATGACTGGTACATCTATCATTAAAAAATAATTGATTTATTAAAAGGAGAGAATTTATTATGCCATACATTCAACATGTATATGCTCGCGAAGTATTAGACTCACGCGGTAACCCAACAGTAGAAGTAGAAGTTTTAACAGAATCAGGTTTTTTCGGTCGTGCACTTGTTCCATCTGGTGCATCAACTGGTGAATACGAAGCAGTAGAATTGCGTGACGGCGACAAATCACGCTACCTTGGCAAAGGTGTTCTTAAAGCAGTAGAAAACGTAAACGAAGTTATCGCTGAAGCTATCATCGGTATGGACGTTACTGACCAAGCTGGAATCGACAGAACTATGATCGAGCTTGACGGAACTGAAAACAAAGGTAAATTAGGTGCTAACGCTATCCTTGGTGTATCTATGGCTGCAGCTCACGCTGCTTCTGAAGTTGTTGGTCTTCCATTGTACCGTTACCTTGGCGGATTCAATGCTAAGCAATTGCCAACTCCAATGATGAACATCATCAACGGTGGTTCTCACGCTGACAACAACGTGGACTTCCAAGAGTTCATGATCTTGCCAGTAGGTGCTCCAACATTCAAAGAAGCATTGCGTTATGGTGCTGAAGTGTTCCATGCACTTAAATCAGTTCTATCTGCAAAAGGCTTGAACACAGCTGTAGGTGACGAAGGTGGATTCGCTCCAAACCTTGGTTCAAACCGTGAAGCTCTTGAAGTTATCATCGAAGCAATCAAAAAAGCTGGCTATGAGCCTGGTAAAGACATCTTGCTTGGAATGGACGTTGCTTCTTCTGAGTTCTACAACAAAGAAACTGGTAAATACGATCTTGCTGGAGAAGGCCGCACTGGCTTAACTTCTGAAGAGCTAGTATCTTTCTACGAAGAGCTAGTTAACGAATTCCCAATCATCTCTATTGAAGATGGTCTTGACGAAAACGACTGGGAAGGTCACAAATTGTTGACTGACCGCATCGGTTCTAAAGTACAATTGGTTGGTGACGATCTATTCGTTACAAACACTAAAAAATTGGCTGAAGGTATCGAAAAAGGAATTGCTAACTCAATCCTTATCAAAGTTAACCAAATCGGTACTTTGACTGAAACTTTCGAAGCTATCGAAATGGCTAAACGTGCAGGTTACACTGCAGTAGTATCTCACCGTTCTGGTGAAACAGAAGATGCAACAATCGCTGACATCGCTGTTGCTACTAACGCTGGCCAAATCAAAACTGGTTCACTTTCTCGTACAGACCGTATTGCTAAGTACAACCAACTTCTTCGCATCGAAGACGAGCTTGGCGACCTAGCTGTATACGATGGTCTTAAATCTTTCTACAACCTTACTAAATAAGGTTTGAACTTCAAGCACCTGACATTTTTGTGTCAGGTGCTTTTTTGTTGCCACAACTTGGATAAAACCGTTGTAATGCTATTGTGGGACAAGATAAATTATGGTACATTAAGAGTAATGTATGTTCGTTTTAATGGAGGTGCTTGTATGTTACACACAATCTTATTAACATTACTGATTATTGTTGCTCTTGCTCTTATTGTAGTAGTGCTTCTGCAATCAGGAAAAAGTGCAGGTCTATCCGGGGCCATTTCAGGTGGGGCAGAACAGCTTTTCGGTAAACAAAAAGCTCGCGGTTTAGACTTAATACTTCATAATACAACAATCGTACTGTCAATTTTGTTCTTTGCTTTAACGATTGCAGTCAGCTATTTCGATATTTAATAGCTGAACGGTATAGATGAAAAACCTGGCCGGATGCGGTCAGGTTTTTTTTCTGCAAGAGGGGTTTTGGAAGCTTTTTGCTGGATTCTTATCCTTTTTTCTGCCTAAAATAGGATGAGATTTACTAAAAAGAAAATCAGCTATACATATGTTAATCCGATGGAAATGGGAAAAGATAAGGCAAGGAGTGTTTTTAAAATGAAATTAGTGGAACAAAAGCCGTTGTATTTTGAAGGAAGTAATAAACGTGCTGTATTGCTGCTGCACGGCTTCACAGGCAACACATCAGATGTAAGAATGCTTGGACGCTATTTGAATACTAAAGGATACAGCTGCTATATTCCGTTGTATAAAGGCCATGGAGTGCCGCCAGAGGACCTTGTGCAGTATGGGCCAGAAGATTGGTGGAAAGATGTTCAGGCAGGCTATAATTTCTTGAAAGAAAAAGGTTATGAAGAAATTGCAGTGGGCGGACTTTCTCTAGGCGGGGTATTTTCTCTTAAGTTAGGTTACACTGTACCTGTAAAGGGTATCGTAACAATGTGTTCTCCAATGTATATTAAAAGCGAAGAAGTCATGTATGAGGGCGTCCTTGAATATGCTCGTAACTATAAGGTTAGGGAAGGAAAATCGGAGGAAGTCATTGAACAAGAAATGGCAGAATTCGCCCCGATGAATACGTTAAAAGAGCTGCAAGGCTTGATTGCAGATGTCCGTCAATCAGTGGATTTAATTTATTCCCCTGTTTTTGTTATACAAGCAAGACATGACCACATGATTAATACAGATAGTGCAAATATTATCTATAATGAAGTGGAAAGTGATGATAAAGAGATCAAATGGTATGAGAATTCTGGCCATGTTATTACACATGATAAAGAAAAGGACGAGGTTTTTGAGGATTTCTACCAGTTTATTGATCGATTAGATTGGATTAATTAATTAAAAGGAGGTTGTTTGTTTGGATATAATTCAAGAGCATATAGAAAAGCTGCTGCATTATATGAAGGACGAGGCGTATAAGCCCCTGACAGTACAGGAGCTGGAGGAAGCGTTTGGAATTGAGGATTCTTCTAACTTTAAGGAGTTCGTCAAGGCATTAGTGCAGATGGAAGAAAAAGGGTTGGTTGTAAGAACGAGAAGCAATCGTTACGGTCTGCCTGAAAAGATGAATTTAGTGAAAGGGAAGATATCCGGCCATGCAAAGGGTTTTGCCTTTGTTATTCCAGAGGAGCCTGGTCTAGACGATATCTTTATCCCGCCAAATGAAGTGAAGACAGCGATGAATGGCGATATCGTGCTTGCCCGTGTCACTTCAGAAAGCTCTGGTCAAAGACGGGAAGGAACCATCGTCCGTATTCTGGAACGAGGTGTGCAGCAAATTGTCGGTACATATTCCGAAAGCAAGAATTTTGGGTTTGTTATTCCCGATGATAAAAAAATTGCCACAGATGTGTTCATTCCTAAAGGCAGCACAAAGGGTGCTGTAGAAGGCCATAAAGTAGTTGTAAACTTAACTGCTTATCCAGAAGGAAGAAAGAATGCAGAAGGGGAGATTATCAAGATACTGGGCCATAAAAATGATCCTGGTGTGGATATTCTATCTGTTATTCATAAGCATGGACTGCCGCTTGCTTTTCCTGACGAAGTGATGGCACAGGCTGACAGTGTTCCAGATGAAATTGATGAAAGTGAAATCAAAAACAGACGTGATTTAAGGGATCAGCAGATTGTCACAATTGATGGTGCTGATGCAAAGGACTTGGACGATGCGGTAACCGTTACAAGGCTGGAAAATGGCAACTACAAGCTTGGGGTTCACATTGCAGACGTTTCTTATTATGTGACGGAAGATTCACCAATTGATGTAGAGGCACAAGACAGAGGCACAAGTGTTTATTTAGTAGACCGAGTTATTCCAATGATTCCACATCGCCTGTCAAATGGGATTTGCTCTTTGAATCCTAAAGTAAATCGTCTGACATTGTCTTGTGAAATGGAAATCAGCCCGAGCGGTGAAGTGGTTAGCCATGAGATATTCCAAAGTGTCATTAAGACAACAGAACGAATGACTTATGCCGATGTTAACTCAATCTTAAATGACAAAGATGAAGAGCTGCGAGAAAGATATGCTGAGCTTGTTCCAATGTTTGAGAGAATGGAAGAGCTTGCGCAGATTCTTCGCACAAAACGGATGGGCCGAGGAGCAATCGACTTTGATTTCAAAGAATCAAAGGTTCTTGTTGAAGAAAATGGAAAGCCAAAGGATGTTGTCCTCCGTGAACGTTCTGTTGCAGAACGCCTTATTGAAGAGTTCATGCTTGTTGCCAATGAAACAGTAGCAGAACATTTCCACTGGCTGCAAGTACCGTTTATTTATCGTATTCACGAAGACCCGAAAGAAGAAAAGCTGCGCAGGTTTTTTGAGTTTATTACAAACTTCGGCTATATCGTGAAAGGTACTGCGAATGAAGTTCATCCGAGAGCTCTTCAGGAAATTATTGAAGAGGTGCAAGGCACACCAGAAGAAATGGTTATTTCAACTGTTATGCTCCGCTCCATGCAGCAGGCAAAATATTATCCAGAAAGTCTAGGGCATTTCGGGTTGTCAACAGAGTTCTATACGCACTTCACGTCTCCCATCAGACGCTATCCCGATTTAATTGTGCACAGACTTATTCGCACATATCTAGTAGAAGGTGACATTAGCGCTCCTACTCAAGAGAAATGGAACAGCAAGCTGACAGACATAGCAGAGCATTCGTCCAATATGGAAAGACGCTCTGTTGAAGCAGAACGTGAGACTGACGAACTCAAAAAAGCAGAATATATGCTGGATAAAATCGGCGAAGAATATGACGGCATCATCAGCTCTGTCACAAACTTTGGAATGTTTGTGGAGCTTAAGAATACAATTGAAGGTCTTGTACATGTCAGCTATATGACAGACGACTATTATCGCTATGATGAACGCCATTTTGCGATGATTGGTGAAAGAACAGGCAAAGTATTCCGTATTGGTGATGAGATCACAGTTCGTGTTGTTAATGTTAATAAAGAAGAGCGTGCCATTGACTTCGAAATTGTCGGCATGAAAGGAACTCGCCGCAGAGATCCGAAAAAAGAGGGCAAAGTATTTTCAACTGGCAGCACATCTCGCGCGCCACGGAAAGGAAAGTCTGGGGCCGGCAAAGATGGACGCAATGGCAATGGCAGCGGCAGCAACGGGGAAGGAAAACGCAAGGGCAAAAAAGAAAGAAAGTTTTATGAAAATGCCCCAAAAGCAAAAAGAAAGAAAAAGAAACGCTAAAATGTTTTTGAGAAAGGGAAGCATATCTTGCTTCCCTTTGATAAACTTTATCAAAATTGTCCGAACAGAGATAATTTGATACAATTAGGTTATAAAGGTAGGGGATTTTAATGCCAAAAGGTGAAGGGAAAGTAGTCGCTCAAAACAAAAAAGCGAACCACGATTATTTTATTGAGGAAACATATGAAGCAGGCATCGTGCTGCAAGGAACAGAGATTAAGGCAATCCGTGCTGGCAGGGTTAACCTGAAGGAATCATATGCCCGTGTTCATAACGGTGAAGTATTTTTGTATGGCATGCATATAAGCCCATATGAACAAGGAAACCGTTATAATCATGAGCCGCTGAGAACACGCAAGCTGCTGCTTCACAAAAAGCAGATAAACCAGCTGATTGGCGACACGAAGGAAATCGGTTATGCACTAGTTCCATTGAAGCTTTATATGAAAAACGGCTTTGCCAAGGTTTTAATCGGGCTCGGTAAGGGTAAGAAAAACTATGACAAGCGTGAGACATTAAAGCGCAAAGAAGCAAACCGCAGCATCGAGCGTGCCTTAAGAGATAGACAAAAAATGTAATCCAAAAACTTACAATTGAAATCTAGGATGTTTATGTTATAATAAATTATGTCGTTAAGACAAGCATAACTTAAAGCTCCTATTTTTGAGCTTCCTAACGTTAACGCAAATAGCGTGAATCCAGTGATGTAACAATCACTAGATTTTATCCTTATGGGGACGTTACGGATTCGACAGGGATAGTTCGAGCTTAGGTTGCGAGTCGAGGGGATCGGCCTCGTTAAAACGTCAAAGCCTATAACTGGCAAACAACAAAACAACTTCGCTTTAGCTGCTTAATAGCGCTTAGCGGTTCCTCCCTCCATCGCCCATGTGGTAGGGTAAGGGACTCACTTTAAGTGGGCTACGCCGGATTCCACCGTCTGAGGAAGAAGGAAGAGAACAACCAGGCTAGCTCATCGGACGCCCGTCAGCAGGCATAAGAATGAGCGAATCGCGAATATGTTGACTACACTCGTAGAAGCTTAAGTGCCGATGTTTCTGGACGTGGGTTCGACTCCCACCGTCTCCACCAAATACATATGTTTGGTGGTTTTTTACTACTTAGAGATATGAAGCATCAAATTCCCGGTTGGGGGTTTGGTGCTTTTTTATTTATGCTGCTGTCTTGCTTCTAAAAATAAACCGAGAAATATACATATAAATTGATTAACAATAATTGTAATTGTTATATTGTTAAATAAAGGGGATAAAAGGAGGAACGTCATTCACTTCCATAAAAGGAGGACTTTCATAATGAAAACTTTTGAGGTGATTTTCTCTTTAGTTGCGGTACTGATTTTGGCTGCTTGTAATAACTCATCCACAGAATCAAGCAATTCAGCAGATAAACAAGCTGAACATAACAGCAGTTCTCAAACAGCAAATGGTGAGGCACCTAAAGAAAATACTGGTACAAATAAAACGGAAAAAAACACAGCTGCTAATGATACTGCAGAGAGTCAAAAGGAAGTGTATCTCAAGAAATTAAATGATACAAAAAAGAAATGGATGAACGGCGGAACAATCCAGAAGATGACTCAACATATGCCATGAAAAAGGTTGAAGGTGACAGATATGACACGTGGGATGGCTTAGTAAATGAAATTTATGGTGTCTTACAGAAGCAACTGCCTTCTGACGAAATGGAGCAGTTGAGAAATGAACAGCGTAAGTGGATTGAATACAGAGATAGTACTGCAAAAGCGGCTTCTTTAAAATATGAAGGCGGTACGATGGAAGAGTTGGAATACGTGGCTGTGCTAGGAAATCTTACGGAAGAAAGATGCTTTGAATTAGTGGAGAAGTATATGCAGTAATAAGATTATTATGTGAATGAAAGGGAGAGGCCTATTATTCGTTAATAGGTCTTTTCTCAATATGAACATATTTATAGGAATATGCTTTTAATTGCGGAAATAAATAGATATAAAGTAAAATACATGAAAATAGAATGAGGTATAAGAGGAGGGGCCATATGGGGCTTACGATAAGCGAGGTTGCTGAAAAAACAGGAATATCTCCGCACACACTGCGTTTTTATGAAAAAGAAGGACTTGTTCCTGCTGTTAATAGAGATCATAATGGAATTCGAATTTATGAGGATTATCACTTAGAGTGGCTAAGCTTTATGGTGTGTTTGCGTGCAACGAATATGCCGCTGAGTGAAATGAAGAAATATGTGGAATTAACACAGTATGGCAAGGCCTCTATTAGGGAAAGAAAAGAAATGATGCTTAAGCATAAGAAAAAAGTAGAAGAACAGCTGCAAGAAACTTATAGCTATCTGGAGAAAATAAATTATAAATTAGCTTTTTATGATATTCATGAAAAAGATTTAAAGATACTGCCATAATAAAAGGGCACTGCGTAAAAGAGTAGTGCCCATAAAAACTTACAGACTAAGATCCTTCATATTATTATCATCATAGCGATTTCCATAGACCGTATTTTTGGGATTTATACTGTCAAGACGTACTAAATCTTGAGGAGTTAATTCGACTTCTAAAGCGCCGACATTTTCCTCTAAGTATTTTTGACGCTTTGTCCCAGGGATTGGCAGGGCACCATTTGCAATTGTCCAAGCGATAGCTAATTGAGAAGGTGTAACATTCTTTTCTTTAGCCATATTCTGAATTTCACTGACTATATCAAGATTTTTTTGGAAGTTCTCCCCTTGGAACCGCGGCATAAATCTGCGCAAATCATCATCGCCAAAATCTTTGAAATTACTTATTTCTCCGGTTATAAACCCTCTGCTTAATGGACTGTAAGCTACATGTGTAATTCCTAGATATCTTACAACAGGTAAGATTTCCTCCTCAATATCTCTGCTCCACAAGGAGTATTCTGTTTGTAATGCAGAAATAGGATGTATGTTGTGTGCCCGTTTTATGGTATCAACTGATGCTTCGGATAATCCAATTGCTCGAACTTTTCCTGCCGTAACTAAATCGGACATTGCGCCGATTGTCTCCTCAATCGGAACATTTGGATCGACACGATGTTGATAATAAAGGTCAATATAGTCAATATTTAATCGGCGCAGACTGTCATCAACAGCTTTTTGGATATAATCAGGGTGACCGACGATTTTTTCATAATTTGTTGTATAAGCAAACTTAGTAGCAACAATTGCTTTATCTCGTTTACCTTGCAAAGCCTTGCCGAGCAAACTTTCATTATGACCATTTCCATAAACATCTGCCGTATCTAATAATGTCACACCCAATTCCATTGCAGTATGAATCGTTCTAATTGATTCCTCATCATTTGTCTGACCATATATTCCTGGTGACATCCCCATCAACCCTAGGCCAATGGATGATACTTCCAACTCACTATTTCCAAGTCTTCTTACTTTCATGTTCTTCACTCCAATAATAGATTTTTTTGTACTTTTTAATCATATGACTTAGAGTTTTCTTGAGGTCAAGCAAAAATTTATGTTCACGATTTTCCCGCTTATCATCCTTGATTTAGAGTTTAATGTAATATTTAGTTTAAAATTACACTTCGTTTTTTGAGTTTGAGCTTAATTTTAGTTAAAGTAGCTTTAACGAAATTGATATAATGAACATAGATTTTTTCTCTTGGCGTCTTTGGCTAATTGATTGTCGTTCCCTGCTAATTACAGTAAGACAATATAAAAGTAAAATGAAATAACTATCCCGTTAACAGAATTAGCTGTAATGTGCTGATAGATAGAGAGGTGTAAATAAATATGACTGCAAATACTCGTATTAGAATACCGGATGGACTTTGGACTGGATTAAAAAAACTAGGATTTAATGCGCAGGATTTAGTTCGAAAAGCAAAAATGCCGCTGACTGTAATCAGTGAATCAGTTGTCACTGTTGAACAATATTATGCATTATGGCAAGCATATTCCGATATGATCGGTGATAGTGAAGCTGGCATGTTGCAGCTTCCGACAGTATTTGAAACAACACAGTATCCCCCATCTGTACTGGCTGCTTACCATGCCCGTGATTATCGGGATGCGCTTAACAGAATGGCGCGTTACAAAGAAATGTGCCCTCCTGAAAAATTACGCATTGTGGAACAAGATACAAATTGTGTAATTGAACTGAAATGGTTGGAAACCGAGCAAGCAGGACCAGCCCTGCTTGTCGGAACAACACTTGCGTTTTTACTGGAACTAGGACGAAGAGGCACCGGATATCCTATAAAAGCGAGCTTAGTAGAATTTACACATTCTTTTGGTCAAGTCCAAGCACTGGAAGATTATTTTGGTTGCCCGATCCATATCGGAGCAAAACATAATAGACTGATATTGCAAAGAGAAGATCTTGATCGTCCTTTTACTTCCTATAATGCTGAATTACTGCAGATACTAACACCAGTATTGGAGCAAACATTGGAGGAGCAGCGCCACAGTCACTCAATAACGGAGATAGTTAAGTGGATTTTAAAACGCAATTTAACAGGAGAACGACTTGACATACAAGATGTTGCAAGTGAGTTGGGCATGAGCGAACGTACCTTACAGCGACGGCTTACTGATGAAAAAACCAGCTTTAAGGATCTCTTAAAGGAAGTCCGTCATGAACAGGCACGACAGTACTTGGCTGATCCTGACCTAGATATTAAAGAAGTCGCTTTTCTCGTTGGATATAAAGACCATAGCTCGTTCTATCGTGCCTTCCGTTGTTGGGAAGGTGACACTCCTTTAAATTGGCGTACTGAACATGCACTTATAGACGAACGACAAGGATAACCTACTTAAAGGAGAAATGTATCTTGGAAATGGAATTAGTAAATAAAACCGCTTTAGTTACAGGCTCAACAAAAGGAATCGGGAAAGCAATAGCAAAAAAATTGGCTAAAGAAGGAGTTAATGTTCTCATCAATGGCCGCAACTATGACGAGGTAGAACGAACTGTACAGGAAATTAAATCAGAATTCCCGTTAACTTCCCCTCAAAATGCTGCAGCTGATATTGTCGATGTGCAACAAAGAGAGGAACTATTTAGGAAATATCCTAATGTCGATATTTTAGTTAACAATATGGGGATATACGAAATCATGCAATACGAAGATGTTACAGATGAAGTCTGGCAAAAATACTTTGAAACGAATGTATTAGCTGCAAATGGGCTTTGTAAACATTATCTTCCAAAAATGCTGAATAAAAATGATGGCCGAATCATTTTTATTGCTAGTGAAGAAGCCGTAATGCCTTCTGGACAAATGCCACAGTATTGTATGACAAAATCAATGCTGCTATCATTAGCAAAAAGCTTGTCTTTTCTAACAAAAGGTACAGAAGTTACAGTCAATACCATTATGCCTGGACCAACACTTTCTGAAAATGTGCAAGCTATAATTGAGGGTATTTACAGTGATGAAAACATGACCTTTACAGAAAAAGAAACACAATTTATGGTCACTAATTTGCCTCAATCAGAAATACAGCGATTTATCAGACCGATTGAAATAGGACGATTAGCCACATTCCTATGCAGTCCCTATGCATCTGCATTTAGAGGATCACCAATCCGTATGGATGGCGGAATGGTTCCGACCATTTTTTAAACAAAAGAGCTGCCGTTTGGCGGCTCTTTTTTGCTAGATTTACATTTTTTAAGGGCAAAGGAAGCCTAGAACAAAACCTTCCGAAAAAGGAGGTCTTTGAGTTTATTAGATTTCGTGGTTTCAGTACGGATTATACCTATCAACAAAACACGCAAAAGCTGACCTAAGATCATCAGCTAAATACTCGTCTTCTTCTGTGGTTTTTCGTTCCTGACTGAGAGTTTCCATTAATTCCAGAGTGTCTCGATAAATTTGTTGATCGTGTTCGTCCGTTATTTCGGCTATCTTTTGGCCATAGTCATATTGGTAAAAACCATCATATACTTCACTGTTTGCTGCAGCTAAGGCAA
The DNA here is from genome assembly GCF_023714395.1 of Niallia sp. MER 6. Lineage (NCBI taxonomy): Bacteria > Bacillati > Bacillota > Bacilli > Caryophanales > Bacillaceae > Niallia > Niallia sp. MER 6. Next base: position 180,684 of record NZ_JAMAUK010000002.1, on the reverse strand, counting down.
TCTTTCGTTGGAAGCAAGCTGTGCAAATGCCACAAGGAGTATTTGCAGCCGCTAATGCTGTTTTTCTTTTCATTCTCAAACATTCATTTGTATTTTTAATTTGTAATTTATGCTCTTTAGGCATTTCTTTGAGGATAGCTACCCTTGTTTTATGCAAGAGGGGTGTCTCAATCTGCATATCTGCAGAAATGCATTGATAAAGTGCATTCAGCAGTTGATATGTTTTCGGATGAGCAGTCTTAGCTAGGTTTAGAGAATCTGCATCTATCTTTTGGCTTTGATAATAATATACTTTTGTTCCGCCGTTAAAATAGGCTTTGGCAGCAGCTATCGCCAATACTAAGGAAATGGCCGCAGGAGTAGTTTTGGATTTTCTTTTGTTGAGTAATTTAATATCTATATTTATTATTTCGCTCGAATCGGATGCTGTCTTTCTTAAAAAAGCAGCTAGTTTCTGCTGTTTTGTTTTTTCATTATTTTTGTTGGGAATGCGTATATAATCACATACTAACTGGTGATTTATGCCGGCAATTGATTCGATATCATCATAGAACAATGCAATGTTTTGATAGGCTGGCAATGACAATAAGAATCCTTCTTCCGTATCTGGCGGAATGTTATTTGTAAATTGAAGTGACACATGCGTGTCTGTCATCCAGGAAAAAAACGCTTCTGCCGCAGCTTTTTCCTTCTCCCAAACAGAATAATGAAAAACGGGAATGGTAATGGAAAGATCTTTTTGGCCTTTTTTTATCTCTGGCGCAAATAAGAATAGACTGGTTGTAATCGTAATAATGTCTAGAAATTTCGTGCTGGTATCATCATAGTCAAAATACATTCCGTGAAGCAGTTCTTTATGTAAATGAGGCAATACATTGTTTACATTCATACAAAAACTCCTGTTATCTTGTCAAAATGAAAATAGCAATATATTAAATTATAGCATTTAATGAGCGTACAGGAGAATTTTAAATATGGAGGGCAGCTGACGTAATTAATTATAACTCGCGGGCGGCACTTACCTTTGAAGTAAACTTCCGAATTTGTCCAAGTCTTTCAAAGTTTTCGGCAAAGTTCGGAGCGTTTACTTTTATTAACCCTTCATTAAAGTCTTTTTTGAAGTGAAAAACTCCAGATGGAAGCATTGCGATTAGATGGATTTGATTCCATGCGGGATAATCAGCCTTATGGAATAATACTTCTGCCGTTTCAAGGGCGATAAATTCCTTGCACCACTTTTTTGATTGGATAATATGCTCCATAGCAGGGCCATTATTGTGAATCATTATTTCTTTAAATTCTGCTAGATAATCGGGTTGAACATGAACGTATTCAACGATATGTATGAAGCCGTTCTTTTCGTTAGAAGGGAGGAAGGAGCCTGGTGTTGGCAGCATGTTTTCTTGTCTGATTAACTGTGTTTGATAGTCCTTGAAAATATTTTGGAAATGTTCATATTGCTTCCCATCTGCTGCTTTCATCATCACAAGGACATTCCATAGCTGACTCTTTTCTTCAGTGGAGAAAGTCAGTTTCCGCCGGTAAATTCTATTGAATAAGAACTGACTATTATATTGATGGAAGTATGTATGCAGTTTACTGATAAGTTCCTTAGATTCCTTTTTCGTTGCTGTGTATGTTTCAACGTAATACAAGTTAGACACCTTCTCTTCAAATTATTTACAACAAACGTATCATAAATGAGAATTGTTTTCAATTAGAAGAGGAAGTCTGTATAAAGAAAAGATAGAGCACTACCTCTATCTTTTCTTTTCAATATTCTAGATCATACCGCCATTAACACGGATTGTTTGTCCTGTAATCCAGCGGGATTCGTCACTTACTAAAAAGGCTAATGCATCGGCGATATCATTTGTTTCTCCGAATCTTCCGAAGGCGTTGTTTCCTTTTAATGCCTGCAATTGTTCGGGAGTTTTTCCTTCCAAGAATAGTTCTGTTGTTGTCGGACCTGGGGCGATTGTATTTATCGTTATATTCTTTGGTCCAAATTCTCTGGCCAGCTGTCTGCTGATTTGTTCAACAGCCCCTTTAGTAGCTGCATAAATGCTGTAGCCTGGGAACATTACTCCTGCAACAGAAGTAGAGAAATTAACGATTCGTCCGTTCGGTGCCATATGCTTAAAGGCTTGTTGGCAGGCGAAATAGGTGCCTTTAACATTAATCGCAAAATGTTGGTCAAATTGTTCCTCTGTCACTTCACTGATTGGAATGGTATGCATGATACCTGCATTATTCACAAGGATATCGACCTTGCCGAAATGGCTAATGGTCGTTTCAAATAAATACTCTATTTCCTTAAGGCTGCTCACATCTGCTTTAACAGCTATCGCCTGGCCGCCCTTTTCCATGATAGATGAGGTCACTGCCTCTGCTGCTTGTGGGCTGTTAGCATAATTAACAACAACCTTAGCTCCCAGTTCTGCTAATTTTATTGCACTTTGAGCGCCTATTCCTCTTGATGCGCCTGTAATTATTGCGACTTTATCCTGTAAGTTTGTCATCATTTATTCCTCCAAGCTCTATTTTCCTCTAAATTATAAATAAAGTTACGAATAACGAGATAGCTGAATCGTCTATTATTTTTGCCTATTTCTCCAAATAAACGTTAAAATATATAAAAAAGGCGGTGAATGGCATGAAAGACAGGCAGCAGCAGTTAGTGACTTTAATTGAAAAACATACAAATAGGGATGGGACATTTGATGCGGAAATTGATACATTGAGCTTTATCCGCTCATCGACTTTATCAGAGCCTCTTCATTCCTTGTTCGAGCCGTCTGTCTGCTTTATTGCCCAAGGCTCAAAAATCGTGATGCTGGAGGATGACATCTTTCATTATGACCCCAATCACTACCTTATTGCCTCTGTCCATCTGCCGATAACAGGGAAAATCATGAAGGCGACGAGTGACAGCCCCTATCTAGGAGTCAAACTCCGCTTCACAACAGAAGAGATTCTTGATGTTATTAAGATGAAGCAAGATCACTCATTTCCCGCACAAAGAGCCATCATGGTGAATAAGACAACATCCAATATACTCGATGCAGTTATCAGGCTGATAGGCTTGCTTGATACGCCCCAAGACATTTCAGCACTGGCACCTCTTTATAAAAAAGAAATTCTTTATAGAATTTGGAATAATGAAGATGGAGATCAAATGAGAGAGTTTGCAGTAATGGGAAGTCAAGCGCAGGCAATCAAAGAGGTAATCCGCATAATCAATGAGGAATATAACCAACCGCTGCGGATAGATATGCTTGCAAAAATAGCTAAAATGAGTGTTTCCTCTTTCCATCATTATTTTAAACAAGTGACAGCAATGAGCCCATTAAAGTATCAAAAGATGATTCGGCTGCAGGAAGCACGGAAGCTTTTGTTATCTGAACCGATGGAAGCAGGTGAAGCGGCTTTTCAAGTCGGCTATGAAAGTCCATCCCAATTCAGCAGAGAATACAGCAGAATGTTTGGAGCTCCTCCAGTCAGTGATATAAAAAGATTTCGTGAATCAATTAACAGGCAGTAATGTAGGGGTCTAGGCTTAAATTTGAAACAGCTGCCCAAAAAGCTTGAATAAGTAGTATATAATATAACCATAAATACAATTATGAGGTTGGTAAACTAATGATTCGGACCATTGCGGATATTGCTAAAATCGCCGGAGTCGCCAAAAGCACGGTATCCCGCTACCTGAATGGAGGCTCTGTCGGAGAGGCAACAAGGAAGAAGATTGAAAAGGCAATTCGAGAGACTGGCTACACGCCAAACCCTTTTGCTCAAAGTTTAAAAGCAAAAAAGACAAATATCATTGGCACGATTGTTCCAAGGCTGGATTCTTTTGCGTCATCACAGACGTTGATTGGAATCGATGAGCGCTTGAAAGAACTGAACTATCAGATGTTAATATCCAATACGAGCCAAGATTTAGACAGGGAAATTGAGAGTATATACAGCCTGGCAAACCAGAAGATGGCGGGTATTATCTTGCTTGCGACCGTGATTACGGACAGGCATCTTCAAGCAATAGCTGATGTGAATATTCCAGTTTTATTAATAGGTCAGGAGCATGAAGAGATTCATAGTGTTATTCATGATGATTATCATGCCGGTATGGCAATAGGGCAATATGTGCTGGAAAAGGGGCATCGCAACATTGCTTACTTAGGAGTGACAGAGCTTGATATTGCTGTTGGAATAAAACGAAAACAAGGCTTTACAAAAGCATTGGAGGGGAAGGAAGATATTGATGTCCATTATTATGAGACAGAATTTAATATTCCTGCTGCCCAAGCTGCCGCCATGGAAATCTTAAGAAATTCCAACCAGAGTATTGTCGTTTGTGCTACAGACAATATTGCCCTTGGCTGTCTGAAGGCAGCATACAAACTGGGGATAGCTGTACCAGATACTTTGTCTGTTACTGGCTTTGGCGGTTATGATGTCACGGAAGCCATTCATCCTGGCATTACAACAGCAAAATTTCATTATAAAGAAGCAGGGAAAAAGGCCGCAGTTAATATGGTGGAGCTAGTACATGAGCGGCCAGTAGAAATACTGACAACAATGAATTTTGAAATAATTAAAAGAGAAAGCGTTGACACAATCTAGCATGATGAATTATAATTCTAATGAAACCGATTCCAATGAAATTTATAATCGGTTTCGTTAGAATCATATTTTTTTAGCTTTTATTTGGAACCGGTTCCTTAAACGGTTTTACTTTTTGTGTAATTTTGGAACCGGTTCTATATTGCTGGATATAATAGGGAGGAACGTAAAATGAACCATAAAAAAATCGCAGAAGAAATTCTCGCGGCAATCGGCGGAAAAGAGAATGTGTCTGCAGCAGCTCACTGTGCAACACGGCTTCGTTTAGTACTGCATGATGAATCAGCAGTTAATCAAGATGTGCTTGATAAGATGGATGTGGTGAAGGGAACATTCTCTACAGGCGGTCAATATCAAATTATTTTAGGATCAGGCACTGTTAACGAAGTGTATAAGCATTTTGCAGGGATGACAGGTCTTTCAGAAATGTCGACGAAGGAAGTAAAAGAGGCTGGAGCAAAGAAGCTTAATCCGATTCAGCGATTTGTGAAAATACTGTCTGATATCTTTGTGCCGATTATTCCAGCTATTGTTGCCGGCGGTTTACTAATGGGACTAAATAATGTCCTGACTGCTCAAGATTTATTTATAGAGAGCAAATCATTGGTTGATGCATATCCAAACATGGCAGATTTAGCTGCACTTATTAATACTTTTGCAAACGCTGCCTTTGTATTTCTGCCAATTCTGATTGGCTTTTCTGCTACCCAGCGGTTTGGCGGAAATCCTTATCTCGGAGCAGCACTTGGTATGCTGATGGTTCATCCGGATTTGCTGAATGGCTATAATTATGCAGATGCCATGCTGAAAAATGAAGTGCCTGTCTGGAATATATTCGGTTTGGAGATTGAGAAGGTAGCTTACCAAGGAACAGTGCTGCCTGTACTTGCAGCATCGTTTATTTTGGCTAAGATTGAAACATATCTCAGAAGGATTGTGCCCTCGGCTTTGGATAACTTATTGACACCGCTTTTATCTATTTTTATTACTGGTTTTTTGACATTTACGTTAGTCGGCCCGTTAACAAGAACGGCTGGAAATCTTCTTACTGATGGCATTGTCTGGATGTATGACACAACAGGAGTAATCGGCGGGTTAATTTTCGGCCTCTTGTATGCACCGATCGTTATCACTGGCATGCATCACAGCTTTATTGCTGTTGAAACTCAACTGTTAGCAGATATCGCAAAAACAGGCGGCTCCTTCTTGTTTGCGATTGCTACCATGTCTAACATCGCTCAAGGTGCAGCAACATTGGCTGTCTTGAAGCTAACAAAGGATGCAAAAGTTAAGGGAACAGCTTCTGCTGCGGGCATCTCTGCATTGCTTGGTATTACAGAGCCGGCGATGTTTGGGGTAAACCTGAAATTAAGGTATCCGTTTATTGGTGCTATCGTAGGGTCTGCAGTTGGTTCTGGTTTTGTTACTTTGTTTAAAGTGAAGGCAGTCGCATTAGGTGCTGCTGGATTGCCTGGCATCATCTCCATTCGTCCAGATAAAATTGTGCCTTATATTATTGGAATGGCAGTCGCATTTGTAGTCGGATTTACGGTAACCATCGTATTGGCGAAAAGAGCGGCTAAAAAGGAAGCGAGTGTAAAAAAAGAAGGCATCGTTGCATAAAAAATCGATAAGCATAGGAGGGGACTCTTGTCTCCTTTCTTTTTAGGGAGTGAAGCATCAATGAATTGGAGCAGAGAACAACGGTACAGAAGATGGGAGGATGCCTCAAAGACAGAACGGAGGAAACTTGAAAATCTCGTCAAGCAGTGTAACTGGAGACAAACCTTTCATATTCAGCCTGTGACAGGGCTTCTCAATGATCCAAACGGTTTCTCATATTATAATGGTGAATATCATTTGTTCTATCAATGGTTTCCCCTTGGCCCTGTTCATGGATTAAAGAACTGGTATCATACTAAATCAAAGGACCTCGTTCACTGGGAAAATGTCGGCGTTGCGCTTGAGCCGACAAATGAGTTTGACAGTCACGGTGTTTACTCAGGCAGCGGAATCGAGCATAACGGCGAATTATTCCTTATGTATACTGGAAACAACCGTGACGAGAACTGGGTAAGACATCCTTATCAGATACTAGCTGTCATGAATAAGGAGGGACAAATAAAAAAGCTTGAAAAACCAGTGATTCCTGCAGTTCCTAACGGGTATACGGATCATTACCGTGATCCTAAGGTTTGGAAAGATAATGATTGTTTTTTTGCTGTGATTGGAGCACAGCGTAAAAACGAGACAGGTACAATTATGCTGTATCGTTCGCAGAATTTGCTGGAATGGGACTTAGAAGGCGAAGTAGATATAGGCCTTAATGAATTCGGATATATGTGGGAGTGTCCGGATTATTTCGAATTAGATAATCATGGTGTGCTGCTGTTTTGTCCACAGGGCTTGGAGAGAGACAGAGACAGCTATCATAATATTTATCAATCAGGCTATGTGCTCGGCAGCAGGCTGAATGTTCAAGAGCGGACGCTTGTGCACAGTGGGTTTCATGAATTAGACAGAGGGTTTGACTTTTATGCACCACAGACAATGGAAGCACCTGACGGCAGAAGAATATTAGTAGGGTGGATGGGTCTGCCTGAAATAGAGTATCCGACAGACAGTAACGGCTGGGCCCATTGTTTAACATTGCCGCGCGAACTGACTGTAAAGAACGGGCGACTATGGCAAAATCCAGTTAAGGAATTGGAGCTGCTTAGAGGGGAAGAAACAGAAGCTCATATAACAATAGATAACGAGACGAAGGGGATAGAAGGATTTGCTGGTGATGTCTATGAATTATCTGCAGAGTTTTCCAATTTTACGGCAGAGCAGTTCGGTATAGAGCTTCGAGCTAGTGACAAGGAGAAAACAGTCCTGAAATATGACATGCAGGAGAAAAAAGTGATTTTTGACAGAAGCGAGTCTGGGCAAGCAGCAGGCATACAATATGGAGCGGTCCGTAAATGTTTAGTAGAAACAGACAAAATTTCCTTCCGAATATTTGTGGATGTTTCTTCTGTTGAGGTATTTGTGAACGACGGAGCAGAAGTGTTCACTGCAAGAATATTCCCAGATCAAAACAGTCAGGATATCCGTTTTTTTGCGTATAACGGGAAAACAGACATACAGGCTGTAAAATATAAACTAACTAGCAAAGAAAGAGCCAGTTCATGATGACTGGCTCTTTTCTGCGATATTTTTCACCATCAGCACGTGAGCGATGCCATCTTCCATAAATACATCGGAAGAAGTTTCGTAGCCTAGCTTATTATAAAAGCCCTCTGCGTGTGTTTGGCCATGCAGCTTTACCTTTAAATCTCCTCGGTCTGCGGCGATTTCTTCAAGCTTGGCAATAATAACTTTCCCAAGACCAAATTTACGGTATTCCTGTAAGATACAGATTCTTTCTAGTTTGCCGTAGCCTTCAACCGATCTAACCCGTCCAGTGCCGACTGGCTCATTATGATAATAAACAAGAATATGCTCACATTTACCATCAAGTTTATCGAATTCATCGTATTCGTCGTCTAACGGAACACCCTGTTCCTCCACAAATACTGTCCTTCTTATATGTAATGCCTGCTCTAGTTCGTCTGTTGTTGTAATTTTTTTTGCTTCCATCGCTATTCATTCCTTTCTGGATTTATTATGAGAAACAAGTCATAATTTATTTATCATCTTTAAACAGTGTATAGGAAAAATATATTGTTGTAAATACAACAATTATTGGAGGTTTATTATTTTTATGAAGGAAATTCTTCGTGAAGTTGGCATGATTGCCAGAGCACTTGATTCTATCAGCAATATTGAATTTAAGGAATACGATTTGACGAAGGGCCAATATTTATACCTTGTCCGAATATACGAGAATCCGGGAATCATTCAAGAAAAGCTGGCAGAAATGATAAAAGTTGACCGCACGACTGCAGCCAGAGCTATTAAAAAGCTTGAAATGAACGGCTTTATAGAAAAAAGACAGGATGAGACAAATAAAAAAAACAAGCTGCTGTTTCCTACAGAAAAAGGAATGGAGGTATATCCTTTTCTAAAAAGGGAGGCAGATCATTCAGACAAAACTGCACTTGCTGGATTGTCTCATGAACAAACAGAGGTTCTTTATGAACTCCTGAAAAAGGTCAGAGAAAATATCGAGGTAGATTGGGAGAACGTCAAAAAAGGAAATCGACGAGGCTACTAAATTTAACTTATAAAGCAAATAAAAAAAGAATTAACGTTATTTCGTGACAGGTTAATTCTTTTTTTATGAGATATTCATTAGCGGTTTCTCGGCGGAGGACCTTGCAGTCTTCCTGTACTGTTATTGCTGTTGTTTGTTTCTTTCATCAGTCTGTCTAAATGCTTTATTGCTTCATCAAATTCTGATCTTGTTATTTGTCTAGTAGCCAATAAGGAACATAGCATTGCGTAGGCAATCGGGTTTGTATTAACCTCAACATTTACATAAACATCTACATCTGAGTTTCCGCTTTCCCCAATTTGCGCCGCATTCGCATCAAGCTCTGTATGACCGTTGTTGCGAAACTCATAGTTCATGTTATCTCTGCCTCTTGGCTTGCGGTTTGGATACATGATTACCCCTCCTTTACTGCGAAAGAACGAGAATGGGCTTGACCATTCTCGTCTCACAATTATTAATCTTCGTCTTGATCTTGGCTGTTGTCTTGATCGTTGTCCTGATCCTGATCAGAATCAGCATTCGCTTTTGAACGAGAACGAACGCGAGCTTTTGAATCAGATTCAACATCAATGCAAAGATCAATTTTTGCATTGCCAGAACGGCTGACTTTAGCGACATTCGTATTTTTGTCGATGTTTTTTAAATCATTGTCGTTGTCTACATTTGTGTCTGATTTTAAGCGATTGTCACTTTCGAAATCCACATTCGCATCAGAGCGGCTGTCACTGTCACCAGAACGAGATTTGGATTTATTGCTTTGGTCATTATCCCCTTCACCTGGATACCATACTTTGCTCATAAGAAATCCTCCTTTTTCATTATTCACTTATCATTTTATTCAAGTAATAAAGAATGACATGGGTAGCTGTAGGAGGACAAGCATGGATTTTATGTTAAAAAACCGCATCCCAATAAGGAGGCGGCTAGGTTATCCAGGATAGTATATAGTCATGCTGAGCTTTGTCAGCTTATCTCCTGAGTTATGATACGTATGAGGTTTGTCTGCATTAAACTGGATGGAGTCACCGGCAGATATTAAGTAATCATTGTCATTTACTCGAACTGTCAGCTCTCCATCAAAAACGGTAATATACTCTACCGTACCTTCCTGATGTGCCTCGGCACTTATATAGCCGCCCTTTTTGATTTCTACTGAGTAAATCTCAAAGCGTTTATCTTCTTCAAATGGAAAGTAAGGATAGATGTTGTACTTGCCATCATCCTCTGATAGGACTTGCACTTCGTCTCTTTTCACAACCTTTGCTTCAGGCTGCTGGTGCTGAATAAGAGAGGTGAAGGAGATTTTCAAGCCATTGGCGATTTTCCAAATAGTATTAAGTGTTGGACTAGATTCCCCTCTTTCAATCTGGCCAATCATCGTTTTGCTTACTCCGGTCAAGTCTGCGGTTTTTTCAAGACTAAGCTTTTTCTTTTCCCGAATCGCTTTTAAGTTTTTTGCCAAAATAAGCTGAATTTCTTCCATAAAAAACACTCCTGTCATATGTACAATATAGCGACCGTATTGTACAATAAAACGTAAATCGTTATATTGTCTAATATGTACATTATAACATACATATAAAGGGGGAGAAAAAGTATGCCGTTGTTATCGTTTTTGCTGTACGTGACTGTAACTAGTTTTACTCCTGGCCCTAATAATATAATGGCAATGGCTTTTGCCAACAAATATGGGCTGAAGAAAACCATTGGCTTCTGTGCAGGTGTAAGTGCCGGTTTCTTTGTGATTATGCTTATCTGCAGCTATTTTAATTTAATGCTGAAAAGCTTTATGCCTAAGATTGAGTTTGTAATGACGATACTTGGTGCAGTCTATATGTTGTATCTAGCCTATAAAATTGTTTCCAGCAAGGATAATGGAGGTGAAAAGGAAGAAGACAAGAATAACAGCTTCCTGGCAGGAATGCTGCTGCAGTTCATTAACCCAAAAGGGATACTGTACGGGATAACGGTCATCGCAACATTTATTCTTCCATACTATCAATCTCAGCTTAGTTTGCTGCTGTTTGCTGTGATACTTGCTTTTGTTGGGTTTTTAAGCACATTCAGCTGGAGTTTGTTTGGCAGCATGTTTCAAAGGTTCTTGTCCAAATATAAGAGCCAGTTCAATATCGTGATGGCATTGCTGCTTGTTTACAGTGCTATTTCCATCTTTTTTTAAAAGAGAACGCTTTGCGGCGTTCTCTAGTCTTCTGACATTGTAATAACAACTTTTCCCTTGGCGTGACCTTCTGCAAAATACCGAAATGCTTCAGGTACTTCGCTCAGCTTAAATTGTTTATCAATAATCGGTTGCAGCTTTTCCTCTTCAAGAAGCTCCTTGAGTAAATGCAAATCTTCCTGGTTTGCCCGCTGCAGCATATTGCCCAGCTTTTTACTGCTTGTGACGGAAAGACAAGGACCAAGCATCATGGCTTCACTCATCTGTTTCCCTTGGCCGCCGACCATAATATATCTTCCATGGTCCTTCAATGCCCGCATATAAGAAAGAATTGGCTGATATCCATTTACTGCAAGGATAAGATCATATTTGTCGGAGCTTTGAGTAAAATCTTCCTTGTTATAATCAATAACATGATCCGCACCAATTGCTTGGAGTATCTCCACATTTCCAGTGCTGCATACACCTGTAACTTCTGCACCAAATGCTTTGGCGATTTGCACAGCAAAGGTGCCTACACCGCCAGATGCCCCATTAATTAACACCTTTTGCCCTGGCTGAATTACTCCCTTATGTCGCAACGCCTGTAATGCGGTCGTTCCTGCCATCGGAACAGCAGCAGCCTCCGCAAAGGAGATATTTGCTGGCTTATGTACCAATGCTTTGACTGGAACTGAGACATATTCTGCAAAGCCGCCCCAACCACTTTGAGAAAGATCGCCGAATACTTCATCTCCCTTCTTAAATTGTGTAACTCCCATGCCAACAGCTTCCACAATCCCTGCAATATCTCCCCCAGGAATCGTATATTTTGGTTTAAACAAACCGAAGGCGAAGCGGGCAAGAAAGGGAGTGCCACTCAGTAAAACAAGATTGCCGTAATTGAGAGAGGCAGCTTGAATCTTTACAAGCACTTCCCCTTCCTTAGGAACAGCTCGTTCTACTTCTAATAATTGGAGACTATCTGGTGTACCATATTTGTTTGAAACAATGGCTTTCATTCATTTCCCTCCCTTAGACATAATCAATTAAAGATATGAACAGGATTGGAAGGAAAGACACAAAAAAACCGCATCTTTTAGATAGATGCAGTTTGTTAGCCTTCAATCAACCAAATATATTTCATCTCCAACATGAATTTTCCCTGTTTTAATTACAGAAGCATAGATGCCAAAATTATTTTTTCTTTCCTTATAAACGGTTTTAAGAAGAGAAGGAGCTTTTTCTGAACTGTCAGGGTCCACTGTAATAATCATGCATCTTTCACAATGCCTGTTCAATCTCAGTACGACCTCTGAGCCGATTTTTATCTGTTTGCCGAACCAGCTTTCTTCAATGAACGGAATCTTGTCCTTCAAAGAAAGTACAAGATTAGGACGGAAGCGGCGCTGATCAACTGATTCTCCCCATAGCTCATGGAGTTTATCAAGGGAGGCGTCTGTCACAAGCTGAATATGCTCCTCTTCAATGGCTCCTAGTGGGACATTCTCAGGTGTATAGGATAAAAAAGAAACCTTTCGTTTGGATTTCTCCTCCAGCTCAGAGAGAAGAGCTGGGTCTCCCCATTCCAACACTTTTCCTTCAGGTGTTGTTATTTCCACTTTTGGGTACTCTTGAGTCGATTCCACGCCTGCAAATTTGGCTGCATAACGGACCATCTCTGGAAATTGCGTGATGGTTAAATATTTGTCGTTTCTTGTGTCATCTCTAAAAGTGTGACTCCTGTCCCCATACAAGCCGTATTCCATCACATTTGTTGCTTGTACACTTTCGCCACGAAAGGATTTGACAGGATGACGGACAATTTCTTCAATATGACCTATTAACATGGACTTAACCTCCATTTAAGAATTTTTATCCTAAAAGCCTGTTATTATGTCTTATTCGCCGACTGGATTATTTGGTCCTGGCAGGTGTAATTGATAGAAAGCAAGATCCAGCCATCTATCGAATTTAAAACCAGCTTTCTCAATCGTGCCTGAGTGGACAAAACCGAAATGCTCATGCAATGCTATGCTTTTCTCGTTCGCTGCATCTATACCCGCAATCAATGTGGCATATTCCTTTTCAGTAGCAATTGAGATAATCTCCTTCAATAGTGCTGCGCCAATACCCTTTCTTCGATAATTATTGTCAACATATACCGAATGTTCGATAGAGTACTTATAAGCAGGCCAAGCTCGGAATGGTCCAAAGGTTGCGAAACCAACTGCCTTATCGTCAAGTTCATACACAATCACCGGATAGCCGTCTTTCATCTTTTGTTCGTACCATATGCGTCTGTTTTCTAAAGTATCTGGTTTATATGTATACACTGCAGTTGTATTAAGGATTGCATCATTATAGATGTTTAGAATCTGGGGCAAATCCTTTTCTTGAATAGGTCTTATCACGATTTGTTACCCTCCTGTATTAAGCTATTAAAAAGTTTATTTCATTAACTATAACAAAAAAACAGGATTATAAGAAAAAAAGTTAGTTGTAGGTCTTTTTATTCAGGAGTTTATAACTAGCTTAAGGGAATTTTAAGATTTCTCTTCTATAGTAAGTCCTATAACAAACCGACAATAAAAAGATTAGGGGAAATTACTGTGAAAAAGATATCTACAAAAATTATTATATTATCATTAATTAATTCGATGTTTGTGGCAGCGATCAATGTTTGTGCCTCACTCTTTATGAGCAGCAGCCAAGGAAGCAATACAGAGGGAACAGGTGCTGAGCAAGCGCAAAGCGGGCTGCTTAGCCATTTGCCGCCAACGCAAGTACTCATAGGACTTGCCGTTTCTATCGTGCTTGGTGTTATCTTGTCTTACTTCTTAGGGAAATTGATTTCGAAGCCAATTGTCCAACTGACAGAAATAGCCAAAAAAACATCAGAGCTTGAATTGAGTGAGGATGAAAGTATTTTTGGCCGTACACTTGCATCAAAGGATGAAACCGGAGAAATGGCAAGAGCCCTGCTTGAAACCAGAAATTCGCTAAAGTCAATGGCAACTCAATTGAAGTATGTTTCGTCAACAGTTGCAGCTCATTCGAGCAGTCTTACGAAAAACACAGAGGAAAATGCGAGAAATATTAATCAAGTAGTGGCAACTATTGAAGAAATTGCAGTTGGAAACAATAGTCAAGCTCAAACAATAAGTGAAGTGAACTCGACATTGCTTGAGGTGGTCGGTCTGATGGAAACTATAACGACGGAGGCTTCTGCAGGTGCCGATAAGGCAGCAGCATCCATTGATTCAATTGTCGAAGGTCAAAACACTGTTGAACTGCAAGGCAATAAGATGGATGAAAATATCTCTGTGTCAGCAGAAGCAACATCCTCTATCCATGAATTAAGCACAATGATTGGACAAGTTGGCAATTTCGTAGCAGTCATTAAGAATATTGCGGAACAGACGAACTTGCTTGCACTGAATGCAGCCATTGAAGCAGCAAGAGCAGGAGAAGCTGGCAGAGGGTTTGGTGTGGTAGCCGAGGAAATCAGAAATCTAGCCGAGGAATCCTCAAGAGCAGCGAAGGAAATTACAGGTATTATTCATGATACAACAGAAAAAACAAACGAAGCTGTTTCACATATTAATAAAGCACATACTTTAATTGATGAGCAAAAAGATGCATTAAAGATAACGGAAGAAGCATTCACTAACATTAAAATCACCTATGACGGGATTGTTCATAACTTCAAGCAGACAGCTGCTCATATAAATTCAATAAATAGCAAATCGAGAGGTATTTCAGAGCAAATCCAGCAGATGACGGACTCAGCCGAGGAATTTGCTGCTAATACAGAAGAAATATCTGCTTCAGGTCAAGAACAGCTAGCATCCACAGAGCTGATTGCTGCCTCTTCAAAAGACTTGCAAATGCTCGCAGAAGAATTAACTGCAGAGGTAAATAAATTTAAAGTTAAGAGTAAAGACAAATAATGATTAGAGCGGCTCCTAAAAGCCGTTCTTTTATATTGTACATAAATTGTTACTATTAATAACCATTATTAAAAAAGTGACTTAAACGGAAACTATGTTAGAAAGCAGCTTCATTTTACCGTAAAAAAACTTCCTTTAATTTCTAATGGGAATTATTTGTTAATATTACTTGATAAGTAAGCAATATCTTACCAAGAATGAGGAAGTGTCCGTTTGGGGAAAATACTTCGCGTAGCGAAGTTGTTGTAATTGACATGAAAAACTAACAGGCTTATTATTGTTATGATAAATAACTAAGGTAATAAAAAGTAACTCATATAACCAATCAATGGTTTTAGATATGGAGGTTTAAGTGATGGAATCAATGACATTTGTGTTGTTTGGTGCGACAGGTGATCTTGCGAAGAGAAAAATATATCCTGCACTTTTCAATTTATATTTAGACAATAAGCTGCCGCAGGCCATCTCCGTTTTCGGATTAGGAAGAAAAGAATTCACGGATGCTACTTTCCAAGAGCATGTGCGAAACTCAATCGAAACTTTTTCGAGAAGAAAAGCTGCGGACGAAGAACAATTGGAGGCATTTATTGAAAGCTTCCGTTACAGCATCCTGGATGCAACGAAAATAGAGGATTATCAAACACTGTTGGAAAAGGTGGAAAAGCGGGAAGCTGAACTGAACATACCACAAAATCGCATGTTCTATCTGTCTGTTGGGCCAGAGTTCTTTGATCTCATCGCCTTAAACCTGAAGGAAAGCGGTTTGGGTAATACGGCTGGATGGAAGAAATTGATTATTGAAAAGCCATTCGGTCATGACCTTGCGTCAGCTAGAGAGTTGAATGAGAGATTGAGTAAAGCATTCCAAGAGGAAGAAATCTATCGCATTGACCATTATTTAGGGAAGCCTATGGTTCAAAATCTTGAAGCATTGGAATTTGCGAATCCTGTTTTGCAGGCATTATGGAATAAACAGCATATTGCAAATGTCCAAATAACAGCAAGTGAGATGGTAGGAGTAGAAGAAAGGGCTGGCTATTACGATCATGTCGGTGCTCTTCGTGATATGGTGCAAAACCATATGCTGCAAATGCTGATGATGACTGCTATGCATACTCCAGAAAAGGTAGGTCCAGAGCAAATTCGTGCAGAGAAGCGAAAAGTAATGGAAGCTCTTCGTCCAGTCAAGGGAGAGGATATTGCCGAAAATATTGTCAGGGGACAATACAGCAGTGGCGAAGTGAATGGCCAAGCTTCTGTGAGCTATCGAGATGAGCCGAATATTAAAGAAAATTCTCATACAGATACATTTATAGCAGCGCGGATTTGGATTGACAATGAGATGTGGGAAGGGGTCCCATTCTATATTAGAACAGGGAAGAAGATGCAGGAAAAATCAACCCGTATTGTCATTGAATTCAAGGATACCCTTAAAAATCTCTATGAAGAGAAAAAGGATCAAGTTGCACCTAATCTGTTGATTATTGAAATCAGCCCGAATGAAAATATTAAATTAACACTTAACAGCAAGAGCCCATTCGAAAATGGAAAAATGGATCAGGTTGAAATTGATCTCTCAGATGTTCCAAAAGACGTTCCAGAGGCATATGAACGGTTGATTTTTGATGCAATTAAGGGAGATTCTACTTTCTTTGCTCATTGGAATGAAGTGGAATTATCTTGGGAATGGGTACAGCCGATTTTAGATGCATTTGAACAAAATGAGGTTCCGCTTCATTTCTATCCAGCTGGCTCAAATGGACCAGAAGCATCTGATAAACTGCTTGCCGAAAATGGATATAAATGGTGGTTGTACAGCAAGCCGGAAAGCTTAAGTAAATTAGTTTCGATGACATAACATAGCGGCATTGGAATTGGAACATGATATAGGTATTATCAACTGTCTCACATTGTTCGTATAAGGTTTCAAACATTGCCAATATGTTAGGCTTCGTAATAATACATTTTTTTCACAGTTAATCAGGAGGGGTTTAATAATGAAAGTTGGTTTAATTGGTTTAGGGAAGATGGGTCTAAATTTAGGGAAAAATTTATTGGATAATAAACATCAAGTTTCAGCCTTCGATTTAAATCCAAGCGCTGTATCCGAAATGAAGGAATATGGTGCGGATGGAACGACTAGCTTAACAGAGCTTGTTCAATCATTGGAAACACCGAGAGTGCTTTGGATTATGGTACCTCATAATGTGGTCGATTCTGTAATAGGTGAGATGGCTCCATTATTAGCTAAAGGAGATATTGTAATTGAGGCTGGAAATTCCCATTACAAAGAATCAATCCGCAGATATAATGAGCTGAAGGAATTTGGTGTGCACTTTATGGATGTTGGTACATCCGGCGGTATGGCAGGAGCAAGAAACGGCGCATGCTACATGATTGGCGGCGATCAAGCTGCATGGGATGTAGTTGAACCGATATTCCGTGATACTGCTGTTGAAAATGGCTATTTCTTTGCTGGTAAAGCCGGCAGCGGACACTTCTTGAAAATGGTCCATAATGGAATTGAATACGGCATGATGGCAGCTATCGGAGAAGGATTTGAAGTACTGGAGAAAAGTGAATTCGACTACGATTATGAAAAGGTTGCAAAGGTTTGGAACAACGGTTCTGTTATTCGCTCATGGCTGATGGAATTGACAGAGAATGCATTCTCTAAAGATGCTAAATTAGATGAGATTAAAGGGATTATGCATTCTTCAGGAGAAGGAAAATGGACAGTTGAAACAGCACTTGATTTACAAGCAGCAACTCCTGTTATTGCCATGTCGCTTCTAATGCGCTACCGTTCACTTGAGAACGATACATTTACAGGTAAAGTTGTAGCGGCACTTCGCAATGAGTTCGGCGGGCATGCGGTCGAAAAGAAATAAGAAAAAGTTTAAACCTTTAAGCAGGCTTGCTTAAGGGTTTTTTTTACATGAGCACGTTTTAAGTATATCCCTGCAAATCAGTTTATAATAATAGAAGCAAATAAAAGTTGATCGGAGGAGCAGGGAGATTGAGATTAAGTGTATTAGATCAATCCGTGATCAGCAGTGGGTCGACAGCTCATACTGCCTTAAAGAATACAGCAGCATTAGCACAAATAACGGAAGAACTAGGATTTGAACGTTTTTGGGTGGCAGAGCATCATAATGCGAACGGCATTGCAGGCACCTCACCAGAAGTGCTGATTTCCCATATAGCCGCAAAAACAAAGCGCATTAAAGTAGGCTCAGGCGGTGTACTGCTGCCCCAATACAGTCCTTATAAAGTAGCAGAGAACTTTAAGGTGCTCGAAGCTTTGTATCCAAATCGTATCGATTTAGGAATTGGCAGGTCCCCAGGAGGATCTCCTGAGACACGGCTAGCCTTAACGGATGGCATTCGGAAAAGCTTAAATGAATTCCCAAGGCAAGTGCAGGATTTGCAGAAATTCATTGTCGGCAATCAACAGGATAAGCATACTGTTACTGCTTACCCTGTTCATGAAAGCTTTCCTGAAATGTGGATGCTTGGAGTGTCCCATCGCGGTGCAAGACTAGCAGCAGAACTGGGGTTAGCTTTTACCTTTGGTCATTTCATTGCACCATTGAATGGAAGAAGGGCAATGGATTATTATTACAAATATTTTCAGCCGTCTGTTCATGCAAGCAAGCCGAAAGCCAATATTTGCACTTTTGTTATATGTGCAGATACTACTGAAAAAGCAGAACAAATGGCTGCGAGTCTAGATTTATGGCTGCTGGCACTTGGTAAAGGGGAAGCGAATGCAGAAATTCTCAGTCCGGAACAGGTTAACCGCAAAGTTCTGTCACCAGACGATAAAAAAGCGATAAAGGAAAATCGCCGGAGAATGATTATCGGTACTAAAGAAACTGTTCGGTCAGAGCTTCTTCGTCTTAGTGAGCTTTATAACACAGAGGAATTTATGGTTTTGACTAATGTTTACGAGTTTGAAGATAAGGTGAGATCTTATGAACTGTTGGCAGAAATAGACTTTTAAGGGAGTAAAAAACCTGAAAGAAAAATTTTTTCAGGTTTTTTCTGTCTGTAAGAAGAAAAAGTTGACATTATTTTCTAGAGTGTTATAATAATTTTATCTTGAAGTAGAGATATGTTATGTTGAGATATCTCGCTGAGTAATTATGAATGATAACCGTTATTTACATTTACATAGTTAAAGGTAGTAACGAAATAACTTTTGGAGGGTAATCAAAATGAGTATTTTAGAAACAATTAAAAACCGCCGTTCTTATTATGCAATCAGCAAAGAACAGGTTGTATCTGATGAAAAAATTCAACAAATTGTGAATGAAGCAGTACTTCATACTCCTTCTTCTTTCAATTCTCAAAGCACAAGAGTGGTTGTTCTTTTGAACGATAATCATGATAAAGTTTGGGATATTACAGCAGCAGAGCTAAAGAAAATTGTACCTGCAGAGAACTTTGCATCAACAGAAGAAAAGCTGAACAGCTTTAAGGCTGGCTACGGAACAGTATTGTTCTTCGAAGACCAAGAAGTTATTGAAGGCTTGCAAAAAGCATTTGAATTGTATGCAGAAAACTTCCCAGTATGGGCAAACCAAACAAATGCAATGCATCAATTAGTAATTTGGACAGCGCTTGAAGAGGTTGGATTTGGTGCATCCTTGCAGCACTACAACCCATTGATTGACGAAGCTGTTGCAGCAGAGTGGAATATACCTTCTACATGGAAGCTTATCGCTCAAATGCCATTCGGTAAACCAACTGCACAACCAGGTGAAAAAGAATTCAAGCCATTAGAAGATCGTGTGAAATTCTACAAATAATAAAAGAAGAGTGTGCAGAGTCTCTGCACACTTTTTTGCTTCTTACTTTAAGATGATATCGGGTGATGAATGAAAAAAGAGGTCCAATTCTCGTCAGACTTACAATAAATAGTGCCGCCGATTTTTTCAATAATTTGTTTACATACGAATAAGCCAATCCCTGTCCCAAGCTCTTTTGTTGTGTAGAACGGTTCGAAAATAGTCTTTGTGTTTTCCTCTTCAATCATCGGGCCATTATTGGAAATAACAAAGATTACTTCTTTAGCATTCTTTGTGGTGCTTATCCTTAATTCTCTGCTGGAGGACCTTTGCTTTAATGCATCAATTGAATTCATTATCAGGTTGAGCAACACCTGTTTTAATTCGTCTTTAAACGTATAAAGGAAGAGCGGCTTCGCTTTATCGATTGTCAGATTAATTTTGTTATCAACTGTGCTCGCATAGCAAAGCTGCTTTAAATTATCAAAAAGCAGATCAATCGCAACATTCTCCTTCCCTTTTTTAACGATTTCCGTTTTGGAGGTATGAAGAAATTGTGTAATTCTGAAATTCAATTCGTTCAGTTCATGTTGAATAATATCCAAGTATTTTAAATCAGGGTATTCATCGCGCAAGATTTTATTGAACCCGATTATGGCTGTAAGGGGGTTTCTAAATTCATGAACAAAGCTGGAGGAAATTTGTCCAAGAATCGCAAGCTTATCCATATGGTTTTCATTGATATATTTAGTTTTCGTATGCAGTTCCCGATTTTTTAGCTGGGTGTACCTTTTCACTGCATGATAGCAGAAAGAATCAAATAGACTGTTTAGATTGTTGACGAAAGATTCTAATTCATGGTGCGGCAGCTGTGCTTGAAAGCAATATTTAATCAGAATGCTTCTGCCTGTATTTACGTTAAAGATGAAATCGCCAATATTAATGCCGGCTTCAAGCCGTTGTTTGCCAACCTTATAGGCAAACTCTTGGAGCTCAGCTTCGGAATAAGTATCTGACAATGCCTTTATGAGAAGTCCATACATCGTCACAGCATTTTTCTCAATTTCCGCCTTATGAGGATCATCGTTTTCAAAGACGGACATATTAATCCATTCATTGATAAATGTAGACTGGTGTTCTATTAGAAATAACATAAGCTTATTTTGTTGGTCGTTTATTAGCAAAACAAACCCTCACTTTGCTTTTTTTTAAGGATAATGATTGTTTTAAGTAACTTATTCGACGCACCAAAAGAAATACCTTTTTGAAATTCTTTTTGCGTTCTTCTAAATGATTAGTGGAATAATTTAGAAGGGAAAAAGCGGTTTTTTCTAGTAATATTGATGCATAATATTCTTGCAATAGAAAACGTTATCATCTATAATAGGTTTAGTAAGGATTGTTACTGTTAGGCAGGCAAAACCTGAATCAACTAAACTTATGGAGCAAAGCAGTTTATCTATGAGTTTATTTGGTTCGGGTTTTTTTATGATAAAATTCGAAGGAAAAGTGATTAGAATGAAAATTTTAAAAGTATTTAATAATAACGTCGCTTTGACTAGAGACCTTAATTCTACGGAAATGGTAGTGATGGGCAAGGGACTTGCATTTCAGAAAAAGGTCGGAGATGAAATAGATGAAGAGAAAGTGCAAAAGGTATTTGTCTCGCCTTCGGAAAACTTCGCGGCCAAGCTTTCTGAGCTTTTAAATGAAATTCCTTATGAGATTATGTCACTTTCAAAAGACATTATTGAGCTTGCAGAGAGGGAATTGCATACAGAGCTGAACGATTCGTTGTATTTATCGTTATCGGATCATATCCACTTTGCCATTACGAGAATTAAAAATGACATCCCCATCAAAAACGCATTAATGTGGGAAGTGAAGAAGTTTTATAAAGCCGAATATCATGTTGCCCGCATTGCTCTTGGACTGATTAAGGAAAGAACAGGTATGGAGCTCCCGGAAGATGAGGTTGCCTCCATCGCACTGCATATCTTTAATGCAAGGCAAGATAATACTGGCTTGGAAGAAACCGTAACGATGACAAATATCGTTAAAGATGTGACGAATATCGTTAAATATCATTATGGAATAGACTTTAATGAGGAATCAGTCAATTACAGCCGGTTCGTTACACATTTGCGCTATTTTGCCTACCGTATGCTGCGCGGAGAAATAAATGATGAGCATAATGACGCTCTTTATAACCAAGTCAAAAGACAATATGCCGAAGCATATAAATGTACAATGAAGGTTGCCGATTACTTGGAAAAGGAATATTCCATGAAAATGACGAAGGATGAGCTTGCCTACTTCATGATTCATATCCACCGAGTGTCAATAAGAGAGAAAAAGATTTAACAGCAAAAGGACCACTGTTTCTGTACAGTGGTCCCTTTCTGCTTTTTAGCCTTGTTGATTTAATTTCGAATCGGTAATTTTTTCTTTGCTCATGAACAGGATAAACACAAATGACAGCAGCAGGGGAACAAAGGTCCACAGGAAAGTTGTGCTGATTGAGTCTGCGAGTACATCTGTAATCTGCTTCAGAATATCTGCAGGGATATGTGCTCTTGCTTCAGGTGAGAGAATACTTCCGCTTTCTGCGCTGCCTGCTCCTTCCTGCATTGCTGCCGGAAGTCCGTCAGTAAAGCTGTTTCTTTGAATTACTCCGAAAACAGTAATTCCCAGTGTCATGCCAAGTGACCGGAGAAAATTGCTTGTCGAGCTGGCAATTCCGCGTTGCTGCGGTAAAGCTTTCTGCAGCGCAGCCATTCCAAGCACCGAGAATGACGGTCCTACTCCAAGTCCAATTACCATCATATAGATAGTAACAGCTAAGCGTGGTGTGCTTGGTTCAAGGGTGCTTAACAAATATGTTCCGACAGCCATGATGATTCCGGAAGTAAGCATGATGGATCGATAGCTGAATTTATTGGCAAGTGATCCGCCAAGTGCTGCTGCAATACTTGATGTTACCATCATTGGCAAAAGAAGCAGCCCTGAGTTGGTAGCCGTTCCACCAGTTACTCCTTGGATATAAAGGGGGATATAGATAGTTGAGACCATAAATACACCGCCGTAAAACATGCCTGTTAATACAGTTGTTGTATAAAGACGTTCTTTAAATAAGTTGAATGGCAAAATCGGATCTTTCGCCAATCTTTCCACTACAAGAAAGATGATAAAGCAGACGGCAGATAGACAAAACAGGGAAATGATTTGCCATGAAATCCATGAATAGGATTCTCCGCCTAGTTCCAGTCCAAACATTAAAGCTATTGTAAAGCCGAGCAAAAATATGAATCCGAACCAATCAATGAATTGTTTCGTATGTGTTTTAGATTCTTTATAAAAAATAACGATTAATGCTAATGCGATAATTCCGATTGGAATGTTAATAAAGAAGATCCAGCGCCAATCGAATTGCTCTGTAATAAAGGATCCTAATAAAGGACCGGCGATGCTCGATAACCCAAAGACAGCTCCGAAAATACCGCTCATTTTACCGCGGACCTCACGAGGCACGACATCCCAGATAATAGTGAAAGCGATAGGCATCAAGGCGCTTCCGCCAATTCCTTGAATTGCCCTGTAAATACATAGCTGTATCATCGAGTCTGCCATTCCGCAAAGGACAGAGCCAGCTAGAAATAGGAGAATTCCAAATACAAAAAACTTCTTTCTGCCATACATATCTGATAATTTCCCGAATATCGGCATACCTGCCATCTCTGCAACTAAATAAGCGGAAGTAACCCAAACATATTTATCCATTCCGCCTAAGTCACCGATAATGGAACCCATGCTAGTGGCTACGATTGTGTTGTCAAGAGACGCAACAAAAATACCAAGCATTAAAGCAATCATAACAGGAACTAATTTTGTCTGATTAGAAGACATACAGTATAACCCTCTTTTCTTATTTAACAGTGTTAAATGAACAATATGCAGTTTAACATGGTTAAATAGGTTAGTAAAGAATTATTGCCACAAATAATATACAATATAAGTATAAGAGGTGACTTTCATGACGAGAAAAAATGTCAGCAAAGAAACGATAACAGATGCGGCCCTTGAGCTGCTTCATGAAAACGGCTTATCGCATGTGACGATGCGAAATGTTGCAGCTAAGCTGAAAATAAAGGCCCCAGCCTTATATTGGTATATAAAAAATAAACAGGAGCTATTGCAGCTGCTTGCTGAATACATATCAAGCCAATTTGAATTTCCGGAAGAATGCAAAAGCTGGGAGGAAGAAATTGAGTTATTCTCCCTTGAATTAAGGAGAGTATTATTGTCTGTTCCCGATGGAGCAGAAATAATGATGGATACATTGCCTGTAACAAGGCAGCGGTTGCTGCTGATTGACAGGACATTCGCCATTTTTCACCGAGCAGGCTTGCAAGAGGACAAAATTTTTCAGGCCGTTAACAATATCAATACATATGTGACGGCATACGTACTCGACGAGCAAAAACAGCAAAGACTGCTTGAAGAAATTGGATTTGAAGCAATCCAAGAGAAGTTCTCCCAAGCTATTGCCGAAATTTCAAAAGAAGAAGCTCCATATATTTATCACCATTTTCTTTCGCCAAATGAAGGTTTGAAGTCAAAGGATGACTTCCTATTAAGTTTACGGGTGATGATAAAAGGACTGCAGCAGATACAATAGGAAGAAAGAGAACTACAGAAGGTGCCATCTTGGCATCTTTTTTTTGTCTATTTTCAAATAATGAAAATGATTACATTTTATTTTTTAAATGTATAGACAAATAGTATTAAATGATTATAATAATAAATGTAAGCGGTTTTTGAAAACGATTTAGTGAAATAGAATATATAAAAGATAAAGGAGCATGATCGATATGAAAAAGATATTACTAGCTTGCAGTGCAGGAATGTCTACTAGTTTACTAGTTACAAAGATGGAAGAACATGCAAAATCAGTTGGAGCAGATGCAAAAATTTGGGCTGTCGGTCAGGACAAAGCTAAGCAAGATATGGCTGAAGCAGATGTAGTTTTGATTGGGCCGCAAATGAGCTTCTTGAAGGGTGAACTTCAAAAAGCAGCAGATCAATATGGAATTAAAGTAGATGTTATCGACATGATGGCATATGGCTTGGCAGACGGTAAAAAAGCGTATGAACAAGCACTTGCTTTAATGGGTGATAAGTAATGGAAAAGATTGATGTTAATACATTAACGGCAGAACAAATCAATTTCATGCTTATCCTTCACAGCGGCAATGCAAGAAGCAAAATCATTGAAGCACTCCGTGAGTATCGTTCTGGGAACCCGGAAGCAGCAGACGAGCTGCTTGTACAGGCAGAGGCAGATTTAAGTGTTGCTCATGAAATTCACTTTAAGCTTGTTCAGCAGGAGGCATCTGGAAACAAGGTGGAATTCGCTCTTCTTCTAATGCATGCAGAAGACCATTTAATGTCTACACTTTCCATGAAGGAGCTTGTTAAGGAATTGCTGGAAATTTTTAAAGAAAAGAAATTATAAACATTACTGTATATCCAAAGGGGGAGAATCCTGTGTTTGAAAAATTAAGCAAATATTTGGTGCCAATAGCAGGGAAATTAAATAACAACCGTTATTTAACTGTTCTGCGTGACGCATTTATGCTGTCATTTCCGTTGACAATTTTCGGGTCCATTTTTGTCGTACTGACAAACCTGCCATTCTTGAAAAAATTCATGAGTGCTGATTCTATTGCAACCTTCCAATCATTATTTGGAATTGCCAACTCTGCAACAATGGGCATCATGTCTGTGTTCGTCGTGTTTGGTATCGGTTATTACCTGTCCAAAAGCTATAATGTGGAGGCTGTGTTTGGCGGTGCAATCGCACTTGTTTCTTTCTTATTATTAACGCCATTCGTCGTTCAGCCTGAGACAGGTGATGCTATTTCCGGGGTTATTCCTGTCGATCGCCTCGGTGCGAAGGGCATGTTCCTTGGTATGATTACAGCATTTATTGCCGGTGAAATTTATCGTACAATCGTGCAAAAGAATATCACTATTAAGATGCCTCCTGGTGTACCGCCAGCAGTGGCAAAATCGTTTGCAGCATTGATTCCTGCCGTTCTTACATTGACTTTCTTCTTGCTTGTGAATGTTATTGTAACAGCAGCTTTCGATACAAATCTGCATGATGTTATTTATAAAGCAATTCAAGCACCGCTTGTAGGCTTGGGCAGCGGCATCATTCCGACACTTATTGCCGTATTCTTCATTCAGATTCTATGGTTCTTTGGTCTTCATGGTCAAATTATCATCAACTCTGTAATGGATCCAATTTGGAACACACTTCAAGTGGAAAACTTGACTGCATATACGAGCGGACAAGAAATCCCTCATATCATTTCAAAACCGTTCATGGAGATTTATACAGTCGGCATGGGTGGTACAGGTATGACACTTGCAGTAGTATTTGCAATCCTTGTATTCATGAAGAGCAAGCAGATGAAGCAAGTAGCAAAACTTGGACTTGGACCTGGTATTTTCAACGTAAATGAACCGATTATCTTCGGTTTGCCAATAGTTATGAACCCATTGATTGTAGTGCCTTGGATTATTTCGCCAATGATTGTTACATTAGTAACCTATTTTGCAATGTCAACTGGAATTGTTCCGCCGCCTACTGGCGTTACCGTGCCATGGACTGTGCCATTCTTCATCAACGGCATCATGGCTACTAACTCCCTTGCAGGAGGACTGATGCAGCTTGTCAATATGGCGATTGTATTTGCAATCTGGTTCCCATTCCTGAAAGTCATTGACCGTGTCAATGTGAAGAAGGAAGAAGAAGAAATGAATAAAGCATCTTAATATAACTCAATTGTAGAAGGGAGGAAGCAGAGTATTGGCTTTAGCGGCAGCAAAGCGCAGTATTCCTGCTTTTTCCTATAAGCAATACATCTTAGATAGGTTTTTGAAAGGGGAATTACGCAATGACTGTAAATAATGAAGTGAAATATCGTTTTCCAGATAATTTTTGGTGGGGATCTGCTGCATCTGCAACACAAACAGAGGGAGCAGCTAATGTTGACGGAAAAGGACAAAATATATGGGATTACTGGTACGAACAACAGCCAGAACGTTTTTTTGATGGAGTTGGGCCATCAGATACATCACAATTTTATGTAAAGTATAAGGAAGATATTAAACTAATGAAGGAAATTGGCCATAACTCCTTCCGCATGTCTATTTCTTGGTCAAGGCTTTTCCCAGAGGGTAAAGGAGAAATAAACCCGAAAGCAGTTGAATTCTACAATAATGTTATTAATGAATTCATTGAAAATGGCGTAGAGCCATTTGTCGGCTTGTTTCACTTCGATATGCCAATGGAACTGCAGAAAATCGGAGGTTGGGCAAACAGAGAAGTGGTTGATGCATATGTAGCTTATACTGGCACTTGCTTCGAGCTGTTTGGGGACCGTGTGAAAAAATGGTTTACTCATAATGAACCAATCGTTCCAGTAGAAGGCGGTTATTTGTATGACTTCCACTATCCAAATGAAGTAGACTTTAAGAAGGCTGTCAAAGTCGGCTATCATACAATACTTGCAAGTGCAAAAGCAATTCAAGCCTATAAAAAACAAGGACAAGATGGAAAAATTGGTATCGTTCTAAACTTAACACCATCATATCCGCGCAGCCAAAATCCGGCAGATGTAAAAGCCTCTGTGCTTGCTGATGCCTTCTTTAACAGATCGTTTCTTGATCCGTCTGTGAAAGGGGAATTCCCGCAGGAGCTTGTTGATATTCTTAAAGAGGAAGGCTTTATGCCTGAAATAGAGGATGGAGATTTGGAAATCATCCGCAACAATACAGTCGACTTGCTTGGTGTCAATTACTACCAGCCAAGACGAGTGAAAGCAAAAGAGCATCTTCCAAATCCAGAAGCTCCGTTTATGCCAGATCGCTATTTTGATAACTATGTGATGCCAGGCAGAAAAATGAATCCTCACCGCGGCTGGGAAATCTATGAAAAAGGAATATATGATATTCTTATTAATTTGAAAGATAACTACGGCAATATTGAATGCTTTATCTCAGAAAATGGGATGGGTGTTGAAGGAGAAGAAAAGTTCCGTGATCCTAATGGAATCATTCAGGATGATTACCGGATTGAATTCATTTCAGGCCATCTTAAATGGGTTCATCAAGCAATCGAGGAAGGTTCTAACGTAAAAGGATATCATCTATGGACATTCATGGATAACTGGTCTTGGACAAATGCTTACAAGAACAGATATGGCTTTGTGTCTGTTAATCTTGAAAAAGACGGAGAACGCACAATTAAAAAGAGTGGACAATGGTTTAAAACAGTCGCAGAAAATAACGGCTTCTAATATGGTTGAAAAAAGTGGTTTCGTATAGAAATCACCTCGTATAGTAGAAAAGCCCCAGTCGAATTAAACATTCGACTGGGGCTTTTTAGCTTTAAGCCTAAAATTCAAACAGGTGTATTATGTCATAAATGGAAGTTCTTTTAATCTTATTGAACGGTATTAAAATATAACATGTTAAAGTGATTAATTTATATTCAACCTTGGTCTAAATTAATATGACTTATTTGTGAAACCAAGCTTACGAAACATTATGACCTTTTTGTGAACGCAAAGGATTTGGGTAGGGAGAGAAAGAAACTATTTGATATGAAAGAGTCAATAAGGAAATGGAAAAAAGCTATTAAAGTATTTCTTCTAATTAAAGTAACAAATAATTTTATAGGAGTTACTGATACTATTGAAAATAAGGCATACCGTGGAATCAATACATTGGTATCTAGTATGCCTAATTGGGTGGCAAACGGAAATTGCAAAAACGTTAACGATGGTTATTCCCATTTAATTTTTAATAAAATATAGTTTATTGGAAGGATTTGCATGGTGGAAAAATCTCCTTGGTATTTAAGAAAAAAATTTCTATATTGCATTTGCATTCTTACGCCACCAATTGGCTATATTGTATTGGTGACAAATTTAAAAAAATTGAAACAAGAGGAAAAAATTAATCTTCTAACCATATCTACTATTATGATGTCTATATGGGTATTGAAATTTTTGCCTAAAAATATTGAGTTATATGTTTGTAGTTTTATTCTAGCTATATTATTTGGTAATGATATTTTAGAGCGAATTAAAGGGAAAAAATAATAGAATGCACAATGAAGTAAAAAAGGCCACTTGAAGCAGAAAGTTTGCCGAGAAGCGGTGTATATCCGCGGAAAGCGAGCGTAGACTTCGGAGAACTCTCAACCGCTTTAAAATAAAAATAACTTAAAAACACTAGGTTTGTCGGCAGTCAGAAGTGATTTCACATAGAAATCACTTTTTTATTTTGCATTCTAGGAAACTTTCTCTCTATTGACGGTTAACTTCATAACGTTTTATAATTAAGTTATCGTTTAAGTTAAACAAAATGATAACGCATACATAAAATCACGAAAAATAAAATGGAGGAATGCCTGATGAAATTCGATATGCCCTTGGATGCACTAAATCAATACAAAGGAATAAATCCAAAGCCAGCTGATTTTGATGCTTATTGGAACTTAGGCCTGCAAGAATTAAATGAGCACTCGTTAGAATATGAGTTAATCCCAGCTGCATTCGAAAGCAGGGTGGCAGAATGTTATCATTTATACTTTACAGGTATCAATGGTGCGAAAGTGCATTGCCAGCTTGTCCGACCAAAAGGGCAAACAGAGAAAGGTCCTGGTTTGCTTTGGTTTCATGGCTATCATGTGAACAGCGGTGACTGGATTGATAAAATCGGCTATGCTGCTGAAGGCTATACGATTCTGGCGATGGATTGCCGCGGACAAGGCGGGCTTTCTGAAGATACTCTTCAAGTAAAGGGCACAACATTAAAAGGGCATATCATCAGAGGGATAGACGAAGAGGATACAGCCAAACTGTATTACCGCAATGTTTATTTAGATACGGTTCAGGCAGCTAGAATTTTGTTTGCGATGGAGAAGGTTGATGAATCAAGAGTGGGCGCTTACGGTGCCTCACAAGGCGGAGCCCTGGCGGTTGCTTGTTCAAGTCTTGAGCCTCAAATCAGGAAAACAGCTGCTGTCTACCCGTTTCTTTCCGACTTTAAAAGGGCATGGGAGCTTGATATAGCGAGTTCTGCTTATGAAGAAATTCATTATTACTTCAAATTTATTGATCCTAATCATGAGCGGGAGGAAGCGGTATTCGAAAAATTAGGGTATATAGATATCCAGCATCTTGCTGACAGAATCAAGGCGGATGTATTGTGGGCAACAGGGATGGAGGATGAGATTTGTCCGCCTTCTACGCAATTTGCAGCCTACAATAAAATTCAATCAGATAAGAAGATGCTGATCTATTTTGAGTATGGCCATGAGTATATAAGGACATTAGGAGACAAAGTACATGCCTTTTTTGCGGATATGTAGTCTGCATGATTTGCTTTTGGATGTAGAAAATGCGAATCTTATAGTATAGTATTTCCATGAATGTATTATGTTGTTAGAACTATTTTATATCGGAGGAATTTTTGTGAGAAGCAATGTTACGATGCGTGACATCGCCAATAAATTAGGTGTCAGCAGTGTGACTGTCTCCAAAGCGCTAAATGATAAAGATGGGGTCAGT
This sequence comes from Niallia sp. MER 6, assembly GCF_023714395.1. Classification (NCBI taxonomy): domain Bacteria; kingdom Bacillati; phylum Bacillota; class Bacilli; order Caryophanales; family Bacillaceae; genus Niallia; species Niallia sp. MER 6. The sequence continues at coordinate 150,304 of NZ_JAMAUK010000002.1, read as the reverse complement.
GAAGAATTAAAAGAGAAAATAAAGCAATTGGCAGATGAGATGGGCTACCGTTTTAATACACATGCAAAGTCAATCAAGGATGGGCTGTCTTACAATTTAGGTATTGTCATTCCAGAGCGCTTCACAGGGAAGACACAATCATTCTATCTGCAATTTTATCAAATGTTGACAAGAATCCTTGATGGCTATCATTACTCTGGCATCCTTTATATTTTGGGTCAGGAGGATGAGGACCAGCTAGTATTGCCGCGAATCTACAGTGAGAAAAAGGTCGACGGCTTCATTATTCTTGGGCAGATCGGCAACGATTATGTGAAAGAGATACAGAAGATTGACAGTCCTGTAATCTTTTTAGACTTTTACACAGATCAAAACGAAATTGATTCTGTGCTGACAGACAATTTCTTCGGCGGTTTTGAATTAACGAATTACCTTGTGGAAAACGGCCACAAAAAAATTGCCTATGTCGGCAACATATATGCGACTAGCAGCATACAAGACAGATTTCTAGGCTACTACAAGTCGCTGTTAGAGCATCGAATTGAATTGAGGCAGGATTATATTATTAATGATCGTGATGAGCGAGGCAGATATATTGATATAAGCTTTCCTGATGACATGCCGACAGCGTTTGTATGCAATAATGATGAGATTGCCTATAATCTGATTAACAACCTGCAAAAAAACGGCTATCAAGTACCGGATGACTGCTCAGTTGTCGGCTTTGATAATTCGATTTACGCTGCTTTAACGGAGCCGCTGCTCACAACGGTTGAGGTAAATATTAAAGAAATGTCAAAGGCTGCTGTAAAAATAATAATGGAAAAGCTTCATAATCCTAATGAAAAATACGGCAGAACCTTAATTAATGGCAAGATTATTCATCGCAATTCAGTGAAAAGCCTTAAGTAAACAAAAAGAGGGGAGTCTGTAAGCTATCGCTTATAAACCCCCTCTTTTTGTTATGCTTCCACCGATTCAGGTGCTTGGCATTGCAAATAGTGATATAGTGCTCCAAGCAGGTTAGCATCATTTTTAAATTGGCAGGACTCAATGATTGGTCTAATTTTTGCAGCCTGCACAGATTCGAGCAGAAGATCGATTTTTTTGTAGATTTGCTCAATCAAATCATCTCTATTGCTGATGGCTCCGCCGAGGATAATCTTTTCTGGATCGTACACATACTGGATATTATAAATACCTTGCGCCAAGCGGAGATAAAATTCATCAATTTCTTCAAGGCAAATCTCATCCCCTTCTGCAGCTTTCTCGAAGATTACTTTTCCATTCAGTTCACTTGGCTTCATGCCTTTGCGTTTGGCGACATTTTTAACTAAAGCGCCTGTGGCAGCTAGCTGGCTCCATGTTTGGAAGGCTGTTTTTCCGTCTTCCTTTACTACTTGCAGCACCATATAGCCTATTTCTCCGCCATGGAGATTGGCGCCTTTATGAATGCGGCGGTTTTTAATAATCGCTCCGCCTATCCCTGTGCCAATGATTGTAAACAGCACATTTTCGTTTTCCTTTGCCGCACCCTTCCAGACTTCTCCTAATGCAGCGCAATTCGCATCATTTTCCAGCTCAACAGGAAGTCCTGTCGCCTCACTGAAAATGGTTTTAAAATTAGGTCCGTGAATACAGGGAAGTGCGCTGGAACCGCCGATAATGCCTGTATCGCTTTCGACTCCACCTGGACAGCTGAAGGCAATCCCTGCAACTTGATGCTTTACCTTGTTCTCCAGCACTGTCTCAATGATTGTTTCCTGGAACAGGCTGAAATCTGAGTCGGAAACTGGCAGTTCGCCTTTTTCGATAAATTCGCCATCGTCCTTCATAACAGCGAATTTAATCATACTGCCTCCAACGTCGAAAACCATATAATTCGTCATGTGATGTCCTCCTAAAAATCGAGTTGTTTATTTTAAGCTTCAGTCAAGATAAACAAGCAGGAAGCAAAGTCGCTAGGCTTCTCCCGCTGCCAGTAGTCTTGTGCACGGTCAGTATAATCCTCGGAAAGCAGAATGCCGACATTCATGAGCTCATCCCCATAATGCTGTGTGTTTCTGCCTTCAATGGAATATAGTTTGTCAGGATCAAGTCCTGTCAGCTTAAGCCTGTGATAACGTTCGTTTGGCTTAGCGAGGATTTTATAATAGCCGACAATTGCTTTTTTCTTATCGTTTGCGACAACCATCCAAGATACCTCGTTGGAATCAAACGGTGATAATATACGGTGGAAATTTCCCTTTTGGATAAAATCTCTGTGTTCTTTCATGAAAGCAGTCTGCTGTTTGACTTTTTCTTTCTCTTCATCGTTAAGCTTGGTGATGTCCAATTCGTAACCAAATGTGCCAAAGTAAGCGACATTCGCCCGTGTGTCCAATGGTGTCATCCGTCCAACTTGGTGGTTTGGAACAGTAGACACATGGCTGCCAATGGAAGAGAGCGGATAGACGAAGCTTGTGCCATACTGAATTTTTAAACGCTCGACAGCGTCTGTATTATCGCTCGCCCAAGCTTGCGGTGCATAATAAAGCAAACCGGGATCAAATCGGGCGCCTCCGCCGGCACAAGATTCAAACAGGATTTTTGGGTATTTCGCCAGAAGCATCTCGTACAGTTTGTATACACCAAGGATGTAGCGATGGCTCACTTCTCCTTGCTGATCAATTGGCAGGTTAATTGAGTAGGCTTCTGTCATGTATCTGTTCATATCCCATTTGATATAGCTAATTTCAGCATTTTCAATTATCTCATCCATGAGTTTGAAAATATGCTGCACCACTTCATCTCTGCTGAAATCTAGAATAAATTGGTTGCGCCCATGTGAAGACATGCGGCCAGGTGTTGCAATAATCCAGTCAGGATGTTCTTTAAACAGCTTAGTATCTTTACATACCATTTCTGGTTCGAACCATAAACCGAATTTCATTCCCAGTAGGTTAATTTTCTCAGACAATCCTTTAATACCGCCGGGAAGCTTCTGATTATTTGCAAACCAGTCACCAAGAGAGGAGGTATCGTCATTCCGGTTGCCAAACCAGCCATCATCAAGGACAAACAGCTCAATACCCAACTTTTGGGCTGTTTCAGCTATAGAAAGAATCTTTTCTTCATTGAAATCAAAATAAGTAGCTTCCCAATTGTTAATAAGAATAGGTCTGGCACGATCCCGCCAATAACCTCTCGCCAGACGCTCGCGATATAACTGATGAAATGTTTGGCTCATTCCATTTAAGCCTTCATCTGTATATACCATAATACATTCTGGTGTCTGGAATGTTTCGCCAGGATTAAGCTTCCAGCTGAATTGGAACGGATTAATGCCCATCATAATACGGGAAACTCCATATGTATCAACCTCTGCTTGTGCAAGGAAATTACCGCTGTAACAAAGGCTGAAACCATAAACATCCCCTGTATGCTCTGTCGTGTCGAAGCGCTTAAATGCGGCAAAGGGATTATGGGCATGACTGCTTGCACCTCTTGAGCTGTACACCGATTGAATCCCGGGGGATAAAGGACGGATTTCCATATGTGCCTCTCTTGCCCATGCACCTGCAAGACTAATCATCTCGAATTGGTCATCAGGCAAATCGACAGATGCACTCATCGCTGAATCGAGAAAGAAGGGACTGCCAGATGTATTATGGAACCTCGCACTTCTGCAAATAACATTGCGATCACGAAATATCGTATAGCTGAGGAGGAGACTTGCCTGAAGCACGCTGTCGTAAAGAGTTATTTCTAATGTGTCTGCTTCGGCTTCTGCCTCTGTATACACAGCAGGGAGGTTTTCAAGTGCTGGTTTACCTTTGATAAGCTTATAGCTTTCATAACAAAAGTTTGTTACCTTGCTGCCGATGTTATCTGTGATCATATGGGCTGGCTGCCTGTAGTCAGTTGTCCCAAAGCTCGGATATTCCTGCTTAATATGCTCGAAGGAGGAAGTATGATCATGTTCAAATAAATTGCAGGATGGCCGTATCTCCCTTTCAATTAAATGCCTAAAAGACGCACGGTGACGAATTCTTTTTCCATAATACAAATGCTCAAGCTGGTTGGATTTCTCTAGCACTCTGAAAATATAGCTGATTTTGTCGTTACACAAATGAAATTCCTTCGTTTCTAGATTTACATGGATTGCCATTATCACTGCACCTCGCCATTTGGAATGAAAACCCTTACAACATTATATGTTTGATTGTATCAATTATAAATATGGAAGACAATAAGTATTTGAATTAATTTAAGTAATCGGTAATCTTATAGAAAGTATCATTAACTTAACTGTAGAAATTGGTTTAAGTGTATAGATAATCTCCTATATATAAAAGCTTTTTTGTTATAGGTATAAATACGCATGTTGGAGAAGTACGAGGGTTGTACTGACTATTTTAGGTTACTAAACTAATTTAATTACTTAATAAGTTTAAAAATTTTAGGTAAAATACTTTAAAAATATATTGATAATTTTGAATTAAGAAGTTAATATGTAATTGTAGTTGAAAAGGCTTACATAACTTTATTTGTAAGTTAAATAACTGACAAAAAGTAGTTACATGATGGTTAAAGTATTGCGTTTTTTAAGATAAAGAAAAAGGGGGGGAGTGATTTAGCAAGCAAGAATTGCAGTTGGTGATTTTATCAAATGGAAGGTGAAGCAAATGAATAAATCGAGAACTTTATTGTTTTACTTATTTATTTTGCCATGGCTGATCGGCTTTTTCGTCTTTACGGCTGGCCCGATGGTGTATTCCCTATACATGTCCTTTACTGATTACTCAGGACTTGGGGCAGCGAATTGGGTCGGATTAGAAAACTATAAAAAGCTGTTTACTGAAGATCCGCTGTTTTGGCAGTCATTATGGAATACCTTCTTTTATACAATTGTCGGCGTTCCTCTTGGTTTAGTTGTCGGTTACATGCTTGCTGTCTTGCTGAACACAAAGGTGAGATTTATGGGGGTATTCCGGACAATCTTTTATTTACCTTCCTTAGTGCCAACAGTTGCCAGCTCGTTGCTATGGATATTAATCTTTCAGCCGGATTTCGGTATTGCGAACAGCATCCTGTCCTTTTTTCATTTGCCGACATCAAATTGGCTGTTAAGTGAAAGCATGGTAAAGCCGACACTGATTATTATGAGCTTATGGGGTGCTGGCGGCGGTATGGTTATTTATCTCGCAGGACTTCAAAGTGTTCCCGCATCTCTGTATGAAGCAGCCGAACTGGATGGGGCAGGCAAATTCCATAAGTTCTGGAATATTACCATCCCGATGACTTCTAATGTTATCTTCTTCAATCTGATTATGGGGCTGATTGGTTCTTTTCAGATATTCACACAAGCCTATGTTGTCAGCAGCGGCAATGGCGGACCAAACTATAAATCTCTGTTTTATGTATTCTATTTATACCAGGATGCCTTTAAGTTCTTTAAGATGGGGTATGCGTCTGCACTCGCCTGGATTTTATTCATTATCATTCTTATCTTCACATTAATTCAGTTTAAAGTATTTGGGAAAAAGGTGTATTACGAATACGATGAATAAGGAAAGTGAGGGGCAGTTATGGAAATAACACCTGCGAAGCCGACTGCTGCAATGAAAGCAAAGAAACTGCGCAGCATGAAGAAAGGAAGAAAAGCGGAAAAGGCACTTACTTACTTTTTACTTATTGCACTTTCTATTCTCTTTTTATTCCCTTTTTTGTGGCTGATTGGAACTTCTGTAAAACCGGAAAATGAAGCAATGGCATTTCCACCGACATTGCTGCCAAAGGAATGGGATTTAGCGAACTATAAAGAAGTATTTACACTAGTGGACTTTGGGCAGTATTACATGAACTCTATTATTGTCACTGTATGTGTAGTTATTGGGACAGTTGTTTCTTCTACAATCGTCGCATACGGTTTTGCAAGGATAAAAGGGAAAGGACGGAATTTCTGGTTTGTGCTTTTGCTTGGAACAATGATGCTTCCGCCACAAGTAACGATGATTCCTGTCTATATGATTTTTTCTAAGCTGGGGTGGGTTAATACGTTCCTGCCGCTAATTGTTCCATCTTTCTTTGGTAGCGCTTACTTCATCTTTTTACTGCGTCAATTTTTTAAGACAATCCCAAAGGAGCTAGAAGAGAGTGCCTATCTCGATGGCTGTGGTCCTTTCGGTATTTTCTGGAGAATTATCGTTCCGTTATCAGTTCCTTCTATTATTACTGTCGCTTTGTTGAGCTTTATGTGGACGTGGAATGACTTTCTTAATCCATTAATCTATTTAAATGATGATTCCAAATATACGCTTGCACTCGGAATTCTGCAATTTAAAGGGGCTCTCTTAATTCAATGGGGACCGATGATGGCAGCGAGCGTCTTTATTATCTTACCGCTTATTATCATTTTCTTTGTTGGTCAAAAGTACTTTGTCCAAGGAATTGCTACAACAGGCGGAAAGGGCTAATCTATGGTATCACTTGGATAAATGAATCTCATTTATCCGTTATCCATACAAAAACATTACCTAAGGGGGTAAATCACGTGAGAAAGAAAAAGAAATTAAGTGCTTTACTGTTAACTTTTGTATTAGCTCTATCTGCATTTTTAGCAGGCTGTTCTGGCTCAGATTCTGAGTCTGCTAGCGGGGAATCAGGAGATGTAACACTGCGTATTCTCGTATGGAATAATAATCCAGAAGGAACAAAGCTGGAAGGGGAAATTTTTAAGGAATTTGAAAAAGAGAACCCTGGAATTAAAGTAAAGCAAGTCTATGCACCATATGATAAATTCAATGATAAATTCCTGACAATGTCTGCTGGCGGCGATCAGCCTGATTTAGTTTGGCTTCAGCCTTCTGCATTCGGTCAATTTGTGGGTAAAGATGTGTTGATGGATTTATCTGATAAAGAAATCAATGAAGAAGAGTATATGCCAAATGTTCTTTCACTAGGCCAAGTGGATGGAAAACAGTATGCACTTATTCGTGATGCATCTGCCTTCATGCTTGGATACAACAAGGATATGTTTGATGCTGCTGGTCTTGAATATCCTAAGGATGACTGGACATGGGATGATTTCCTTGCAGCAGCTCAAAAGCTGACAGTCGAGAAAAACGGCAAAACAGTTCAGTTCGGTATGGAAAACTTCTATACAAATGAATTGCTTGTTGAAAATGGCGGAGGTTTTGTCAGCCAGGATGGCAAGGAAGTTATCGTTGATTCGCCTGAATCTATTGAGGCAATTAAATTTGGGGCAGACTTGATCAATAAATATCATGTGCAGCCAACTTCTGCTCAAAGCCAAGGTTTATCCAATATGTTCCTCGCTGGTCAAGCAGCAATGAAAATGATGGGACCATGGGATTGGTCTGATACATCGAAAAACGCTAACTTCAAATGGGATGTTGTTCCACTTCCGGCAGGAAAAGCAGGAAATGTAGCAGCAGCTTCTTATCTTCCAATCGGAATTGGCTCAAAGACGAAGCATCCTGACGAAGCATATAAGCTTCTTGAATTCTTGACTACTGGAAAAGGTCAAGACCTGCAGGTAGACACAATATCAGCAGTGCCTGTCGTAAAAAGGAATGCAGATAAAATTGAGTCAATGGCAAATGCGCCTGAAAATGCGAAAGCATTGTCAACAATTTTAGCAGAAGGCAGAACGGTTATGAACGCTCCTTACATTCCTGAGTATGCTGAAATTGCAAGTAAAATCCAGCCTGTCATTGATAACATCAATCTTAATGGCAGCAAGGATGCAGAGAAACAGCTGAAGGAAGTAGCAGATCAAATCCGCAAAGAATATGGCTTGAAATAACAATAAAGAGGCTGTCTGGAAATGCTTTGACCTAATACGGGAAACCTTGTATTGGTCGGCCTGGTTTCAGGCAGCCTTTTTTTATAAGGAGGGAGTATCTTGTATAAAAGCCGATTCATCGACAGCAAGTTTTTTTCTTTTATGGACATTACATACCGTTTAGTCAGGGCAAGTTTATTATTTTGGTTTTATGCAGGAAAAGGCTTTTTTGTATGCGGATTGATTTCTTCCACATCCACATTACTGGCGGTTATTGATGAGATATTCAAAGGAAACGGCACTTCTGTGCGCAAGCTGTTTCAAGAGATCAGCCCTAAATATGCCAACAATAAAAGACTGTCTGCGATTATGTTTGGTTTATTTATCTATATCGGAACCTTCATCATTCTGCCGTTTCCACAAACAATTGACTCGTTTGCGGCAGCAGTCCTTAAATTTGTGTGCATATATGCTTTTTTGCTATCCATTATTTTCTTTACTTACTTAGCTTGGAATTTAGTGCACCTGCAATTGCCAATAAAGAACACTGTGCTGGTCAGTCTTTTTCTAGTTGTGAAGAAACCCTTTCGTTCCTTTATCTTGCTTTTAGTGATTTTAATTATCTATTTGTTGATTTATGTTAATTTCATTTTTTTCCTATTCTTCGCTCCTGCCATCTACGGGACGTGTGCGAGATTTATATTTACATTTAAATGGAAGAAAAAGAAAGCAGAGGTTGCTGTGTAATTTGGTCTATTAAAAAAATGATAGATTTTATTTGGAGGACATACATAGAAAGCAAGTAACGCTAATATGATTATTCGGTAATGTTTGTTTTAAGGGAGGGAGCTAAAAAATACATGCTGCTGTAAAGGAAAAAAAGATAGAAGGGGGAGCCGACTAGATGCATAGTCTGCGATGGATATGGGGGTTTCTACATACTTATCGTCTTAAGATAGCTATCGGCCTTTTTTGCGCAGTCATCGTATCAGCTTTAAGTGTGTTAAACCCTTATTTGGCTGGGAAGATGGTGGATGATGTTATGTATGGCAAGCAGCTTCATTTGCTGTGGCCGATACTTGGTATCATGATTGCTGGAACATTTATTAGGACGATAATCCGCTATACGTATCAGATGATTTTTGAGAATGTTTCACAAAATGTTATTTACAATATACGAGAACAATTGTATGACCGCCTGCACAGATTGGATTTCAGCTTTTACGACCGTACTAAAACAGGCGATATTATGGCAAGAATGACAGGGGATATGGAAGCGGTCAGGCATTTCACAGCATGGACGATTTACATGATTTTTGAAAACGCCACCATTTTACTGTTTGCAGTTGCCTTTATGTTTTATATACATCCGCCCTTGGCGCTTACTCTCCTGATTGTAACACCAGTGATTGGCTTCTTCGCTTTCAGGCTGACAAGGGATGTCCGGCCGACCTTTACGGAGATTCGCAACCAGTTTGCGAAATTAAATTCAGTCGTTCAAGAGAATATCAGTGGAAACAGGGTAGTAAAGGCTTTTGCGAAAGAAGATTATGAAATCGCTAAATTTTCGATTGCCAATGAAGGATTTAAAGATAAGAACTTAAAATCATCAAAAATTTGGGAAAAATATTTGCCGATTTTGGATTCCTTGGCTGGTGTGCTGACAGTGCTGATGATTTTTGCCGGTGGTGTGATGGTTATTAAAGGCACACTCACATTTGGAGAGCTAGTAATGTTTAATTCATTCATATGGGCGTTAAGCAACCCAATGAAAATGGCTGGCTGGCTGCTAAATGATGTACAGCGCTTTATAGCATCTGCCGAAAAGGTGGAGGATCTCCTAGAGACAAAGCCAAAAATAGCCAGTCTCGATAACGTTGTTCCAATTGGCGACTATAAAGGCGTCGTGGAGTTTAATAAGGTGTCCTTTAGCTATGGAGAGGAACCCATCTTGAAGGATATCAGCTTTAAAGTGAAGCCAGGTCAAACACTAGCCATCATTGGACCGACAGGAGCAGGCAAGTCAACAATGGTTAATTTGCTTAGCCGCTTTTATGATGCGACAAGCGGTGAGGTCAAGATTGACGGCAGAAATGTGAAGGACTGGGAGCTGCAGCAGCTTCGCACAGGAATGGCAATGGTTATGCAAGATATCTTCCTGTTTTCTGATACGATTGAAGGCAATATTGCTTACGGTGATCCCAATACATCTAATGAAGCAGTTAAACTTGCTGCAAAATTAGCAGATGCCCATGATTTTATTAAAGATTTGCCAGAAGGCTATGACACCATTGTCGGGGAAAGAGGTGTCGGACTGTCTGGCGGACAAAGGCAGCGGATTGCACTGGCAAGAGCTATCTTAAAAGATCCGTCCATCCTGATTCTTGATGATACAACATCAAGCCTTGACATGGAAACAGAGCACCGAATTCAGCAAACATTGAAATCTATTCAAAAAAACAAAACATGCTTTATCATTGCCCATAGAATTTCTTCTGTAAAAGATGCAGATCAAATACTGGTGATGAATAATGGCGCAATTATGGAGCGAGGCACACATGATGAACTCCTGCGGAAGAAGGGTTATTACTTTAATGTGTATAAAAATCAATATGGAAACTTCGAACAAAAGCACAGAGATGAGGATGTGATCTAGTGGCACGGAATAAGTTCGATGTGGATGAGGAGTTAGAAACCCCGTTTAGTTTTGCTCATCTAAAGCGCTTGTTTGGTTATATAAAGCCATATAAGAAAAAAATCATCGTCACGATTCTTATCATGCTTGTGGCAAGCGGTGCTAACCTAATTGGTCCTTATCTCATCAAGCAGGCAATCGATAAAGAAATTCCAGAAGGGAATATCGGCGGACTGTCGCTGCTTGCAGGTATATATTTAGGAGCGCTGATTATCACAGGAATTTGTATGAAGTACCGGATCAGGATGATGGCCCAGATTGGTCAGGATGTTATTAAGACCATTCGCAAGGACTTGTTTACACATATTCAATCACTGTCCTTTTCCTTTTATGATAATCGTCCCCACGGAAAAATATTGGTGCGGGTCGTCAATTATGTGAATTCACTTAGTGATCTTCTTTCTAATGGGCTTATCAACTTGATTACGGATATATTTAGCTTGATTGTCATTATCGGGTTTATGTTTGCCATCGACGTACGTTTGGCTATTTATGCAATGGTTGGTTTCCCTCTGTTAGCCATTGTTATCTTTTTTATAAAAAATGCTCAACGCAAGGCTTGGCAGGACTTAAGCAATAAACAGTCTAATATGAACGCCTATATCCATGAAAGCATCAATGGCATGAAGGTAACCCAAGCATTCGCAAGGGAGGAAGAGAACAAGAAAATCTTTGAAGATGTATCTAAAGGCTACAAAAAGTCATGGATGAAAGCTGTCTATATTCAGTTTCTTCTTTGGCCATCGATTGAAAACATCTCTGTTTTGACAGTATCTTTCATCTATGTTGCAGGGATTTCGATGATTGGGCAAGGAGTAACCGTCGGTGCTTTAGTAGCGTTCGTCGGATATATTTGGATGTTCTGGACGCCGATCTCCAATATCGGCAACTTCTATAATGCAATCATTAATGCAATGGCTTATTTGGAGCGAATTTTTGAAATGATGGATGAAAAGCCGACAGTGCGCAATAATCCAGATGGAAAAGTGCTTCAGCAAATTAACGGAAAAGTCGAGTTTGAGCATGTTGAGTTTGGTTATGAAGGAGAGGAAAGGGTTTTGAAGGATGTGCATTTCAGGGCTGAGCCTGGAGAGACGATTGCGCTTGTCGGGGCGACAGGATCTGGGAAAACATCCATTGTTAGTTTAATCAGCCGCTTCTATGACTTGAATGGAGGCAAAATTAAAATAGACGGGGTGGATATCAGCACAGTAACAATCCCTTCACTCAGAAGGCAAATGGGCATTATGCTTCAGGATCCGTTTATCTTTTCGGGAACAATTATGGATAATATCCGCTACGGACGTCTCGATGCAAGCGATGAGGAAGTAATAGAAGCAGCAAAAGCGGTTCAGGCCGATGCTTTCATTATGACATTAAAGGATGGCTATGAAACAGAGGTAAATGAGCGAGGAACAAGGCTTTCTGCAGGACAAAGGCAGCTTATTTCCTTTGCAAGAGCACTGCTGGCAGACCCAAGAATTTTAATATTAGATGAAGCAACTTCTTCCATTGATACAGAAACAGAGCTTGCTCTCCAAAAAGGCTTAGGAACACTGCTTGCAGGAAGAACGTCCTTCATTATTGCTCACCGCCTTTCTACCATTCAAAGTGCAACAAGAATTTTGTTCATTGATAAGGGACGAATTGCAGAGGAAGGCACACATGATGAATTAATGGAAAGAAAAGGACAATATTGGCATCTTTATACGTCTCAGCATACATCTTTGGAAGTAGGATGAAACTTAAATGTCTATTCTAATTTATATAAAGTATAGACATTTATTTTGAACCCTTTATAATATAATTGTAAGCGTTTCTAATTTGATGATCTAAAACTTTGTGGGAAGCTGTCACATTTGTGGCAGATTCTCACATAAGCATGGCTAAAAAAAACGAATAGGTTGGGTGATTAGAAATGAAGTACAGAAAACTAGGAAACTCTGGCTTAAGAGTAAGTGAAATTGGACTAGGCAGCTGGCTTACATATGGAAGCGCAGTGGAAAAGGAGCAGTCCATAGCTTGTATTCACAGGGCATATGATCTTGGCATCAACTTTTTCGATACGGCAAATGCTTATAATAAGGGAGCTGCAGAAACAGTCCTTGGGGAAGCATTGAAAGATTATTCCCGCTCAAGCTACGTGCTGGCAACAAAGGTTTTCTTCCCGATGGGAGATGGTCCGAATGACAGGGGACTGTCGAGAAAGCATATTATGGAGCAATGTGATGCAAGCTTGAAGAGATTAGGTGTAGACTATATAGATTTGTATCAATTCCATCGCTTTGACTCGGAAACTCCGGTAGAGGAGAGCTTAAGAGCACTCGATGATCTAACTGCACAAGGAAAGATTCTTTATGCAGGTGTAAGCGAATGGACGGCAGCGCAAATAACCGATGCTGCACATATTGCCAAAGAGAAGAATTTAAGACCGCTCATCTCTAATCAGCCAATCTACAATATGATGGTCCGCTATATTGAGAAAGAAGTGATTCCTGTCAGTGAGAAGGAGGGAATTGGCCAAGTTGTATTCTCCCCGCTTGCACAAGGTATTTTAACAGGAAAATACAAGCCGAACGAGCAAGTGCCATCTGAAAGCCGTGCAGCAAATGAAGAAACAAATAAATGGATTACAAGCTACTTGAATGACGAAGTGCTGACACGTGTTCAGAAACTTTCAGCCATTGCGAATGGTCTAGGAGTGGAATTATCACAGCTTGCATTAGCATGGGTGTTAAGACAGCCTAATGTCAGCTCAGCCATTATAGGGGCAAGCAGACCTGGACAGGTAGAAGAAAATGTGAAGGCATCCGGCCTAGAGTTAAACGCTTCTGTATTAGAGGAAATAGAAGCAGTGCTGGAAGAAATCAATACTTTTGTGCCAATCTGGTAAGTTAGCAGTTTCATATAAAAATAACTAGTAGGAAGAGGAGAGGTTAATATGACAAAGAAATCTGTTATTCCTGAAGGCTTTTTATGGGGTGGAGCGGTGACAAGCTTCCAGACAGAAGGTGCATGGGATGAGGGCGGAAAAGGTCCTTCCATTGTTGATGCAAGACCTGTGAAAGAGGGGCAGTCTGATTGGAAAACTGCAGTTGATTTTTATCACCGCTATAAGGAGGATATTGCTCTTTTTAAAGAAATGGGCTTTAATGCATATCGTACAAGCATTTCATGGGCAAGGATTTTCCCGGATGGAGAAGGAGAGCCGAACGAGGAAGGCTTGCAATTCTATGATGATTTATTTGATGAAATGATTGCAAACGGCATTCAGCCTGTTATTACTTTATATCATTTTGATCTTCCTCTAAAACTTGCACAAAAATACAACGGGTTTGCATCAAGGAAGGTTGTTGACCTGTTCGAAAAATATGCACGCACAGTCTTTGCCCGTTATGGGGAAAAGGTCAAATATTGGCTTACATTTAATGAGCAGAATCTTGTATTAACAAATCTTCAATTTTGGGGCGTTTCTACTGATGAAGCAGACAATGAAGAGGCGTTGCGCTATCAAGTTACACATAATTCCTTTATTGCACATGCAAAAGCAGTCAAAGCACTGCATGAACTTGTGCCAGGTGGTCAAATGGCAGGAATGGTCACGTATATGACGACATACCCGAACAGCTGTCTTCCAGAAGACGTTATTGCCAACATGAAAGCAAAAGAACTGCTGGTTGATTTCTATCTAGATGTGTTTGCAAACGGTGAATACCCAAGCTATGTGACAAGCAATCTTGAGCGAAAAGGCATTATGCCTCATTTTGAAGAAGGCGATGCAGAACTTCTTAAAGAAAATACTGTTGATTATATTAGTATCAGCTATTATCAAAGTCAGACTGTCAGCAGTGAGAAAGTCAAAGAGGATGCAATCATTTCAGGTATCACGCCTAACCCGAACTTAAAGGCGAATGAATGGGGCTGGGCGATCGACCCTATTGGTTTTAGAGTTAGTCTGAAGGATATGTACGCGCGATACAGGCTGCCGATTTTTATTACAGAAAACGGGATTGGCGTTAGAGAAGAATTGAATGAGCAAAACACAGTTGAAGATGATTACCGCATCGATTATTTGCGAGAACATATTAAACAGATGAAGCTAGCGATGGAAGAAGGAGTGGAAGTGTTCGGCTACCTGACATGGGGCTCGACAGACTTAATAAGCTCAGGCGGACAATTCGAGAAGCGCTATGGTTTTATATTCGTCAACAGAGGAGAGACAGATTTAAGAGACTTAAAACGCTACAAAAAGAAGAGCTTCAACTGGTACAAAGAAGTTATTGCAGCAAACGGCGAAAATCTGGAGGAATCAGAAACAGTCTCATTATCATAATGTAGTTGATGAATGGTTGGAAGAATAGTTGGACAGAAATAAGAAAGATGCCCTTTACTAGAATTTCTTACAGGAGGATTTACGCTGCTCGGGAGCAGTGAATCCCTGCAGCGTATCCCTTACATGTGTTTTCGCCATTCTGGACTATAAAGCCATCTTTCAAAAAAACACTGGGATAGCTAACAATTTCAAACCAATAAATTTATAATATAACTATCTATTTTTTAAGGTGGTTCCATCATGAACAAGTACGAAGCAATCTCAGCAGAAATGAAGAAAAGAATTAAAGAGTCCTACTATGCTTTCGATCAGCCAATTCCTGATGAAATAACTCTTTCGAAAGAGTTTTCCTGCAGCAGGATGACGATGAAAAGAGCGCTTGACACATTGGTCCTTGAAGGGCTTCTTTACCGGAAAAGAGGACATGGCACATTTATTGTCAAATCAGCCATTCAAGACAGCCGCGTAAATGTATTGAGCAATGAGGTCACAGGTTTGTCCAGACTGATGGAGGGGCAGCAGGTGACAAGCAAGGTCATTAAGTTTGAAGTTGGTTTTCCATCAGAAGACGTTGCTGAACATCTTGCTATCGACCTGAAAACACCTGTTTACTATTTGATTCGGTTAAGGCTTGTAAACGGGGAGCCTTACGTTATGGAGATAACGTATATGCCGACAACCCTTATTACAGGCATTACGGATGAGATATTGGACGGTTCCATTTATGAGCATATCACGAAAAGCTTAGGTCTCACGATTGCCGGCTCACATCGTAAGATACGGGCATGCAAGTCCAATGAGTTAGATCAAGCTCATCTTGTATGTATGAAGGATGACCCTATCTTGGAAGTAGAGCATGTGGGTTTTTTAAACAATGGAGTTCCGTTCGAGTATTCCTTTTCAAGGCATCGATATGATAAGTTTGAGGTAACAACAGTAAATATTAAGCGCTGAAATATTTAAAAGGCTTTGGAGGTTTCCGGCCTTTTTTTTGTGCCATAATAAAATAAAAATTTTAATATTTTTTTCAAAATAGCTATTTACATTAACGCTGCGTAAACCTTTAAGATGAAATAGTCAGGAGGAGATGCTTAGTGGAATACACGATTAAAAGCTTAAGTCAAATAGCTGGAATCAGCACCAGAACATTAAGGTATTATGATGAAATTGGTCTGCTTAAGCCGGCAAGGGTCAATTCATCAGGCTACCGTATATATGGAAAAAAAGAGGTAGAGCTGCTTCAACAAATCTTGATTTATCGAGAGCTTGAAGTCAGTTTAGAGGATATTAAACAAATTATTTCTTCCCCTTCCTTTGATATTAAAGGAGCGTTAGAGGAACATAGGGCGAATCTCCTGGCAAAACGAAACCGTATAGACATGATTATTCAAAATGTCGACAAAACGTTAGAAGAGACGAAAGGAAGAGTGAGAATGAGCGATAAAGACAGGTTTGAAGGTTTAAAGCAAAAAATGGTCGAAGAAAACGAACAGAAGTATGGCGAAGAGCTTCGACAAAAGTATGGGGAGGACACAATCGATCAGTCTAACAAGAAATTGCTGAAGATGACAGAAGCCGAATTCACAGAAGCAGAAAGGCTTGGGGAAGAGGTGTTGGAAAGATTAAAAGAAGCAATGAAAACAGGAGATCCACAAAGTGCGGCAGCACAAATGACTGCAGAGCTTCATAAGCGCTGGCTCACGTTTTATTGGAATTCCTACAGCAAAGAAGCTCATGCTAATCTTGCCAGAATGTATGTGGACGATGAGCGGTTTACTGCCTATTACGATAAGGTTGAACAAGGTGCGGCTGTTTTTTTAAGAGATGCTATTCTCCACTATACTAGCTTATGAGGGGTAAACGAAAAGACCAGCGTGATTGAGGTATTTCAATCATCTGGTCTTTTTATACTTTTGTTAAGTAGGATGCCAGACTCAGCCAGTTTTCTTCCACAAGCTTTGAAAGCTCCTGGTGGTTTCCGTTTTCGAGGCAGGCAATTATTTCGTTATGTTGGCGGATGGATGAAAGACCGTCCACCTTATTAAATTTAAGCAACTCAAGTCTTCTAATTTTCGGAAGAAGGCGCTCAAGCGCCATTTCAATCTCTGGATTATTGGATGCATGCAATAGCACAGAGTGAAATTGATCGTCTTTTTTAATTGCTTCATATTTATCTTCTTTCATTATTGCTTTTTCAAAATCTTCATTTAAGGTGATTAGTTCCTTGCAGTGTGCTTCCGTTAAATAAGGCAGAGCGAGTTTTGCAGCTAAAGCATTTAAGGCTGCAACGACTGTAAAGGCATGTTTAGCCTGTTCAATGTCAATCAAGCTAACCTTTGTTTCTGAACCAGGAGAAGATATGACTAGTCCCTCATCCTCCAATCTTTTCAACGCTTCTCTTACTGGTGTCCTGCTGACGCCGAATTGTTCAGCAAGAAGCTTGTCGCTGATCTTTTCGCCAGGGGCGAGTTCGAGATGAATTACGGCCTGCTTTAACTGTTGGTATACTTGATCTCTTAAGGAAATTCTGCTGATTTGAGAAATATTTTTCATACAAACAATATATCATAATTTTCAATTTGACACATAATAGGGTCAAGTAAACTTTAGTTAAATAAGTGCATGGAAAAGAAATTGAAATGCTGACACCAGTTGCTTTACAGAACAGCAACTTTATCTAGGAGACATATGCGATGAACATGGTAGTTTGTGTTTGTTGCGAAATTGCTTGTGATTGTTCATAATCTGCTCTTTTTTATCTCATACTAATTATGCATCACTATATCATTAGCATGGGAGGCAAAATCATGGCGAAGGAAAAAAAGACAAAAACAAATAATCAATGGGCTGCAGCTAATGCAGAAGTTACAAGTAAAAGAGAAGAAAAAACAGCTACTGATAACCAGTGGGCATCTACTAACAAAAAATCAGTAGAATAGCAAAAAAAGAATGCAGCGGCTTTTTAGCCATTGCATTCTTTATTTTTATTGCTGCTGTAAGGCAGTTAATCTTTCAATATCATCAGGATCACCGAAAACACGTGAACCAGTATCAAGCTGCTCAATCGCTTTCATATCTTCATCAGTTAAAGTAAAGTCGAACAGATTGGCATTTTCAATAATGCGATGCTCATGAACAGACTTCGGAATGATGATTGTATCTCTTTGAAGATGCCATCTTAGCATAACTTGCGCTGTTGATTTTCCGTATTTATCTCCGATACCTTGCAATGTCGGATTTTCAAAAAGTCCATCTCTGCCTTGAGCTAACGGTGCCCATGCTTCATGTGCAATCCCATGCTTTTCCATATATTCGCGTAATTCTTTTTGCTGGAATAAAGGATGTGTTTCAATCTGATTCAGCATCGGTGTAATTCTTGCCGTTTCTGCAAGCTTTTCAAGATGGTGAATTTGGAAGTTACACACACCGATGGCTTTCACAAGTCCTTCCTCGTACAAATCCTCCATTGCCCGCCATGTTTCGGCAAAGTTTGGAGCAGCCCAGTGAATAAGATAAAGATCAAGATATTCAAGCTGCATTTCTTGCAATGATCGGCGCAGTGCTTGTTTCGTTTCTTCATAGCCAAAGTCGCTCAGCCATACCTTTGTTGTAATGAATAATTCCTCCCTCGGCACATCAACTGCTTGTAGTGCATTGCCAACGAAGCTTTCGTTTTCATACCGGGTTGCCGTATCAATGGAACGGTAGCCGTTTTTAATCGCAGCTTTCACTGCATTTTCACATTCTGCAGGATCTTTCACAAGAAAGACTCCTAAGCCTAAATAAGGGATTTCTACACCATTGCTAAGTTTTTTTGTACTGCTAAGTGTTAATGACAATCTTATCAGCTCCTCTAAAGGTTTAAATTGGCCATGTTAAAAGCCCTTACATATTTAAAGAGTATAGCTTGTACCAGATTTTTTCAATGAATATGTATTAAGTTGACTTAGAAAAAATGCAAAAAGCCCTTAACAAATAAATGTTAAGGGCTTATATGAGAGAAATTAATTATTTTACTGCTTCAGGAACAGCTAAGCCAAGTCCTTCTGCAATGCGTGTTCCGTATTCTGGATCTGCTTTGTAGAAGTGTCCGATTTGACGAAGTTTGATTTCTTCTAATTCTACTGGTTTCATTGCACCAACAATGTTTTCTACCAATCTAGCACGCTCTTCTTCTGATAATAAGCGGTATAAATCGCCAGCTTGTGTGTAATGGTCATTGTGATCATATGCAACACTGTCAGCTACTCCAGAAACTGCGAATGAAGATGTTTTGTCCTCGGCAGATTCTTTAGGACCGCTGAAGCTGTTTGGCTCATAATATACAGAGCCTCCGCCATTGCCGTCAAAGCGCATTTGACCATCACGTTGATAGTTATTCACAGGGCTTTGCGGACGGTTGATTGGAAGTGCATTGTGGTTAACACCAACACGGTAGCGGTGTGCATCAGCATATGCAAACAGACGGCCTTGAAGCATTTTATCTGGTGATGCTTCAACTCCTGGTACGAATGTTCCAGGTGAGAATGTTGCTTGCTCAACCTCAGCAAAATAGTTTTCTGGGTTGCGGTTAAGCACCATGCGACCAACTTCAATTAATGGATAGTCTTTTTGAGACCATACTTTTGTTACATCAAATGGATCGAAGCGGTATGTGTTAGCATCTTCAACAGGCATGATTTGTACATATAATGTCCAAGCAGGGAAGTCGCCAGCTTCAATAGCATTGAATAAATCTTCTGTATGATAATCTGGGTTTTCACCAGCTAATTTTGCTGCAGTTGCAACATCAAGATTTTTCACACCTTGCTCTGTCTTGAAGTGATATTTCACCCAAACAGCTTCGCCTTCTTTGTTTACCCATTTAAATGTATGGCTTCCGAAACCATGCATATGGCGAAGTGTTGCAGGGATACCGCGGTCAGACATCAAGATTGAAACTTGGTGCAGTGATTCTGGTGAATGAGACCAGAAATCCCAAACTGCAGTAGGGTTTTTCAAATGTGTTTTTGGATCTCTTTTTTGTGTATGAATAAAGTCAGGGAACTTGATTGCATCACGGATAAAGAATACAGGCGTATTGTTACCAACGATATCATAGTTACCTTCTTCTGTATAAAACTTAACAGCGAAACCGCGTGGGTCACGAACTGTATCAGCAGAACCTAGCTCACCTGCAACTGTAGAGAAGCGAATGAACATTGGAGTTCTTTTACCTACTTCATTAAGGAAGTTAGCTTTTGTATATTTTGTTAAGTCATTTGTCACTTCGAAGTAGCCGTGTGCGCCAGCTCCTTTTGCGTGAACAACACGCTCAGGTACACGTTCTCTGTTAAAATGAGCTAATTTCTCAAGCAAATGAACATCTTGGATTAATGTTGGTCCGCGGTCGCCAGCAGTCATAGAGTTTTGGTTGTCTCCTACTGGTGCACCCCAGCTAGTAGTTAGTTTAT
Organism: Niallia sp. MER 6; assembly: GCF_023714395.1. Taxonomy (NCBI): domain Bacteria; kingdom Bacillati; phylum Bacillota; class Bacilli; order Caryophanales; family Bacillaceae; genus Niallia; species Niallia sp. MER 6. Next base: position 130,034 of record NZ_JAMAUK010000002.1, on the reverse strand, counting down.
TGTTTGACATATAATCACCTCGTAATTTGTTGGTTCTTTATCTTATGTACATAATAATATCATCTATAATTAAAAAATCAATACTATTTTATAATTATTATAAATAACTTTTTTTGAATGATAGAATGCTAAAATGAAAGATTCTTGTAATGATAAGAAAGGAAGGGGTTACACAGCAGAGAAAATAGAACAGCTATTACAGGGAAATGAATGATAAAGGAGAAAATTTTACAACGATTGAGAAAGAGGCAGTTCTTTTCATCATCATCCAATCAATCATATGTATGCATGCAGACAATAGAATATTCAGAAGAATAAACTAGGATTAGCCCTATAATTATTTTATAATGAGTAGTAGAATACGACGTAAAAAATATTTTGCTGTCACGAAAATAGTAGGAGGCATCATCTTGGAAAACAATCGGGTACCATTAAGGGAAAAAAGTGTAGTTTTCATTGGCTTTATGGGCGTTGGCAAAACAAGTATAGGGAAGATAGTTGCCAAAAAGCTGTATCGCGACTTTTTGGATGTAGATCATGTTATTGAAGAAGAGTATGGCATGCCTGTTTCAAAAATCTTCGAACAGGTTGGAGAAAAAGCATTCAGAGAAAAAGAAAAGCAAGTGGTGACAGAGCTGAGCAAAAAAAAGCTCCTTGTTCTTTCACTTGGCGGCGGTTCCTTCTTGCAGGAAGAAATTAAGCAGGCTTGCTTAGACAACTGTATTGTTATCCATCTAGACCTATCTTGGGATTCTTGGAAGGATCGAATTAATCTTATCATTGACAGCAGACCTGTCCTTAAGGATAAATCGCTTGATGATATGGAGGAGCTGTTCAACAGCAGGAAACAAATTTATGCTGACCACCATTCGAAGGTAGATACAGACAGCAAGGATATGGAAGAAATTGCAGATTATATTGTTGATTCTTTAAAATATGCTTGGGATTTATATGAACCAAGGTAATTAAAACGAAGATCAACAATAACAATAGAGGTGCATAAATGGTTAGACCGTTAAAAATTAGAGCTGTTACAATCGGTGAAGGCATACCCAAAATCTGTGTTTCATTAATTGGTGAAACAGCAAGCCAGCTTAAGGAAGAAGCAGAATTTTTGATGAGCGAAGGAGTCGATGTAATTGAATGGCGCGTTGACTTTTTTGAAAATGGAGACGATGTAAACGAAGTACTTCGTACGCTCACATATATTAGAAATTGGATCGGTGATACGCCTCTTGTTTTTACCTTCCGAAGCAAGAAGGAAGGCGGCGAAAGAGAGATTGAGCGGGAAGCTTATAGTATGATAAATAAAGCGGCAGCAAGTTCAGGAGCTGCTGATTTAATAGATGTGGAGCTGTTTGGGCAAGAAGAAGATGTAGTGGAGCTTATTAAGTTTGCTCATGACCACCAAGTTGCGGTCATCCTTTCCAATCATGATTTTGGTCAGACACCGGCGAAAGAAGAAATCATTGCCCGGCTGAAAAAGGCACAGGAATTGGGCGGGGACCTGCCTAAGATTGCACTCATGCCGCAAAGCATGCAAGATGTGATTACACTGTTGGATGCAGTAAATACGATGAAAGAGAAATATGCGGACAGACCAATCATAGCTATGTCAATGGGAGGACAAGGAGCTATAAGCCGTATTGCCGGCGAAGCTTTTGGTTCGGCTCTTACATTTGGCGCCGCCAAAAAAGCCTCTGCTCCTGGACAAATACCGATCGGGAAATTAAAACAAGCAATGGCTATCTTGCATGACAGCATATGACAACATAGAGAATCTGTTAAGGATTCTCCTTTTTTTATAATCTAATTTCAGAAAGGGACCTGATATGAACGAAAAAGACATTGAATTGTATGAAGTGGAAGAAATCATAAAAAAGAGTAAAGAGTTTTTTGAAACAAAACAAACATTAGATGTTAGCTTCCGAATAAACCAGCTTAAAAAATTACGGCAGGCTATTCTTGATAATGAAGGAAAGCTTATAGATGCTTTGCAATCAGATTTAGGCAAGCATCCATTTGAGTCCTATGCAACAGAAATAGGCTTTGTATTGCAAAGCATCACCTATACGATAAAAAACTTATCAAAATGGACAAAAATAAAAAAAGTAAGCTCGCCAATAGCGCTTTTTCCAGCCAAAAGCTATATCCGTCACGAGCCGTATGGCACAGTGCTGATTATTGGGCCCTTCAACTATCCGTTTCAGCTTCTGATTGAACCGCTCATTGGCGCAATCGCAGCAGGAAACTGTGCTGTCTTAAAACCGTCCGAACTAGTACCTGCTGTATCAAAGACTGTAACAGAAATGATTTCAGCCACATTTGATCCAAGTTTTGTGTGTATAGTCGAAGGAGGAGTAGAAACGAACAAGGCACTCCTTCAAGGGAAATTCGATTATATATTTTTTACGGGAAGTCCAGCTGTTGGGAAGCTTGTTATGAAGGCAGCCGCAGAAAACCTCGTTCCTGTAACGTTAGAATTAGGAGGCAAAAGTCCGGCAATTGTTGATGAAACGGCAGATATAAAGCTGGCTGCTGACAAGATTATATGGGGAAAGACAGTCAATGCAGGACAAACCTGTGTCGCTCCAGATTATGTGTTAGCACATGAACGTATAAAAGATGAACTTATCGAGGAAATGAAAAAGACGATAACTCGTTTTTATGGAGAATCAGTTGAAAGAAGTGAGCATTTCGGAAGAATTGTTAATATGAGGCATTTTGCGCGGCTTCAGCAAATTATGAAAGCGGAAGAAGGAAGCATTGTGCATGGCGGTGGCGGGAAGGAAGACGAAAGGTTCCTTGAGCCAACAATAATAAGTGCTGACTGGGATTCACCTTCCATGCAGGATGAAATCTTTGGACCAATCTTGCCGATTATCGGCTATTCAGAAAAAAGGGCAGCAGTAAAAAAGGTAACAAGCATGCCAAAGGCTCTCGCGATGTATATTTTCACACAAAATAAGATGGAGGAAGAGTATTGGCTAAACACTGTCCCATCTGGCGGTGTCAGCATAAATGATACACTGACACATTTGGCAAATCCTAATTTGCCGTTCGGAGGCGTTGGAACCTCAGGTATTGGTTCCTATCATGGTATCTACAGCTTTGAGGCTTTTTCCCATAAGAGAAGTGTTTTAAAAAGGGGAAAAAGCTTAAAGATGACAGACCTCTTTCCTCCATATACAGATCAGCAGCTCAAGCTTGTCCGACGGTTTTTGAAATGATGGTTTTTCTCCATAAAATTGTAAAATATAAAAAAGACTTTTTAAAACAGGAGGACTTTCGTTGGAAATTGATTTATTCGAGGAAGCTTCAGCCTTTATTCAATTATGCTACTCTGAATGGGAGCAAAATGATCGGATTGAAGGTAGATTGGCAGAAATAAAATCGCAAATTTTATCCCAAGGATACTATGAGCATACATATGAAGAACTGGCATATGGTGCAATGCTTGCCTGGAGAAACAGCAATCGCTGTATCGGCAGATTATTTTGGAAGAATCTCCATGTAATCGATAGGAGATCTGTACGATCGGAAGAGGAAATGATTAATTCATTATTTGAACATATGGAGTATGCAACTAATGGGGGAAAAATAAGGCCGACTATCACTGTATTTCCGCAAGAGAAAGCAGGCGAGTCTTTCCATATTTTGAATCATCAATTGCTTCGTTATGCTGGCTATAATACAAAATATGGAATAGTAGGAGATCCTGATTCCATCTCCTTTACAGAATACTGTGAGACACTTGGCTGGAAAGGGCAGGGAACGAATTTTGATATATTGCCGCTCGTCGTGCAAATCAATCAAAATAAACCGAAGCTGGTTGAAATCCCGGCAGAGCTTGTATTACAAGTGCCCATCTGCCATCCGGAATATAGCTGGTTCGCCGACTTAGAGCTGCAGTGGTATGCTGTGCCGATCATTTCGAGCATGAGGCTGGAGATTGGCGGCATTTCTTATACTGCAGCCCCATTTAACGGCTGGTATATGGGAACAGAAATCGGCGCAAGAAACCTTGCTGATGAAAACCGTTATAATATGCTTCCAGCTATTGGGGAAGCAATGGGACTTCAAACGAAAAAGTCTGCCTCTTTATGGAAAGACAAGGCGCTTGTCGAATTGAATATTGCCGTTTTGGAATCATTTCGGCAATTAGGTGTGACCATTGTTGATCATCATACAGCGGCACAGCAGTTTAAAATATTTGAAGGCAAGGAGGAGGAGGCAGGCCGGGATATAACTGGAAATTGGGCTTGGTTGATTCCGCCTCTGTCTCCTGCTGCGACGCACATCTTTCATAAACGCTATAACAATGAAATAAAAAAGCCTAATTTCTTCAACAGGCGAAAAAATTAGGCATTGTTCGTTATTCTCCTTTAAAGGAAGTAACACCAAAAGTTTGGGTATAATCGTAGCCATTAAAATATATGTCTAAGTCGTGAAAGTATCGATGGAGGCTGCGCATAGCATCTCGATTGTCGTTTGCTGCTACAAGGTTTGCCGCTTCTTTAATAAGGTCTAAATCAGCAGAGATTTGACTGTTATTAATGACCATATTCTCAGCTTGGGACAGTATGCTTTCTGCCGCTTCTTTTTGTTCTGTATAATCCGCTGTCTCAAGTTTACCCCAGCCTAGTGTTTCATTATAGAAATCATGCCAATCAGAGATAAAGTCATGGCCGCTTGAGCCGTCAGCCAATGTAACGATGCTTTCATCCATTGGTTCATGGACTGGTTCTGTGCTCATATCTTCTGACCCTGCCGACTGAGAAGAAGCTGCACTCACGGCAGGCTTTTCACTCTTTGATTCTAAAGGTTTATCTTTTTCTAAGAATATCAAGACAGCGAAAACGACGGAGGCAGTCAATCCCCCAATGCCAATCACTATCCCGATAAGCCAGATAATCATTTTTTTCCATTGCAATCTAAATCAACCCCTTATGTTGATGTTTCGTTATGTCTTGTCTATCATTTCGCTAATAGAGTGGAAAATCCTTCATAAGAAAGGTAAATATGCTAAAAAACCAAATTTATTAGGAGAATTTCATTCCTTCACCAACAAGCAGCTGCTGAATAGAAAGGCAATAGAGTGGAAATAGTATAGAAAAAGGAGCATGAGGAAAAAGGAGTGTTAGCTTGTCTGCAGAGGATATGAATATGCCGCTTTTTATTAAGAGTCAGCTTAAAGCAGATTTGCATTCTCTATTAGCAAATCTCCATAGCCTGTATGACTCCATTGGTGAACGAGATTGCTGTGTTTTAAATGATTTTGAGAAAATGAACAAGCAGTTTAAAAGCATTCACAGCTTCGCAGCCTCTTACTATTTGCAATCCTATTTGGAGCCGTTCACAGATTATATGGAGATGCTTACGGCATCTGCCCAGCAATTTTCGGAGAAGCGGCATGGTGCGCTGATTGCTATGAAAAGAAAGGATAATTTAGAGGATTTCGTCCATTCCGGGATTACCTTAAATGCACAACTGTCTTCCAACCTACTTGAAGCCATTTTCTATCCAGGGAACCCGCTACATGATGGCGGTGTATTGATTGATAAAGATATGATTGTGTCGGCTGCTAATATTTTTCCTACGTCTCAATTTTATAATGGGAAAGATAAACTCGGTACAAGACATAGAGCAGCTATCGGCATAACAGAGCAGACAGATGCATTGGTTATCGTTGTTTCAGAAGAAACAGGGAGAATCTCCTTCTCCATTGACGGTCAGCTCTTTCCTGTCCAAACAAGTACCTTTATGTAGTGATGAAAAGCTTGAAGCGTTTTGTTCAAGCTTTTTTTGCTGTGCTTTTAGCATGTTAGGCAGCAGTTCGGAGCAAGATTAACAGTCCGATAAAGAAAAAGAAGATGGTCATGTAATAAAGAGTACGAAATCCTCGGTTGGAAATATTGACAGGTGTTCTTCCATCCATCGGGACCAATCGTTTGCCGATATGACTAAATATTCTTGCATAAATCCAATAAAGGCTGTAAGAATCCCAAAAATCCCAGCCATTTCTAAAACGGATAAAGCCGAAGTATTCCAGCACAATTTCAAGGCTGAAGGTCCAGGTAATTAAGACAAAATAGAAGCGGAATGTATCTCCCTTCGGTTCAAATCGAATTAGAAATGTAATAAACAGCCCGAAATTTATTACGACAGCTGGCAGAATATAGCTGACGGGAAGTGCATAGCGGTAAAAGCCATTAAAATAAAAGAATAAACAAAGCAGGATGGAAAGCACCGCATGAATGAGAAGGGTTGTTTTATAGTACTGGAACTTTTTCCAAAGCACGAGTGTACATCCTGCTGCCCCTGACAGAATTGCCGCACACAGTATATACCAATTTATGTCCACATTTTTCTCTCCTTCATAACGATAAGGATTCTGTTTTAGCTTTTGCAAAAACAGAAAAAAATATGTTTCATTAAGCCTGCTTGTATTTCTCTTTTAGGAAAGCGATGGAAAGAGCAGATGAATTCCCAAACAGGAAAAAAACGGCTATAATTCCCTTATGTGAAAGCGTTTAAATAATAGGAGAGGTGACAGGCAATATGGCATTGATTAAATGTGATTTTTTCTCTGAAAGCTTGCAATTGAGCACTTCGATGACAGTAATTCTGCCGCAGGAAACAAACGCACAAATTGGCATGAAAAATACTGTCAGCGGGAATAAGCACCAGACACTCTATTTACTTCACGGGCTGAGTGATGACCACACGATATGGACAAGAAGGACATCTATTGAGCGCTATGCGGCACCCCTTGGCTTAGCAGTAGTTATGCCGCAGGTTGACAGAAGTTTTTATACAAATATGGCTTACGGCAACAAATATTGGACTTTTTTGACAGAGGAGCTGCCTATGGTCGCAAGGTCTTTTTTTCCTTTATCAGAAGCAAGGGAAGATAATTTTGTGGCAGGCCTGTCGATGGGCGGCTATGGAGCATTCAAATGGGCTCTGAATAAGCCCGATAGTTTTATCGCAGCAGCCAGCCTTTCAGGTGCAATGGATGTAGAAACACTTCAAGATAGATCAGAAGGTGGCCTTTATCAGCTTATCTTTGGAGAAAACAGCATTAGAGGGACAGAGCATGATCTATTTTCTCTTGTAGAAAAGGTAAAGGATCAGAACGTGAAACCTTCCCTTTACCAATGCTGCGGCACAGAGGACTTTCTATTTGAAGATAATAAGCGGTTTAAGCAGGCTTGTGAACATACTGCATTTGACTATACGTATGAATTCTCTCCAGGAGAACATGAATGGGGATATTGGGATAAAAAAATTCAGGATGTGCTTGAGTGGCTTCCTTTAAGGAAATGACAATACAGCTGGAGGGTGATCCTCCAGCTGTATATCATAGTTCTTGCTTTAGTAAATCGATGAGATCAGTGTAGCTGTCAGGCATAGTCTGTTTAAAACGTTCAGAGAAAGCAGCTGCTGTGGTAAGCACATGAATGCTTTCTAGCGGATGCTTTCCGACAGCGCTCTCTGCTGAAAGCATTACACCATTTGTGCCGTCTAAAACAGCTTGGAATACATCTGTTACTTCTGCTCTTGTAGGAACAGCATTTTCTGTCATAGACTGAAGCATTTGTGTAGCAGTCACAACGAATTTTCCGCTTTTATTACATTCAGCAAGTATCGCTTTTTGCAAGAGAGGTATCCAATAATAAGGAAGCTCCACACCTAAGTCACCCCTTGCCAGCATGATAGCATCTGCTGCTTCACAAATATCAATAAAGCTGGATACTGCCTCTAATGTCTCAATTTTTGCCATCAGCTTTGGCGGAGTGTTGGTGAATGTTTTTATATATTCTCTTATTTCCTGTAAATGATTTGCTTTTCGAATAAAGGAGCATGCGATAATATCTATATCATGCTTTAACAGAAACTCAATATCCCCTTTGTCTTTTTCTGTAATAGCAGGTAACGACAGGGATGTTCCTGGAACGTTGACACCTTTTCGAGATGCGATGCTTCCCCCTGCTTTAACAATCGTTTTGGCGGTGCTTTCCCCTGTTTCAACAACATGAAGCTCTACCTCACCATCATTAATAAGGACTCTGCTTCCAACCTTTATATCTTGGATAAACCCCTTGTAATCAACACTTGCCTGTGTGTTATCTCCATCTATTTCATCAACGGTCAGCATGAAGCTGTCCCCATCCTTCAACAATACCTTATCTCCCGTTATTTTTCCTAAGCGGATTTTCGGCCCTTGCAAATCTCCTAGTATCTTGATGGCAATTCCTGTTGTCTTGCTTATGCTTCGAACCGCTTCTATAACAGCGAGATGATCTGTTTGGCTGCCATGTGACATGTTTAACCTAATAATAGTCATTCCTTTTTCGACAAGCCCTTGGAGGATTTCTTCTTTGCTGCTTGCAGGTCCAATGGTGCAGACTTTATCAATCATAGGTGATGCCTCCTTAAAAAATTTTTACAGATAGTATAACCTGATCTGAATTTATAAGTCCCCGTGTTGAAAAAGAGCAACTCCCCATGAGTGAGCAGCAGCCGATTAGAGGTTTTTTTGAAATTGCGTATTCTATGTATGAAAATACAGAGAATGTTAACAGTAACACTTCTTAATTCAAAGGCTAGGCTCGTTCGTTTGCTTACTGCCAGCTTGATTTATATTGTTCCATTCTTAGAATTTGAAACTGAACAATGGGGAAAGGGGCTGATTGCACATTAGTTGTGCAGGAACTTGATGTGTTATTTTATTCAACGTACAACTTCAGTGCTCCTCATTAAATGGCACAAGACATTTCTATTTTTATGATTGCTATTAAAGCGGCTGAAATGGGTAGTGCTTACTGGCCCTGCTTTTTTTCTGGCTTATTTCAGCGATGATAATGATGTTATCTGTTCTAACTCCCCAAAGATCATCATTGCCAATAAATTCAAACCCAAGCAGTCGTAAAAGGCTCTCCAAGCTTTCGTTATTCTCTGTTGCCTGCTGATTTACATGAGTATCGATCAGTTTGACATTGTCCTCCATAATCTTATAAAAACTGAAGTTGACTAGGTAAATTGTATTGTACATGCTCCAAGCTCCTCAATGATGGACTAAGTAAACTCTAATCATTATATATATATATTTTGGAGAGGAAATCTCAATATTGAAATGGATCATCCCATGCAGACTCATAATCTCTGCATAACTTTGACATTAAAAATGTGTTCTTGAAAGAAAACGGAAAAATTGGGCAGACTGCATGTTATAATGACAATCGATTATAGGAAAGAAAAAGGAGGAGAAAGATTGGCCAATAAAACGCATGAATTATTAAATGGCTGGACGCTTCTAGCGGACAGATCCTACAAAATGTTCGCAAATCAGAATTCTTATGTCCTGCTGGATGAAGAAAATGATGTAGTAATGCAATTTTCTGTCACAGACCAGGAGTTTGAAGTAGTTTCTTCCAATTGGAACCTGAATTTTAAGATTATACCTGCATTTAAGACAGTTAAGATTTTAAATATTCCATCTGAAGAATAACAGCTGTATAGAAGTGTTAAGCTAGCCGGAAAATGATTAGGCTAGTTTTTTTATGGAATAAAAAAGGGGAATTTATTATATTGCTAAAAAAACTTAGTGATTTTGTCTTGAAAGGAGTAAGCTGTGAATGAAGAGGTTTACAAATAATGTAAAATATAAATTGTCGATAAATTGGTAGTTTTGTAGAGGTAACAATGACAAATTATAGGAAAAATTAATCATTTTAATCAAAATAATACAAATTATCTAATATTTTTACAGAATTCTAGTGTGAATTTTACAATATTAAGATATCTTTAATTGGTAAGGCAATTTATGGACCAAGGAGGATATAGATGAAGGGGAAACAAAGTTTTAAAATTTTGTCAATATTGCTAATTTTCACTTTAGTTATACCGAACTTCTTAGGCAATTTTACTCCAAGTGTTTCTGCTGCAAGCCAAACGGCTGATGACTTATTTATTTCTGAATACATAGAAGGCAGCTCAAACAATAAAGCAATTGAAATTTTTAATGGGACTGGCAGTGAAGTAGATCTTGCCAGCTATAGTCTGGTACTTTATGCCAATGGTAAGACAGAACCTAATACAACATTAAAGCTTGAAGGGAAGCTTGCAGATGGAGATGTGTATGTTATCACACATAGCTCTGCCAGCGCCGCAATAAAGGAAAAGGCTGATATTCAACATGGTGTCGTCAACTTTAATGGTGACGATGTAATTGAGCTCAAAAAAAATGATGCAGTCATCGATGTGTTTGGCACTGTTGGTGTGCAAGAAAAATGGGGAGATGGTGCTGCTGAAAACCATACTCTTATTCGCAAAAGCTCTGTAACGAAAGGAAGCATTGGAAGTGAGAGCTTTGATCCAGCATTAGAATGGGATATCTATGATATTGATCATTTTGCTGATCTTGGCAAGCATACTTTTGGAGATACAGACAATGGAAGTGAAAACCCAGGACAAGAGGAAGAGGAAACTCCTTCCACTCCAACAGACAAAATCTCTATTTCTGATGCACGAGCAAAAAATGGACAAGTTGTAACAGTTGAAGGTGTTGTAACTGCTGATAATGAAGGAATCGGCGGCGGCAAGCTATCAACATATATTCAAGATGATACAGCAGGTATCAATCTATATGCAAATAATGCTGGCAGTTTCCCGGCCCTAAAAGAGGGACAAAAAGTAAAAGTAACAGGAAAAGTCACAGAATATAACAAATTGCTGGAAATAGCACCAAATGCTGATGGAATTGAAATCATATCAGAAGGAAACGCAGTACCAGCACCAATTGAATTTTCACTAGAAAACATGGCAGATGCTAGTCTTGCTGAGCAAAAAGAAGGCCAGTTAGTTAAGTTTAAAGGGTATGTACAATCCATTCCTGCCACTCCAGCTGGAGGGGGCTATAATGTTTCCGTAATTGATGAGAACTTTAATGGAACAACATTGCGAGTAATGGAAGGAACACAGGCTATATCTGCTATTGAAGCAGGAAAATGGTATGAGTTTACAGGTGTATTGAGTCAATATAATACTTACCAAGTGTTGCCAAGAAAGGCATCTGACGTAACATTGCTTGCTGAGCAGCCTGATGCACCAACTTCAGCAGGAGAATATGAATCTACTGTTAGCAGTGTAGTAGACGGAGATACTATTCATCTTGAATCACCAGTTCTTGGGGCGACAAAGGTGCGTTACGTGAATATTGATACACCGGAAACGTATCATACTCCAAAAAATGCTGCTGATGAAAGTCAGCTAGAGCATGGACAAGAAGCAAAGGCATATTTAAATTCCCTATTAAAACCAGGTGATAAAGTAATCGTTAAGGTCGGAGAAGAGGCAACAGATGACTATGGAAGACTGCTTGCTCAAATCATCCGCAAGAGCGATAGCTTGAATACAAACTTGGAAATGGTTAAACAAGGGTATGCATCGACTTACTTCATTTGGCCAATCGGAGAGGAAGCTGAATATAATCAGTTTCAATCTGCGGTAAAAGAAGCAAAGGACAATGGCAAAGGTATCTGGAATGCAGAGAATCCTCTAGAAGAATTGCCATTTGAATTCCGGGCAAGAGAGCAAGGTAAAGGATTAACGAGATATGTCGGAAATTCTGAGACAAAGGAATATGTGGAGCCTTCTAAATTTGCAGAGGTGCCTGTTGAAAAACGCATCTTCTTTGCAAGTGCAGAAGAAGCAGAAACAAATGGCTATAAAGCTAAAAATCAAGGAAGCAAGGAAAATATTAAACTGCAGCTTTTAAGCGTTAATGATTTGCATGGGAAGATCAGCGAAGAATATGCAGATGGTTCAAACACAATTGGCAGAATGGATTATTTAGCTGCATATTTACGTGAACGAGAAGCTGAAAATCCTAATACACTGCTTGTACATGCTGGTGATATGGTAGGCGGTAGTCCTCCTGTATCTGCATTGCTGCAAGATGAGCCAACTGTAGAAATTATGGAATCATTAGGGTTCGATGTTGGGACAGTCGGAAACCATGAGTTCGATGAAGGTGTGGACGAAATGCTGCGCCTCATTAATGGCGGAGAGCATCCAAACGGAACGGAAAACTATGATGGCATTAATTTCCCAATGGTAGCGGCAAATGTAGAATACAAGGATACAGGTAAGCTAGTGCTTGATCCATACACAATTAAGGAAGTTGAAGGCGTGAAAGTTGGATTTATCGGTGTTGCAACGACTGATACGCCAAATATGATTATCAGTAAAGGAAATGAAAATATTCGCTTCACAGATGAAACAGCAGCAATCAACAAATTCGTACCAGAGCTGCAAAGTCAAGGTGTTGAAGCAATCATCGTCCTTGCTCACGTTCCTGGCAATCAATCAGGTGACAGTGCGACAGGTGATATTGCTAATATTGCGAAAAACGTAGACGATGCAGTCGATGTTCTATTTGCAGCCCATAATCATGTGAAGATTGATGCAGTTGTTGATAATAAGCTGATTGTTCAAGCTGGAGAATATGGCAAAGCATTCGCAGATGTAGAGCTTGAAATTGACCCAGCAACTGGTGATATCGTTAAAAAATCTGCTGATATTGTTGATGTAGTGCAGGCGGGTGTCACACCTGATCCAGAGGTTTCTGCAATCTTAAACAAGTATTCGGAGGAAGTTGGTCCGAAGCTGAATGAGGTAATTGGAGAAGCAGCAACGATTTTGGAAGGTGGCTATGCTACAAAAGGTGCAGTTGGCGATAATGCGCTCGGAAACTTGATTGCAGACGGCATGCTTACTGCAATGGATAGTGACTTTGCGCTGATGAACGGCGGCGGCATTCGTGATGACTTAAATGCTGGTGACATTACTTGGAATGAATTGTTCAATATTCAGCCATTTGGCAATACTTTAGTTAAGCTGGAAATAAGTGGTGATGACTTACGGGAAATTTTGAACAGCCAATTCAGCAGCTATGGTCCTGATGTCAGTATTGGCGGCTTCTCCTATACATGGGACAGCAAGCAAGGATCATTTGGTAAAGTTGTTGATATCTTCTTGCCAAATGGAGAAAAAATTGATCCAGATGGCAAATATACAATAACAGTGAATAACTATATGTACCCACATAGCAGCGATAAGTATTTGCTTGCTAAGCTTGGTGAAAACCCTGTTCAAGGGGGAGAAGACCTGCAAGCGACTGTTGATTATGTGAAAAGCTTCAATGGTCCGATTTCTTACAATACGGGAAGAATCTCAGAAGTGAATGCTACTGATGGTCCAACAGGCAATATTTCAGCACAGCTATTAGGTGTAAATGACCTACACGGTAAAATAGATGTTACTGGAACAGTAGATGGCGTTAATTATGGTTATGCTTCTTACTTGGCAACCTATTTAAAACAGCATGAAGCAGAAAATGAAAACACATTACTTGTTCATGCAGGCGATATGATTGGCGGCAGCTCACCAGTTTCTGCATTGCTTCAAGATGAGCCGACAGTTGAGATAATGGAAGCATTAGGCTTTGATGTCGGAACTGTTGGGAACCATGAGTTTGACGAAGGTGTGGACGAGATGCTCCGCATGATTAATGGCGGCGAGCACCCGAATGGCACTGCCGGTTATGACGGCATGAACTTCCCAATTGTTGCAGCAAATGTGGAATATAAGGATACAGGTAAGCTTGTGCTTGATCCATATACAATTAAAGATGTGGATGGCGTAAAAGTAGGCTTTATCGGTGTGGCAAATATTGATACACCAAGCCAGATTATTGCAAAAGGAAATGAAAATGTTCGTTTCACAGATGAAGCAGAAGCGATCAATAAATATGTTCCTGAGCTTCAAAAGCAAGGAATAGAGGCAATTGTAGTGGTTACTCATGTTCCTGGAAATCAAGATGCAAACAGTGGAGAAATTACAGGAACTATCGCTGATATCGCGAACAAAGTGGATGATGCGGTTGATGTTATCTTTGCAGCACATAATCATGTGAAAATAAACGGTTTAGTTGATAATAAGCTGATTGTTCAAGCATGGGAATATGGCAAGGCGTTTTCTGATATTGATTTAGAAATCGATCCAGTTACGAAGGACATTGTGAAGAAATCTGCTGAAATAGTAGATGTGAAACAAGAGGGAGTTACACCAGATGCAAAAGTGCAAGCAATTCTTGATAAATATCAAGACATAGTTGGCCCTAAGCTGAAGGAAGTTGTTGGAGTAGCGGCAACGGATATTTTAGGTGGTTACGCTTCAAAAGGGGAAGTCGGTGACAATGCACTTGGTAACTTAATTGCTGATGGCATGGTAGCAGCAATGGACAGTGATTTTGCTTTAATGAACGGCGGAGGAATTCGTGATGACTTGCTTCAAGGTGAAATCACATGGGAGGAATTGTTTAATATTCAACCATTCGGTAACACGTTAGTTAAATTAGAGCTGACAGGTGCTGAATTAAAAGAAGTGCTTAATACTCAATTCAGCTCATACGGTCCAGATGTAAGCATTGCAGGCTTTAAGTATACGTGGGATGCATCACTTGGTGAATTTGGAGAAGTAGTTGATTTAATGCTGCCAGACGGCTCAAAATTAGACTTGTCTAAAACATATACAGTTGTTGTTAATAACTATATGTACCCACATACTACGGACAAATACCGTTTAACTGAATTCGGTGAAAATCCTGTACAAGGACCGGATGATCTGCAGGCGACAGTAGATTTTGTTAAGTCATTTACAGAGCCGATTTCATACAGTGCAGAAAAACGAATTTCTGAAATCACTGATGAAGACACAGAAACACCAGGTGAAAGTCCAGAAACACCAGGTGAGAATCCAGAAACACCAGGTGAAAATCCAGAAACACCAGGTGAAAATCCAGAAACACCAGGTGAAAGTCCAGAAACACCAGGTGAGAATCCAGAAACACCAGGTGAAAATCCAGAAACACCAGGTGAGAGTCCAGAAACACCAGGTGAGAGTCCAGAAACACCAGGTGAAAATCCAGAAACACCAGGTGAGAATCCAGAAACACCAGGTGAGAATCCAGAAACGCCTGATAAAGAGACAAATCCAACACCTGTGCTGCCGAATACAGCAACAATGGACTATAATTATCTTCTGATTGGGTGTATGATGCTAGTAGTAGGAAGTGTTGTACTATTCGTAAAAAGAAGAAAGGCGTAAGCTGATAATGAAAAAATTGAAATGGTTTGCCCTCCTGCTTATAGTAGGAGGAGCGGTTTTTCTCGGATTGGGAGCATGGAATATAGCTGAAACAAAGGTGAAAACAGAGCAATCATTATCAAAGGCAGAAGCTGTGGTTAAAGAGAAAAAGGACGATTGGGTGGATGAGGAGCAGGATAATCGTTTCGTGCCTCCTACAGGGGAATCGGTCGGCATTTTGGAAATACCAAAAATCGAAGGGAACTTGCCGATTGTAGAAGGAACAGATCCGGATGATTTGGAAAAAGGTGTCGGACACTTTAAGGGCAGCTATTATCCGAACGAAAATGGTCAAATTGTCTTATCAGGACATCGTGATACGGTGTTCAGAAGGGCTGGTGAATTAGAACTCGGTGATGAGCTGAGAGTGGTGCTTCCATATGGAAGCTTCTCCTATGAAATCACGTCCACAAAGATTGTTGAAGCAGATGATCAGACTATTATTACGTTGGATAATACGAAAGAAGAGCTCGTCTTGACCACTTGCTATCCTTTCAGCTTTGTTGGCAATGCGCCGCAGCGCTATATTATTTATGCGAAAAAGGTGTGAAAAAAAGCAAACTCGTCCGCCGAGTTTGCTTTTTTCTTATGGATTAGTAGACCACATACCAGAAGTCTTAATAAATACACGAGAGTTAAGCTTTAATTGTGCAACCATGTATTCAGCCAAATCTTCTGGCTGCATTACTTTTTCTGGATTTCCGTCTGTCAGGTTTGTATCGATGGCAAGATCTGTAGCCACTGTGCTTGGTGTTAACGCCGTTACACGGATATTATGCTTGCGCACTTCCATCATTAACGATTCAGTCAATCCCAATACAGCAAACTTAGAAGCACTGTATGCACTTGTAACAGGTGCGCCCTTTTGTCCAGCTGTTGAGGAAATATTAATGATATCTCCAGCTTTTCTGTCAATCATTCCTGGAAGCACCGCTCTTGTTACATAGTAAGTACCCATTAGATTTACCTTAATGATATTCTCCCATTCTTCAGCAGATAGGTCGAGGAAGCCGCCGAATTTAGCAGTGCCAGCGTTGTTAATTAAGATATCTATTTGCTTTAACTCAAGATTGATACTGTTTACAGCATCAATAACAGATTGGTTGTCAGATACATCTGCTGTTGCAATTGCAACAGATACACCATACTGCTTTACTTCTTCTGCAACTTTTTTTAAATTGCCTTCTGTTAACCCAATTAATCCTAGGTTTACGCCTTCCTGTGCAAGTGCAATAGCAGTCGCACGTCCGATGCCTCTGCCAGCACCTGTAATTAATGCCGTTTTTCCTTTAAGTGATTGCATAATTTATTTACTCCTTTATCAAGTTAGTTAAGTCTACAAGAGACAGACTAAATAAAGCCAAAGCCAATATACTATATAATGGAACCATTATACAATCAATTGGCTTTGGCTTATAAGGCAGCCTATATAAGTTTATTCCAAATTGGCATGTTTACCATACATTGTATTGGAATCAAGATTTCTTACTTCCATATATTTCAGGATGACACTGTCCAGTGTAAGCAGCATAAGCTGTTCAAATAAGGAGCCCATTGGCTGAATTGTTTTAAAGTCACTGTTTGTTTTATCCTTTGGTGATCCAGGCAGTTTAATCGCTGCATCAGCAATTTTGCCGATTGTGGATTCTGGAAAAATCGTCACAGCGATGACATTGCCGCCAATACTTTTCGCTTTTTCAGCAATCGAAATAAGGCCCTTCGTTTCACCTGATCCAGTGCCGATAATCAACAAGTCTTCCTTTTCGAAGTTGGCAGTTACAGTTTCACCGACTACATATGCATCAATGCCCATATGCATCATTCGCATTGCAAAGGATTTAAGCATAAAACCAGAGCGGCCTGCTCCTGCAACAAATACCTTTTTGGCTGACAAAATTGCCTCAACTAGAGAGTCAGTCTGCTCAGTGGAAACATGTGTGGAGGCTTCTTTCAGCTCAGCTAAAACAGCCTCCAAGTATCCGCTTGTGTTCATAGTCTGTTACCCTTGAAGGATCAATTCTTTAAACTTAGCAGCAATCTCTTGTAAGTTATCTTGGCCTGTGATGCCGCCGCCGACAATAATTAAATCAGGCTGTGCTGCAATAACCTCAGGAAGAGTATCTA
Source organism: Niallia sp. MER 6 (assembly GCF_023714395.1). Classification (NCBI taxonomy): domain Bacteria; kingdom Bacillati; phylum Bacillota; class Bacilli; order Caryophanales; family Bacillaceae; genus Niallia; species Niallia sp. MER 6. The sequence continues at coordinate 112,697 of NZ_JAMAUK010000002.1, read as the reverse complement.
ACTTAATTCCGCCTGCAACAGCTGTTTTTGCATTTTTTACGACACTTTTAATTGCTTTCAAGTCTTCAAAAGAGTTTTTGCCGACTGCTTGCAAATCATAGCCAGTGTGTACACAAATATAGTCTACACCGAGCTCATCTAGTTCTTTAGCACGTGCTTTAATATCTTTTACAGCAATCATATCAACGAGGATTTGTTTGTTTTGCTTTTTCGCTTCAGCTACAGCACCCTTGATGGATTCATCTTCTGCAACGGCAAGAATTGTTACGATGTCAGCTCCTGCAGCAGCAGCTTGACTTACTTCATAACCAGCAGCGTCCATGATTTTTAAATCAGCAAGAACTGTCACGTTTGGGAATGCATCTTTCAGTTCTTTAACAGCGCGAAGACCTTCGTTTATAACAACCGGTGTTCCGATTTCAACAACGTCAACATGATCTGCTACTTGAGATACTACTTCAATTGCTTGCGGGATATTTACTAAATCTAATGCTAATTGTAATTTCATTTTAAACACTCCTTTTTTGATTGGGGCTTTTTATTATTTGCCTAACAAAGCCGCCTTGATTCCTATTTCTTGTACAATGTCGATTATACGGCTTATAATTTTAATACGTAAGTACGCACTTTATTTATATATAGTGTCTAAAAGTATACTAAGTATGGGAAAAGGAATGGAGGAGTGTCTATGAGCCGCATGGAAGATAAGGTCTTCAATTGTGAGAAAGAGCTGACTTTAGGTATTATCGGCGGAAAGTGGAAAATGCTGATTTTATGGCATCTCGGCAAAGAGGGGACGAAAAGATTTGGTGAGTTAAAGGCATTAATGCCAGGTATTACACAAAGAATGCTTGTAAACCAGCTTCGTGAACTAGAGGAAGATCTTATTGTAAAAAGAGTCGTTTATCCAGTCGTTCCGCCGAAGGTTGAATATTCCCTTACGAAAGAAGGGGAAAGCTTAATGCCTATCCTCGACAGCATGTACAATTGGGGTAAAAATTATATAGAAACTGTTCTGGACAGTCCGCCTGAAATCAGGGATATAAGTACAAACTAATTCATATAAAGAAAGGGTGCATCTTATGGATGCGCCCTTTTATTTACGCTTATTCACGACTGCAATCGTGCAGCGGGAAATCGATATGAGTTTGCCTTCTTCATCCTGAATTTTTATTTCATATACCATGCTGCTTTTTCCTTGATGGATGACAGATGCGATTGCTGTAACGATTCCGTCTTTTTTGGAGCGGATATGATTAGCATTAATTTCCTGGCCAAAGACAGCTGTGCTTTCTAAATCGACAAGACTTGCAGCACCTAAGCTTGCAACCGTTTCTGCTAAGGCAACAGAAGCGCCGCCGTGCAAGTAGCCAAAAGGCTGTCTTGTTCTTTCATCAACAGGCATTGTGGCAATGCATGTTCCATCTTCTTTTACTTCTGTTATTTCAATTCCCAGTCTTTCCATAAGTGTGTTTTCATTAGTGAATTTCATATGCATTAGCCCCTTCATTTTGAGGTCATTATAGCATAGTCTCTATGCAATGAGAAAAAATAAAAGAATAAAAAGAAACTGATTGACATAAAAACAAGGAGAAAGTTAAAATGTTTAATAGTTAAGTAGTTGAACTATTATTTGGGGGTGAAAGCAATCAGCAGCAAAAAAATTAAAGATGTCGTCGATAGGTATGTGGACATCAATTTCTCTGTAAACCGGAAATTGGATAATCTCATTAGAATGGAAATCGGAGATGTTCTCACTTGTGAACAGCACTACACAATGCGCCACATTAACCAAGTGAAGGTTTGTACATCTTCTGAACTGGCTGCAGTGTTCGGTGTTAATAAAAGTGCGATTACATCTATTATTAATAGACTTTTTGAAAAAGAATGGATTGAACGCACAAGGGATGAAAAAGATCGAAGAGTCATTTATTTGACATTAACAGAAAAAGGCAATGCGATTTTTACGAAAATGGAAGAAAGAATACATCGCTTAGTGGAGAGGTCTTATCAATAAATTTGATGATCAGGAAATTTCAGGCTTTTTAGCAACGTTTGAAAAGCTGGACAAATTAATAGAAGAAAATAAAGATACGAAGACGGAGGTCAAAGAGTGAATAGCATTCTCAAAGGAAAATGGATTGTTCTTGTTCTGTGGATAGCAGCTATTGTCGGGCTGTTTATGATTGCTCCGAATATGGGGGATCTTGTCAGAGAGAAAGGGCAGGTAAGTGTGCCAGATACTTTTTCCTCTGCAAAAGCAACAGAAATCATGGATGAGATTCAAAGCCAAGAGAACCAAGGTGATCAGTCGTCAGTTGCACTTGTTTTTCATAGCAGCAAGAAATTGACTGCAGAGGAAAAGGCAGAAACTGAGAAGGCTGTTAAAAAGCTAGAAGCAGACAAGGAAAAGCTTGGCATCACAGAAATTCTCTCCTCTTTCACAGATGAAAGTCTTAAAGACCAGCTTGTCTCTGACGATGGCAAAACCATTCTTGTATCACTAAAGGTCAGCTGGAATGACAGAGAAGCAGAAGAAGTCAGTAAGGCATTATATGACGAATTAGAAGAGTTTAAAGTAGATCATTATTATACAAGTAATTGGATGATTGACCAAGACTTAACAACAAGCTCAGAAGAAGGCTTAAAAAAGACAGAAGGTATAACGGTCGTATTTATACTTGCTGTACTTTTAATAGTATTCCGTTCGGTTATAGCGCCGTTCATACCGCTTATAACAGTCGGATTGAGCTATTTGGCTTCCCAGTCAATCGTATCTATCCTTGTTGATAAATTCGATTTCCCTATCTCTAATTACACACAAATCTTCCTTGTTGCCGTTCTATTTGGTATCGGTACAGATTACTGCATTCTTTTATTAAGCAGATTTAAGGAAGAGATGATGCATAGCGAAAGTATTGCAGAAGCTATTGTTGAGACATATCGAAATGCAGGAAGAACAGTGCTGTTCAGCGGAATAGCAGTTATGATCGGGTTTGCTGCTATCGGTTTCTCTCAGTTTAAGCTGTATCAATCAGCATCAGCAGTTGCTGTTGGTGTAGCATTATTATTAGTAGCGTTATTTACAGTCGTACCTGCCATTATGGTGCTGCTCGGGAAGAAGATCTTTTGGCCTTCAAAAGGCAGTGCAGAGCATGGTGACAGTAAAATCTGGGAGATTGCCGGCCGCTTCTCCATCAAGCGCCCTATTATTGCACTTGCCATTGTTGCTGCAATCACTGTTCCATTCCTTGTTACATATGATGGAACACTTTCCTTTAACTCATTGGATGAAATCGGCGACGATGCACCGTCTATCAAAGCTTTCAACGCAATTGCTGACAGCTTTGGTCCAGGTGAATCGATGACAACAACCATTACCATTAAAAATGATGAAGAAATGGATTCTATTGAATATCTAGGCTTGGCAGAAAACATCAGCAAGGAATTAGAGAAAGTAGACCTTGTTAAAGATGTCCGTTCCGTCACAAGGCCAACAGGAGAACCAATTGAGGATCTCTATATTTCTAAGCAGGCTGAAACATTAGAAGAAGGTCTGGGCGAAGGTAAGGACGGCATTGATCAAATCAGCGAAGGCTTGCATGAAGCAGGAGATCAGCTGTCCAAATCAGGACCTCAGTTAAATGACGCAACAAGTGGCATTAATGACTTGATTAAAGGTACTGATGAAGTTAAAACAAATTTAGGTACAATACAGACGAACTTAGCTAAAATAGAAGACGGTATCCGTCAAGGTTCTGCTGGGTCTGATGAGATTAAAGCAGGACTGGAGACAGCGAAGTCAGGTGCTGAAGATCTTCTTAAGTATCATCAGCAATTGCTGGCTGGCTATGAACAAACAGAATCAAACTTGTCTACACTTCTTACTAATTACAAGAAGACTGAAGATGGTTTAAAAGAACTTAATGACGGTTTTGCTAAGATTGAGCCTGATTACTTTACCGGTCTTGAACAAAGATACAATGGTATTAGCAGTGACCTTGCTTATAAAGGTATAAAAGAGGCAGTGCAGGGCGCACAAAATAACTTACCTAATTTATATAGTGGTATTATGAACATAAACGCAGGCTTAGTTAAACTTCAAGCAGGTGTCAGTGAAGCCAACAACACATATGGCGAAATTTTAGAAAATCAAGCTGCTGTAAGTACAGGACTAGAACAGCTCATCGCAGCCATCGAACAACAACAAGCCGGCTTAAACCAATTAGCTGACGGGCAAGGCCAAATCGTCGACAATATGCCGAAGCTGACAGGCGGGTTAACAAGCATTAATGACGGACAGAAGCAGCTGCTTGATGGATTTGGTGACATTAACGGACAGCTTGGCGATTTGACTGAGGGCTTGAATCAAAGTGCTGACGGGCTTGATCAAGTGTCAGACGGCTTGAACTCAGCAACAGATTATTTATCTGGTTTATCCAAAAATGACCAAAATCAATTTTATTTGCCTGAGGAGGTGCTAGAAAGTGATGACTTCCAAGGGGCTTTAGATGCTTACTTATCTAAAAATAATAAAATTATGACAATGGATGTAGTCTTTTCAGCGAACCCTTATTCTAATGAAGCAATCAACCAAATTGACGATATAAAGGATACGGTGGAAAGAGCAACTACGGGAACGAAATTAGAAAATGCAGAAGTGGCAGTTGGGGGAATTACCAGCACCAATGCGGATTTGCGCACAATGTCTAATCAGGATTACTCGAAAACGGTGCTGTGGATGCTTGTAGGAATTGGAATCGTCCTCATTTTCTTATTCCGTTCCATCATCATGCCGGCATATATTATCGGTTCACTTATTTTGACATTCTATACAGCGATGGGAATCAATGAAGCGATTTACGTCAATCTGTTAGGATACACGGGAATAAGCTGGGCTGTTCCGTTCTTCGGATTTGTTATTCTTGTCGCACTTGGAGTGGACTATAGTATCTTCTTAATGGATCGCTTCAATGAATACAGAGATTTATCGATTGGAGAAGCAATGCTTGAAGCAATGAAGAAAATGGGGACTGTCATTATCTCAGCAGCAGTCATTTTAGGTGGGACGTTTGCAGCGATGATGCCATCTGGCATGCTGTCACTGCTGCAAATAGCAAGCATTGTATTAGTTGGCTTGTTCCTGTATGCATTGATTATCCTGCCGCTATTTATCCCTGTTATGGTCAAGAATTTCGGTGAAGCAAACTGGTGGCCATTTAAACGGCCAAATAATGAGTAAAAAAAAACGGGAATCATCTGATTCCCGTTTTTTTTATTAGGATGATGCTTTATTTGCGTTAAGCTTGCTGTTTCTGTAGCCGTATCCGATATAGATAACTAGTCCGATTGTCAGCCATACAGCAAATCCTTTCCATGTAAATGAGCTTAGCTGAAGCATAAGGTATACACAGAAAACAATGGCCAAGCCTGGGATAAGCGGAACAAACGGTGTTCTAAAGCCTCTATTTAAATCAGGCTGTTTGACTCTCAATACGATGACTCCTAGTGAAACTGCTGAAAATGCGAATAATGTACCGATATTTGTAAGCTCTGCTAGCTGGTTAAGTGGGACAAGCCCTGCGAAAATAGCAACTAAAGCAGAAGTGACCCATGTGCTGACAATTGGCACTTGGCTCTTTGGGCTGACTTTTTGCAAAGGTTTCGGTAATAGACCGTCTTTGCTGATTGCATAGAACAAACGAGTTTGCCCAAACATCATTACCATTAAAACGGTTGTAATACCAATGATGGCACCTAGTGAAATGAGACCGGCAGCCCAGTTTTGATTTATAAAAGCCAATGCGAATGCTACTGGATCTTTAACGTCAAGCTGTGCGAAAGGCACAATTCCAGTCAAAATAAGGGATACAATAATATATAGAACTGTACAGATAGCTAATGCAGATATGATTCCGATCGGCAAGTTCCGCTGCGGATTCTTTACTTCTTCAGCTGCTGTGGAAACTGCGTCAAAACCGAAGTATGCAAACACAACAACTGCTGCACCTGTGGCGACACCTTGGAAACCGAATGGCATAAACGGTGCCCAGTTATCTGGTTTTACGTACCAAACCCCAACTGCGATAAATAATAGAACAACAGCAATCTTGATGACAACCATCACGATGTTCAGCTTCGATGATTCTTTAATCCCTCTCGTTAATACGAGTGTAATAATAAATACGATTACTATGGCAGGGATATCAATATACGTGCCTGCTGCAGGATTATAAGCACTTGTCATGAAGGTCGGCAAATGGATGCCAAATCCTGCAAGCAAGCCTTGGAAATATCCGGACCATCCGCTTGCAACCGCAGCCGATGCGAGTCCGTATTCTAGCACTAAGTCCCAGCCGAGTATCCATGCAATAACCTCTCCAAAAGCTACATAACTATATGTGTATGCACTGCCTGATTCTGGTATCATCGATGCAAACTCAGAGTAGCACAAAGCTGCGAATGTACATGCAAGCCCAGCGATAATAAATGAAAGTATAAGTGCAGGTCCGGCATACTTTGCTGCTGCTACACCTGTCAGAACAAATATCCCTGTTCCAACAATTGCGCCGACACCTAGCATGGTTAAGTCAAATGCGCCAAGTACACGATTTAACGAAGTAGCTGAGCTAGTGGAAACAGCTTTTTTACGAAAAATGTTCATAAGAACCTCCTGATGTCGAAATAGATCGAAAAATATCTATAGTTGAAACTTTTGTCCAGTTTACTAGGATTTTAATAAACTGTAAAGAAGAAATTTTCAAAAAAATATAAACATTATTGCTTGAAAATGCTGAGTTTGACAGCTTTGTGAAAAAACAACCACTATTTACCAAACAGTAGGAGAAAAGGACAAGTGTTGAAAGGGGGTTGTCCTGATGAATGATTCGAATTTCCTCCCATCCTTAATAAATTACACTTGTTATTTTGTGCAACTAAATTGATAATAAGATATAGGAAAGTTTTTAAAGTTAAAAAATTTTTGGATAACGCTGGAAGAAATTTCATGTTTGAAGTGATTAACTTGAATCGCTTATTTTATTGGTGTCAGGAGTCTTTTTATGGGTGAGTACAAAAATATCTTTGCTAACAAGGATATAAAGAGATTCTTTATTCTTGTTTTGTTTGCTGTCATCCTCTATGCAGTGAGCAGTATGATTAACTTAATATTATTTACGTTCATCTTTGCTTTTTTGATGGATCGATTTGTCGAGTTATTTTCCAAAAGACTTCCTATAAAGCGGAGCATTATTGCCATCGCATTATATATCATTGTCATAGGTGCGCTAGTGTACGGAATTTCCGCCTATTTGCCAGTCTTTATTGAAGAAATTAAACAATTGGTGCGCAATATAATCCGTTTTTACATGAGACCGAATGATAATCCGGTTATCAACTACATGATAGAGACAATTAGCCGTTATCAGGTCCTTAATTATTTAGAGCAGGGCTTTTCCTTCGTTCTCGGTTATTTTACGAATATCGGTAAACTTGGTCTGCAGCTGTTTTTGGCTATTATTTTAAGCTTGTTTTACTTATTGGAGAAAGACCGGCTCAAGCAGTTTTCTCATAAGTTCAATGAAAGCAAGATTGCTCCGATTTATCGTGAATTGAGTTATTTTGGGAGTAAATTTGCTGGAACCTTTGGCAAGGTAATTGAGGCACAATTCATTATTGCTTTAGTAAACTGTGGCTTGACGACGATTTCCTTATACTTTCTAGGTTTCCCGCAGCTGTTTGGCATTGCCATGATGATCTTCATATTAGGGCTTATTCCTGTTGCGGGCGTCATTATTTCGTTGATTCCATTATGTATCATTGCGTTTTCGATAGGCGGTATTGCGAAGGTAGTAACAGTCATTATTATTGTAATGGTAGTGCATGCAATTGAAGCATATATACTTAATCCGAAGCTTATGTCCTCAAAAACTGACTTACCTGTATTTTTTACCTTTATTGTCCTGATTTTTTCAGAGCATTTCTTTGGGGTATGGGGACTGATTGTAGGTATCCCAATTTTTATTTTCTTATTGGATATTTTAGAGGTTAAGGATAAAAATAGGATTTAATATAAGGACAGGTGCATTTATTGCACTTGTTTTTTTGTAGTTAATCTTTCTTTTTTTTGCACATTCGTTGGTACTTAACTAGATAGGAATCAAGCAGCTGGCTTGTCCTGATTGTATTTGGACTTGAAAAGCCTTCGCTTGAAGCAATTTGGACCAACTCATCCCTTAAATGGTCTATCATTCGCAGCAATTCCTTGATGTCTTCCGTTTCCTTCGAAATGTTTGGCATTTTTGGCAGGCTCCTTGGATTTGAACTTACTTTTTGCATGTTAACAAAATAAGGGAGAAATAAAAAGTATTTTCCTGCCAGTATTCCATAAAATGAAGGAAATTAGTTCTTTTATACTGATTGGTTTTCATATGAAAAAAAAGAAAGCTTAAAAGCTTTCTCTTTTAGAAGAATACAAGAATGATGATAACCGCTATAAGGATGCGGTAAATGGCAAATGGCACCAATTTAACTCTGTTTATTAATTTTAAGAAGAATCTAATGGAAATCAATGCGAATATAAATGCGCTGATAAAGCCTGCGATGAAAAACGGCAGAACATCTCCAGTTATGTATTCCCAGTTCTTCAATAGTGATAAAAGGCTTGCTCCTGCCATGATTGGAACTGCCATGATGAAGGTGAAGTCTGCTGCAGCGCGGTGGCTTAAGCCCATCAGCACTCCCCCTGATATAGTAGATCCAGAGCGGGAAAAACCAGGCCATAAAGCGATACACTGGAACAAGCCGATGAAGAATGCCTGTTTATTAGTGATTTGATCGACAGTTTCTGCTGTGATTTTTTTCTTTTTTTGTACATAATCAGCAATAATCATTAAAACAGCTCCAGCAATCAATGCGTAAACGACTGTGCGAATGCCAAAGAGCTTCGAATCGATATAGTCTTCAAAAAGGAAGCCAAGAACTGCAGCAGGCAGTAAACCGATAATAATTTGTACAAGACTTAATTTAGGTCCTTCGATTTTTTTGCCGTTAATATCTTTTTTCAGGCCAAGTAAATTCATAAAACGACCCCAGAAAAGAATGACAACAGCTAAAATAGACCCTAATTGAATAACCACCTTGAAAGTATTGGCAACCTGAGGGTTAAACAATTCTCCAGATTTAAGCAGCAAATCATCCACGATGATCATATGACCTGTTGAGGAAACAGGTGCAAATTCTGTTAGTCCTTCCACAATCCCTAAGATGATGGCGACAACTATTTCCCATAAAACGTCCAAACTATCCACTCCTAATGCTTTATATGTAATTAATAATCTATTGATTTTATGCGCATCTCCTATCTATCATAACAAATTTATTTGAAAAGAAAAACTCCCATTTCTATAGGCATCTACCCTCTTTTCCATAAGCCATAGGAACTAAACTAAGTCCACCAATATATTAACGGGAAAAAAACCAAAAGGGTTTCACATTATTTGGTTTTTACAATAAAATAGGAGAATATGAACAGATAGAGAGGAATAAGAAGATGAGAATAGTACATCAAGGGGCAATTGCTATCGGTGATGCTTTTATAGATTATTTGTCTATTAATGAGAACAATGACAATTATGAAAAGCGGCTTGGAGGAGCTTCTGTGAACCTGGCAGTCCATTTAAGCAGATTCGGTATTCCAAGCTTTTATGTGACAAAGCTCGGAAATGAACAAGATAGCCAGTTTGTACAGGAACAATTGGCTAAGGAAAATATTAAGCTTGATTATAGTGTGCTGTCGAACGGAAAGCTGCTTCCAAGTGTCTACATTCATTTAGATCAAAATGGGGACAGGCATTTCCACTCCTATGAAAATAAGACACCTGATGATGTCCTGTCAGTTGATGATATTAAAGAGGAAGCCTTCTTGAATAAATTGCTGTTCTATTTTGGCTCGGGAACCTTATTTCATGAAGCGGCAAAGGAGGCAACAGTAAAAGCAATTATGACAGCAAAAAACCATGGTGCTTACATTAGCTTTGATGCCAATATCCGCTTGAAAAGATGGGAGAGCGAAGAGCATTGCCGAAGCACTATTCTGTCTTTACTGCCGATTGCTGACATTGTTAAGTTTTCAGAGGAAGAGCTTCTTTTCTTACTAGAGGAAGAAAGTCTTGATGCGGCATTGAGTAGAGTAAAAGAAATGAATATTCCCCTTTTATTTGTGACAGCAGGAAAAGCCGGGTCATATGCTGTTTTTCAAGGGCAAGTGCAGCATGTTAAGAGCAAAGCAGTACAGGCAGTTGATACGACAGGGGCAGGAGATGCCTTTATGGGGGCAGTGTTATACAGTATTTATACAGATGGTTTTCCTGCCAACATTCAAAAGGCTGCTGATTATGCCTGCAATGGGAACATAATGGGTGCATTAATTGCCAAGGAACCAGGAGCATTGCCTAACATTGGAGGCTACAGCAATATTGCCGAAAAATTTTTTACTAATCCTCATAAAAACCAGCTCTTCTAATAAAGAGCTGGTTTTTTATGTTAGAAATTATTCCATTGAATGTGAAATTAGTTAGAAGATTTTGTATAATACAACTATTATGTGAGCAGTTATTTAATGGGGGGAAGAATCATGACAAATATTTTACTGTCTTTAAGTGAGGGTTTTACGAAAGAGAAGCGAAAGCTCGAGGAGGAATTAGGCAAGCTTGGTGTTTCGGTAACAAGTATTACAACAAAAAAGGAAAGTATAACAGATTACCTGCATGATGCAGAAATTATTGTGACTGGGGTAGAGCGGATTGATCGAGACACGATAGCAAATGCTCCAAATCTCAAATATATTTCCAAGTTTGGGACTGGTGTTGATAATATTGACTTGGCTGCTGCATCAGAACGAGACATTATGGTTACAAATACTCCCGGCCAAAATGCATCTTCTGTTGCAGACCTTGCAATAGGTTTGATGCTGTCTGTTTCAAGAAATTTAACAAAATCAAATGAAATAGTTAAAAACGGCAAATGGCTGCTGCATATGGGCAATGAAATTGAAGGAAAGCGGCTTGGAATCATTGGATTTGGAGAAATTGGCAAAAAAGTTGCCAAGCGGGCAACAGGTTTCGATATGGATATAGTCGCATTTGCAAATTACCAAGATGAAAAAGAAGCACAAAGGCTTGGCGTGCAATTTGTCAGTCTGGAAGAACTGCTAGCCACATCTGATTATGTAGTAATCAGCACTAGTCTAAAAAAATCAACTTATCATTTAATAAATGAAACGAGACTTTCCTTAATGAAAAGCTCTGCTTATTTAATCAATATTGCTAGAGGAGATTTAATCGATGAAAAGGCGCTTATCGCCTGTTTAAAAGCTAACAAGATAAAAGGAGCTGCATTAGATGTTTTTAGCAAGGAACCGCCTGTGCTTGAATTAGTTGAGCTTGATAATGTTATCTGTTCTAGTCATATAGGCGGGGCTACAGAGGAATGTTCAGCGAGAATAGGAGATATGGTGCTAGGAAATATTAAAAGCTACTTACGAAAAGGAGAAATACAACATAAAGTGACAATAAACGACTAAAAAGAATATTTTTTATAAATAATTTATTCAGAAAAATTTAGTTTTTTGCTATAATGAATAGGTAATTTGATTTATATGAATATTTTCATAAATAGCCCAAAAGGAGTAGTATTCATGAAAAGCAAAAAGTCTAAATTTTTCAAAAAGAAAGAAGGTGGCACTAAAGTAACAGCTAGCATACGAAACTGGAAAAAAGGAATTAATACTGTGTTTGCAAGACTGGGGAAAAATAGAAAGACAAAGACTAAGTTCGTATCTATACGAAAAAAGCTTATATTCTCCTTTCTCACTATTCTCCTAGTTCCCAGCTTAATTATTTCCATTGTTTCCTATGTAATAGCAAAAGATAAAATTGAACAAAATCTAATTGTTTCCTCACATGAAAGTGTCAAGTTTATTCATAATGAAATTGCATCTATAACAACTAAGAAAGAGCAGGATGCAACCTTTATGGCGAATGCAATTGATGATTCAATGCTCGACGGAGACAGAAATGAAATAAGAAGAATATTCACCCAATACTTAGGACAGAACCAAGATGTTCTTAATGTTTACTATGTTAGGGAAGATGGAGAAGTATACATAAATGCAAATCAGGAAGTGCCAGATGGAATAGATTTTCTCGATCAAACCTGGTATAAGGAAGCTGTTAATTCAGACGGGAATGTTGTGATGCTCCAGCCGAGGGAGGATGAGCGAACAGGGAATTCGATTGTTACGTTCTCTAAGGTCACGTATGACAAGAAAGGTGCCATTGCAATCGATTTAAAGATCAGTTCTTTAAAGGATATGATCAGAGGCTCGAAAATCGGTGAACAAGGATATATGCTGCTCCTGGATGCACAAGGAAACTATATTTATCATCCTAATTCAAAAACTGGTGCAAAGGATAATTCACAGTGGATTCAGGAAATGTATAAAGAGAAGGAAGGCGAAGTAGCCTTTACTGACGAACAGCAGGAGAGGTTAGCAATTTATGAGTCTGATGAAAAAACAGGCTGGAAGATTGCTGGCGTTATGGATCAATCGGAGATAGGAAAGGCGTCTTCGACTATTTTTTCAACAACAACGATTGTGCTGATTGCGGCAATTATAATTGGCGGCGCACTTATTTTCTATATTATCCGCTCTATTATTATGCCATTGAAGCTGTTGGCTAAAAGTGCAGAACGAATTTCCGCCGGTGATTTAACAGAAGATATTTCGATTAAAGCAAAGGACGAAATTGGTTTGCTTGCCAAAGGCTTTACAAGCATGCAGAGTCACTTGCGAGATGTTGTTACAAGTCTGAATCATTCGATGGAGCAGGTGACTGCCTCTTCTGAACAATTGGTGGCAAGTGCTGGTCAAACGACAGCTGCTTCTAATCAGGTGACTACATCTGTGCAGCAAATTGCTCATGATGCAGAGAACATTACGACAAGTATTGGGCAAAACTCTACTTCGTTAGAGGAAGTTCTTCAAGATGTAATGAAGATTGCAGATAAATCAACTGCTGTCGCAGCTCTTTCCAAGGATGCACATCATTTGGCTGAAGAAGGCGGAGCATTTGTTGAGAAAAACTTGAAACAAATGCAGTTTATTCACCAGTCTATTAAGCAATCAAATAAAGTGATTGAGGAATTAAATATCCGCTCCAAGGAAATCGGCAAAATCATTCAAGTTATTGGCTCCATTGCTGATCAAACTAATTTACTGGCTTTAAATGCGGCCATTGAATCAGCAAGAGCCGGAGAGCACGGCAAAGGTTTCTCCGTTGTTGCCAATGAAGTTCGCAAGCTTGCAGAACAATCGCAGGAGTCTGCTAAGCTTATCTCTGCCCTTATTGCTGACATTCAAAAAGATACAGATCAATCGGTTGTCATCATGGGAGAAGTATCAAAAAATGCTGAAGCAGGATTATCCATCTCAGAAGCTACATCTGACAAGTTTGCCCAAATTATACAAAGCACAAAAGAAATGGGTCCGGAAATGGAAGACGTATCTGGGGCTGCACAGCAAATGTCTGCAGGCCTACAAGAGGTTTCCTCCTCAGCCAATGATATTGCCACAATTGCACTTGGCAATGCAGCAGGTGCCCAAGAGGTGGCAGCCGCTTCAGAAGAGCAGCTTGCCAGCATGGAAGAAATTAATTCCTCTGCTAAAGCTTTGACAAAAATGGCAGAAGAGCTGCTTGTGATTGTTAATAAATTTAAAGTGTAAGACAAAAACCCGCCGGCAAAGCGGGTTTTTTTGTGCAAGATTGCTGTTCTTCTATATTAATTGACATCAAAAATACCCTTTCCTTATAATTAGTTAGCCTGCCTAATGAAAGGAAGAATTGTCGCTTTGTTTATAAATAGGAACAGACAGGTTGAAAGGTTTTCTTTAAAAGATAAAGGAAATGATAGTACAAAGTAAATGTATGAAAAGAGCAAGAGATATAGCAGTTAATAATAAGTTTATTGAGTTGCTAAATGAGGTATACAGTGAAGCTGTCGAGAGATTATAGCAACAATGAAGGAAGATTGGAGGGAAATGGATGAAGAAGCTGCTGCTAGGATTAAAACCGTATAAGATAGGGGTTGCGATCGTACTGTTATTAACACTGTTCAGAGTACTGGCAGAACTGTTTTTGCCGACAATTATGGCTGATATAGTCGATAATGGAATTGTAAAGGACAACCGCCCTCTAATGCTGCAACTAGGCGGATTGATGATTGCAGTCGCTGCCTTTGGCACGGTATGTGCTTGTTTTTCAAGCTATTACTCCTCTAAAGTTGGATCATCTTTTGCAAAGGACTTAAGAAGAAAGATGTTTTATAAGGTAGAGAGCTTCGGAATAGAGGAAGCAAATCAAGTAGGAATTTCCTCGCTAATCAACAGAACAACAAACGACGTAAGTCAAGTGCAGCAAGTAACAATGATGATATTAAGAATGGTTGTGTTAGCGCCAATGATGTGTATCGGCGGGATTGTAATGGCAATATCAAAAAATGCGAAGCTGTCCTTGATATTCCTAGTGGCCATCCCGGTACTCGCACTTACTATCTATCTTGTTATAAAAAAGGGCATCCCATTATTTAAGGTGATGCAAAACAAGCTTGATAACCTTAATGGTGTGCTTCGAGAAAATTTGACTGGTGTTCGTGTAATTCGCTCCTTTAATAAAGAGGAGTTTGAACAGAAACGTTTTCGTCATGCTAACGAAGATTTGACCACTACTGCTTTAAAGGTCAATAAAATTATGGCGATTACCATGCCGATTATGATGATTGTTCTTAATTTATCTACAGTTGCTATTATTTGGTTCGGTTCTATTCAGGTAGACCAAGGAAATATGCAGGTCGGTGACATCATGGCGTTTGTCCAATATGGAATGCAAATTATGTTTTCTCTTATGATGGTCAGCATGATATTTGTAATGATGCCTCGTGCTTCTGCTTCTGCAGAGCGTATCAATGAGGTACTTGAAATTTCGCCAGTAATGAAGGATAACGAAACAAACAGTCAAATGCTACGCAGAGGAGATGTAGAATTTCGGAATGTGAGTTTCTCTTATCCCTTGGCAGAAAAGCCAGTGCTTGAGCATCTTTCGTTTCAAATGAGACCTGGAACGACAACTGCCATTATTGGCGGGACAGGCTCAGGGAAATCCACAATCCTTCATTTAATAGCAAGATTTTACGATGTGAATAAAGGTGAAATACTTGTAGATGGAATGAATATAAAGGAGTATGCTCAAGGCGATCTGCGCCAGCTAATCGGTTATGTGCCGCAAAAAGCTGTCCTTTTTACAGGGACAATTGCCGATAATATCCGATTTGGAAAGGAAGATGCTACAGAGGCAGAAATACGGAAAGCTTTGGAGATTTCCCAATCGAAGGAGTTTGTCGATGAGCTGGAGAAGGGCATCTATTCAGAACTTTCACAAGGAGGCGCAAATCTTTCAGGCGGACAAAAGCAGCGTCTGTCCATTGCGAGAGCACTTGTAAGAAAGCCGCGCATTTACTTGTTTGATGACAGCTTTTCCGCCCTTGATTATCGAACAGATGCTAATTTAAGAAAAGCGTTGAATAAGGAAATTACGGATGCAAATGTTGTAATCGTTGCACAAAGGGTCAGCACCATTAAAGATGCAGATACTATTATCGTCTTAGACGAAGGAAAGATTGCAGGGATTGGCACACATGAGCAATTACTGGCAAGCTGCAGTGTGTATCAAGAAATCGTGAAGTCACAAGGTGTAGTGGAGGAGACAGTATGAGTGGACATAATAATCAAAGCAAGCATCCTTCACCTATTCCCTCAAGAGGACATGGTGGCCCAAGAATGCCTGTTCAAAAAGCTAAGGATGCAAAAGGGACGCTAAAACGGCTTGCTCGTTATCTTGGTACCTATAAAATCCAGCTTTTATTTGTGATTGCCGCTGCGATCCTAAGCACTGTTTTTTCCATTTTCAGCCCGAAAATATTAGCTGAAGCAATTGATACGCTTTTTAATGGGCTGATGAATAAAATGAACGGTGTGCCAGGGGCAGAAATAGATTTTGCTGCAATCGGACAGGTCCTTGTCTGGCTTATTCTTTTATATATTATAAGTGCGTTGTTTATGTATATACAGCAGATCATTATGGTTAATATTTCGCAAAAGACAATCTTCCAGCTTCGCCAAGAGGTGCACGAAAAGCTGGAAAGACTTCCGCTTAAATATTTTGACAGAACACCACATGGTGAAACATTGAGCCGAGCCATTAATGATATTGATAATATTAATAATACGCTGCAGCAAAGTGTCACTCAATTGATTACATCTGTCATTACATTTGTCGGTGTTATTATTATGATGCTTACGATTAGTCCTGTTCTTGCCATTGTATGCTTTTTAACTATTCCCTTAAGCATACTAGCGACAGTAAAAATCGCTAAGCGCTCACAAGTGCAATTTCGGAGCCAGCAAGCAACACTCGGTGCGTTAAATGGGCATATCGAGGAGATGTTTACCGGGCATCAGATTGTTAAGGCATTCGGCCATGAGGAAAAAGCGATGGAGGAATTCGACAGCATTAATGACAGGCTGTATGAATCCAGCTGGAGATCTCAGTTTATTTCTGGGCTTATTATGCCATTGATGCAATTCATCAATAATTTAGGCTATGTATTTGTTGTTGTTATCGGGGCGATTTTTGTTTCGGCAGGCAGAATTACTGTCGGGGACGTGCAAGCATTTATTCAATATGCAAGACAATTTTCACAGCCGATTCAGCAGCTTTCTAATATTTCAAATATCATTCAATCGACGATTGCTTCTGCTGAGAGGGTGTTTGAGCTGCTCGATGAAGAAGAGGAGCCGAAAGATACCAGCAGAGTGAAGGATATAGAGCAGCCGCAGGGCGCAGTAGACTTCGATGCAGTTTACTTCAGCTATAAAGAAGATGAGGAGCTTATTAAAGATTTAACGATTCAAATTAAACCGGGTCAGAAAGTGGCAATTGTTGGTCCGACAGGTGCTGGAAAAACTACATTGATTAACTTGCTGATGAGATTTTATGATATTGACAGCGGGGTTATTAAGATTGATGGTGTTGATATCTCAACAATGGATCGAGGAGCTTTACGAAGTATGTTTGGCATGGTTTTGCAAGACACATGGCTGTTTAAAGGGACGATTCGCGACAATATAGCGTATGGTAAGCAAGGTGCGACAGATGAGGAAATAACAAGAGCTGCAATGCTTGCAAATGCCGAGCATTTCATCCGCACATTGCCTGAAGGCTATGACACAGTCATTAATGAAGATGGTTCGAATATTTCCGGGGGACAAAAGCAGCTGCTTACAATTGCAAGGGCACTGCTGGCAAACCCAAGCCTGCTGATTCTAGATGAGGCAACGAGCAGTGTTGACACTCGAACGGAAGCACAAATTCAAGAGGCAATGGCAGAGCTGATGAAAAATCGAACCAGCTTCGTCATTGCACACAGGCTTTCAACAATTAAGGATGCAGACATCATCCTTGTCATGAAACACGGGCAAGTGATTGAACAGGGCAATCATGAAGAATTACTTCAGCATAAAGGTTTTTATGCAGATTTGTATTACAGTCAATTTTCAGAAGCGACTGCTTAATGTCAGCAAGAAAAAGAGCGGAGAACTGTCCGCTCTTTTTTTGTGTTAATCCCACTCTAAGACTTTAGTCCGAGCAAAGATAATACTAAAGATTGTTCACCAAAAAGCTGTTAGTATATATGATAAAGATAGGAAAATGCTTCATTTAATGGATATATGCCTATTGATATAAATGAACCATTTTTTCAATAAATGGAAACTTTTTGCATATGTTAGTCGTTATACAATAAAACGGTTTTTTGGTGGAGGTAAAGAATGGATGAGCATATTGTTTATTTAATACTAAGTGATACTGGCACCTTGTTTACACGGTGCATTAAGCTTTTTACAAAAAAACCGCATAACCATGCCTCTATTTCTTTTGACTCCCAGTTGATTGAGGTTTACAGCTTTGGACGAAAGAAGCCGAATAATCCGTTTATAGGCGGATTTGTCAGAGAAGATATAAGGGATGACTTCTTTAGAAATGCGTGTTGCGCGATTTACAGCATTCGCGTCACAAAAGAGCAGCTTGATAAGATGAAGGAGATTATTCAGCAGATTGAAAAAGAAAAGCATTGTTACCGCTACAATTTGCTCGGTTTATTCTTTATTATGTTAAACATTCCTTTTCCGCGTAAAAACGCGTATTTTTGCTCACAGTTTGTTGCTTCCGTTCTTCATGAAAGCGGAGCTTTGTATTGGAATAAGCACCCATCATTAGTAACGCCGTATGACTTGCTTGATGATTATAAAATGGAGCATATATATGAAGGGAAACTGCAACATTATTTTCATTTGCAGCCTATCTCTTCCTTTTAAGTTATTTTCATTTTTCTTTTGCACTTATTCATATTTCCTAGCCATCAAATGATGGTTATTTTTTTGCTCTCTTTTATAAAAATGCGGTTAACAAGCAGACTTTTGGTGAAAATATAGTTGAAAGTAAATATGTTTTGACAAATAACTTCACGATATAATATGATAGCTTTTGTCTGACAAGACATATCGGAATTAGGAGGATTTTTGCATGAAGAAATTTAGTTTACTGCTATGCTTATTACTAAGTTTAACTATAGCATTGGCTGCATGTGGCAGCAATGCAGAAAAAGAAGATTCAAATGCTGACAGCAGCAGTGAGGATCTTCTTGAAAAAGTGAAAAGTGATGGAAAGCTTGTCGTTGGTACAGAAGGTACATATGCTCCGTTTACTTTTCATGATGAAAAAACAGGCGACTTAACTGGATTTGACGTGGAGATTGCCAAAGAAGTGGGCAAGCGTCTTGGTGTCGACGTAGAATTTAAAGAAACACAATGGGATGCAATCTTTGCAGGTCTTGATGCAAAACGCTTTGATATGATTGCAAACCAAGTTGGGATTAATGATGAGAGAAAAGAAAAATACCTATTCTCTGATCCATATATTTCTTCAACTGCTGTTTTAGTTACAAAGTCTGATTCAGACATTAAGAGTTTTGAGGATCTTAAAGGGAAGAAATCAGCTCAGTCCTTAACAAGCAACTATGCGAAAACAGCAGAGTCATACGGTGCTGAACTTGTCGGTATTGATGGCTTTAACCAAGCGGTTGAATTGCTAAACTCTAACCGTGTTGATGCAACAGTTAATGATAAGCTATCCTTCTTAGATTACAAAAAACAAAAGCCTGATGTAGATATCGTGATTGCTGATACAGCAGATGATGTTGCACAAAGTGGCTTAATGTTCAGAAAAGGCAGCGATTCTTTAGTAGATGAAGTCAATAAAGCACTTCAAGATATGATCGATGATGGCACATACACAAAAATATCTGAGAAATGGTTCGGGGAAGATGTTCTTAAATAATATCTTCACAGATCCGGAGCAGCTCCAACGATATACGGATATAGCAACAAGTTCCCTTCTGCCTTTGCTGAAGGGGGCCTTTTTGTATTCGTTGCCTTTAGCCATTGTGTCATTCATCATCGGTCTTATACTCGCAGTAGTAACCGCGTTAGCACGGTTATCAAGCATAAAGATTTTTCAAATTATTGCACGTATATATGTTTCCATCATTAGAGGGACGCCATTATTAGTACAGCTGTTTATCATTTTTTACGGACTTCCAAATATAAGTACTGAACACCTTACAATCGATCCGGTGCCGGCAGCAATTATCGGCTTTTCTTTGAATGTCGGGGCTTATGCGTCAGAAATTGTCCGTGCCTCCATTTCCAGCATTCCTAAAGGGCAATGGGAAGCAGGCTACTCGATTGGGATGACATATACACAAAATTTAAAAAGAGTTATCCTTCCACAAGCAGCACGAGTATCACTGCCGCCGTTATCTAATACTTTCATCAGCTTGGTGAAGGATACATCGCTTGCTGCCCTAATTCTAGTGACAGAAATGTTCCGGAAAGCACAGGAGATTGCAAGCACCAACTACGAGTTTTTATTATTGTATTCAGAAGTAGCTCTGCTTTATTGGTTGATATGTTTCCCATTATCCATCGTTCAGCAAAGGCTGGAAGATCGATTCAGCAGGCATTTACTTAAATAGGCACGCACTTTTGCGCAGAAAGGAGGATGCCATATGATTAACATTAAAGGTTTGTCCAAAAGCTTTGGAGAGCTGGAAGTTTTGAAGGATATCAACTTGGATGTTGATAAAGGGAAAGTAATTGTTGTAATCGGACCATCAGGTTCAGGGAAAACGACAATGCTTCGCTGTTTAAATTTGCTTGAAACACCTTCAGGAGGAACGATTGGCATCAGTAATAAAAGCATCGATTTTTCTCAAAAGGTTTCCAAAAGAGAAGTGACAGAGTTTCGAAAATTAACAGGCATGGTCTTTCAAGGCTATAACTTATTCCCGCATAAGACTGCATTGCAAAATGTGATGGAAGGACCTGTTATCGTCAAAAAAGAAGACAAAGAAAAAGCAAGGAAGAAAGCGGAACTGCTTCTTGCAAAAGTTGGCTTGGCTGATAAGCTTGATTTTTATCCATTTCAGCTGTCTGGAGGACAGCAGCAGCGTGTAGGCATCGCAAGAGCGCTGGCAATGGAGCCGGAAGTAATGCTCTTTGACGAGCCAACATCAGCACTTGACCCAGAGCTTGTCGGTGAGGTTTTAAAGGTAATGAAGGATCTTGCCAAAGAAGGGATGACGATGATTGTCGTCACACATGAAATGAAATTTGCCAGAGAAGCAGCAGACGAAGTCCTGTTTATGGACGGCGGTTATATTGTGGAAAAAGGAACTCCAGAGGAGTTTTTCTCTGCTCCTAAGGAAGCAAGGACGAAAAAATTTCTGCAGTTGCTGCAATAAAAAAAAGAGGTATTCGGCTAAAAAATCCTTAGGGGGGATGATGGCCTAATACCTCTTTAACAAAAGGGGGAATTACACTTTGTAATAACATTGTGGTCCCTTTTTTTTGTTTTTATACATGAAATTAAAAAAAAATTAATCTCCACGTATTTTTTGATGGATGACCTCATCTTCCAGCAGGTTGATGAAGGAAAGTACAATTCCTGCAATTAGTGCAGCGACCGTGTACACGGAGATATCTGTTGCAGCATAGAAGATCAGCGTGCTGATAAATGTCCAAAGCATGCAATATTGAACACTAGTGAGTCTTTTTAGTTTTTCCAAAGAGTAACCTCCTTACATACAGCTCCCTAAGTAAATACAATCTGTATAATATATGGCTTGACTTGTATGTTTAGAAGCGGAGACAGGACAAACCTTATAAAGGAAAAGGTAAGATGCTTGCCCTTTTTCAGCTGAAAAGGGGATAAGCCCTCACTTTTCGTCAGAAAAAGCATATCTAATAAGTATAAAGAATAGCTTGTATCATCTTTTCCGAAAGAAATACAGCGCTTTTCTTTATACCGTAACCCCATAACCTCCTCTCACTTTTGACCATTATGTGCATGCACATAATGGTCCTTTTTTTATAGGTTATAGTATAAAAGTTTTGAATTATTTCAAAGGAAAAGCAAAAAGGATGACTGTTATACTAATTTCGTGCTATATTTACCTAAAATAATTAGGTATAATATCCTATAAAAACAAATAGTTAGGGCGGTTGTATATGAAAAAGAAAAATTTGTTTCATAGTTTACGAACAAAAATAGCTTTCATTATAGTGTTGGCTACAATAATAAGCACGCCTATTTCCATACAATTAAATGAAATGCTTAGAGAGGCAGGAATCTTTGCGCCAGAATTAGGCATGATTATTAATACAATTATTAACTTAGTATTCACTACGTTAATTGCTTCTTTCTTTACGCGGAGAATTATTATTAAGCCTATTAAAAGTTTGCTTGCTGCGACTAAGGAAATACGCCAAGGACATCTTGATAATACTCTGCAAAAAAAATCTAACGATGAAATCGGCCAGCTCACAGATGAATTTGTCTTAATGAAGGACTCTATTAAGGCAATGGTTGATAAGGTAAATGAAACAGCAGACATGGTTAATTCCTCTGCAGAAATATTGACTGCTAATGCAGTTGAAACAAGCCATGTATCGGAACAAATTTCTGCAGCGATTCAAAGTGTTGCAGTTGGATCAGAGGAACAGACAAGGGGAATGGAGAGTGTAGCAGACGCTGTCGCTGTTGTTAACAATGAAATAAGAGATATCGCAAAAAACACAGAAGCGATGGTTACATCTACTAATGAAACAGTGCAGGGGGCTAAAGAAGGACAAGCCGTTGTGGATAGCACCGTTCAGCAAATGAGTTTAATACAAAATTCAGTGAAAGAGTCGAACACAACCATTGAACTTCTGCAGGAACGTTCCCAAGAAATTGGCCAATTCTTGAAGGTCATCACAGAAATTGCTGATCAGACAAATTTGCTTGCTCTTAATGCTGCTATTGAGGCAGCAAGAGCAGGAGAAGCTGGAAAAGGCTTTGCCGTTGTTGCAGAAGAGGTCAGAAAGCTTGCAGAACAATCAAATCAGTCAGCTAAACAAATTGCTGTATTAGTTAATGAAATTCAAAAAGATACTCTCACATCTGTGAAAACAATGAGAAGAGTGACAGATGAAGTTAAAGACGGAATCAATATTACCAACAACACGAAGGAAAAATTCAATATGATTTCAAGCAGCATGGAGAATATGAGCGCACAGATGGAAAATATCCTTGATGCAGCGAAAAACATCAATGCCAGCATTGTCGAAGTCGCAGGTTCTGTCGATCAAGTTACTAGCATTGCCAAAGAAAACAGCCAAAACTCCATGAATGTATCCGCATCATCACAAGAACAGCTGGCTGCAATTGAAGAAATTACAGTGTCCACTCAATCACTTGCAAAAATTGCAGATGAATTAGTGGAAGTGACGCAAATATATCGTAAGTAACTCTCTTTATTTGTTGGTGAAAAGGAGCAGTTAGTTTAATTGGGGTAACTTCTACTTCAATTAGTGAGACTGGGTCTCACACAAGCAGCGAGTGATTTCTGTAGCTCATAAGCGAGATATCTACTACTTTAAAGGTGTTTGCCAACAGCCTCTGTAAGAAGCTTTTTATAAGCTTCTTTTTTTATTGGAAAGATTTTTTGGGGTAACAAACATTAAATTTTGATTAAATGCTTGTCGAAAGTTGTTATTTGCTGCAATTACAAATATAATGAAGAATTGTATAAACTATTAATGAGCTTATCTTGTTTTTTTGACATTTTAAAACCTTAAAGTTTCACATATTCGAGGAGTAATGAAATATGACCCCAAACAGAAATACTTCAAAAATAGATTTTACACTTGTACTTATATTAATGTTGTTAAGCTTGGCAAGTCTTATTGCCATATACAGTGCCGATTCAAGTTTTGTAATTAAACAGGTTGTCTTTTATGTTATTGGAACTGGAATTATCGCTGGGATTATGCAGCTGGATTCTGATCAGCTTAAGAAACTATCCTGGTATTTGTATGGCATTGGAATTGTCTTATTATTGCTGCTGATTGTTGCGCCAAGCAGTATTGCTCGTGAAATAAACGGGGCAAAAAGCTGGTTCACGCTTCCGGGCTTTTCCTTGCAGCCATCAGAGTTTGTTAAAGTATTTTTAATCCTGATTTTATCGAAAGTTATTGTAGACCATCAGGAAAAGCATCTGGTAAAAACTATGCAGACGGATTTCTTATTGCTGTTGAAAATAGGTGGTATTACGTTTGCTCCATTGCTGCTCGTCATGCAGCAGCCGGATTTAGGTACGTCTCTTGTACTTATTGCTATTATGGTTGGGATGATTTTCATTTCAGGCATCACATGGAAGATAATAGCTCCCATTTTTATTGGCGGAGTAACGCTTGCTACATCGATTTTATATATGGTTATATGGCATCCTGAGTGGCTGGAGAAATACTTAGGAGTGAAGGAGTATCAGTTTGGACGGATATACTCTTGGATTGATCCTTATAACTACCAAAGTTCAACAGGTTATCATTTAACCCAATCCTTGCTTGCGATCGGATCAGGTCAAACAACAGGAAAGGGAATAGGTACAAATGAAGTAGTACTTCCCGAAAACCACACTGATTTTATCTTTAGTGTAGTCGGAGAAGAATTTGGCTTTATTGGCGCAAGCATTATCATCAGCTTGTTTTTCCTGCTCATTTACCATATTACGAAGGTTGCACTTGAAACAAAAAATTCCTTTTATACATGCATATGTGTTGGGGTTATCAGCATGGTGACATTCCACGTGTTCCAAAATATCGGGATGACTGTTGGTGTTTTGCCAATCACAGGTATTCCTTTGCCGTTCATCAGCTACGGAGGAAGTTCTTTGCTTGGAAATATGCTAGCAATCGGGCTAATTTTCTCCATTCGATACCATTATAAAAAATATATGTTTTCAAGTGATGAATAACGTCATTAAAAAAAGATGTCCTTTGATAAGCAGCGCTCCTGATCCATGGGAGCTTGCTAATCTTAGGACATCTTTTTTTCTAGTACAGACTCAGGTTCTATTATTTTTTTATGAGGGGGAAAAATAATAGTGAGCTGCTAGTGCGGTTTAATCAAGATTGATAATCATTATCAATTGATTTAAATTTATAATAAAATATAATGAACATAATGTCAAATCAAAAAATGGGGAGGGAGCAATAATAGTGGATAAGGAATTTCTCGAGAAATTTGATTCATTACTGTCA
Source organism: Niallia sp. MER 6 (assembly GCF_023714395.1). NCBI lineage: Bacteria > Bacillati > Bacillota > Bacilli > Caryophanales > Bacillaceae > Niallia > Niallia sp. MER 6. Next base: position 87,883 of record NZ_JAMAUK010000002.1, on the reverse strand, counting down.
AAATATACCGAGCTGCTTTTGGGAGAGGGAAATGACCACTTAAAGAAAGAAGTGGAAATTTGGATGCTTTACAACCAGATGGCGAAATCAATGCCGAGTTTAGTGAAGCATTGGAATGGTCAATTTCCTGAGGCGAAACAGCAGGTGGTCGATATCATTAGTGAAATAAAAAATTTAAATGATAATCAAAAGCAAAATAAAAATTAAATCATATGATGCTAGTAGGAGGACAACTATTCCTAGTCCTGTGCCTACTAGCATTTTTTTATTATTGCAAACTGCTGCCATAAGGAAATTGTGACTCATATCCTTTAAACTGCTGATAAGCTTGCTGCAATTTTTGCTGATCGGCTGATTCCAGCTTATACCAGCCTTCACGAAACATGAGATCATACAGCTCTCTCTGCATGTTTTGCGTTTCAGTGAAAATGCTGAGCAAATCATCGTACAGTTTCTCATTGCTTGCCTCATTAAGCGCTGTAGAATAGGATGCAGTCATGTATTTTTCGGTTGCCAGCAAATCATTGATGAAATCCCTGTCATTCATTTGTGGAGTTTTGGCTACTTGTGTTTCTGGATTTTGGACTTTTTGCTGATTCATGCTCTACCTCCGTTCACTGCTGTTGCAGTCCTTGTAGACTGCTTTGGTTAGATTCATTTAAATGAGCTAAGATTTTCTCATAATGCTGTTGATGCATTTGCCCGCATTTTTCTGCCTGTAACTTAATGTTTTGATCCTGGATATTTTGAGCAAAGAAATGGGCCTTTTTCATCGCAAGGAGATTCCAGGAAAGCATATCTGCCAAGTACAAGGAATCTTTAACTGTCACCATTTCCGGCGGCTCCATCATAACCCCTTGATTTTGGCTCATGCTGCTCATTGATTGCTGTTGCATGATAAAACCTCCAATATCTTGTAAAAGTTTATATAAAGAATGAAAGCTAGTTGTTATTTTTTATACTGATTGTTTTGACTGTTCCTTTTGCCGCCGCCGTCATTTTCTACTGTTGGGCCAGCATCTCCCTTTACACTAGCTGCACTAACTCCGCCTTTAGAAGGGTTTTTTTTCATCTTAGCCATAATTGTCACCTCCTTGCTAATATCCTTAGGATGGCCTATTTGAACAGAATTAAAGGTTAAACTTTTTTCCTGTAAGCTAATTTCCGCATATGGTTATTGTGAAGTTTATCATTGTTTTTTATTGTAGATAGGAAGGGATTTACTAAATTTGCATATGAATATAAATAAAAGGAGGAAAAATGAATGTACAGTATAAAGAAAGCGGCTGTCATTGGCTCCGGAATCATGGGGTCGGCTATTGCTGCGCATTTGGCTAATGTCGGGATCTCTACATTGCTCCTTGATAAGGTCCCGGATAGCCTGTTGGATGAAGAAAAAACGGCTGATTTGTCTCTTGCTGACAAGAAGGTTCGCAACCGTTTAGCTGCACAAGCGCTTGAACGGATCCGTTTAAGCAAACCGAGCATGCTTACTTCGGCATCTAACGAGCAGCTTTTAGAAATTGGCAATATGGAAGATGATTTCGAAGCCCTGAAAGAGGCTGATTGGATTATTGAGGCAATCACAGAAGACATAAATGCTAAGAAATCCCTTTTCTGCAAAGTAGATGCAGTGAGAAGACAGGGAGCAATCATTAGCAGTAATACATCAGGAATTTCGATTACTGAGATGAAAGAAGGCTTATCAGAGGATTTCCAAACACATTTTTTAGGAACCCATTTTTTCAACCCGCCCCGGTATATATTGCTGCTTGAATTTATTCCAACAAATAAAACCTCCTCTGAAGTAATTTCCTATATGAAAACATTTGCTGAAACTGTCTTAGGAAGAGTAGTTGTTGAAGCAAAGGACACACCTAATTTTATTGCAAACCGCATTGGGGCACATGCCTTTCTTACAACATTAGATGCTATGGTTCAAATGGATTTGACCATAAGTGAAGTGGATAGGCTGACAGGGCCATTTATTGGCAGGACAAAAAGCGCCACTTTCCAAACACTCGATATGGTCGGATTAGATACTTTTTTCCATACTGTTAAAAATGTGCGGAACAGGACAGAAGACACGATGGAAAAAGAGCAGTATAAGGTTCCTGTCTTCTTGCTGGAGATGCTTAATCACAAGATGCTTGGTAGGAAAACAAAGCAAGGCTTTTATAAAAAAACAAAAGAAAAAATGCTCGTGCTTGATTATCATACAATGCAATATGTAGAGGAACAAATCCCAAGACGAAGCAAAAGCCGCGAAAAGCTGAAAGAGCTTATTTATGACAGCAGCCCAACAGGCGTTTTTTTATGGAAAACTGTTATGCCGTATCTGCTTTATTCTGGTGAGCATGCACTGGAGATTGCGGAAAACATTTTTCAAATTGATTTAGCAATTAAAACAGGCTTCAATTTCAAACAAGGTCCTTTTGAAACATGGGATGAGATTGGCTTAACGGAATCCCTCGAAAAACTTAAGGGTGAGAACCAAAAGCTGCCAGAATGGATAGAAGACATGATCAAAAATGGGTTTACAAGCTTTTATAAGAGTGTCGATGGGAAGCGCTCCTACTACCATAATGGCAAATATGAACCAATACCGCTGACAAACGATCAATATCGGCTAGAGCATAAAAGGCAAAGCGGAAAAGTGATAGCAGGTAATAAAGCAGCAAGCATAGTTAATATGGACGATGGTGTCCTGCTATTGGAAATGCACAGTCAAAATAATATTATCGGTATGGATATGATAAAGATGCTAAATAAGGCTGTAACGATTGCAGAGAGCACAGACAGCATAAAAGGTCTTGTAATTGGAAGCAGCGGAAAGAACTTCAGTGCAGGAGCAAATTTGGCTATGATGCTGCTTGAAGGGCAAAATCAGGATTATTTAGAATTAGAAATTGTGGTGAAAGAGTTTCAGGAAGCTCTAAAGCGTATCAAATACTGTAAGAAGCCAGTTGTTGCAGCGAGCCATCGCAAAACATTAGGGGGCGGTGCGGAAATCTGTCTTGCTGCTGCCAAAATTCATGCATCGATTGAAACATATATCGGTCTTGTTGAAATAAGCGCAGGGCTGATTCCAGGCGGAGGAGGCACAAAGGAGCTGTACTTGAACTTGCTGGATGAACAAGATGGTATCGATCACAGTCATTTAATCACAGCTGCAGCGAAGGCTTTTGAAGCAATATTGACTAGCAATGTATCCACTTCAGCAGAGGAAGGGAAAACAATTGGCTTTTTAAGCAGCGAAGATAGTATTACTTTTAACAGTCTTAATGTTATGGAGGAAGCTAAGCAAACAGTAATCAAACTGTTTGAGACAGGTTATGAACCACCTGTTGTTAAGAAAATACCAGTGGCCGGCAAGGAAGGCTTCCACCTTTTGCAAAAGAAGGTGCAGGATTTTGCTAGTAAAGGCGCTATCACAAAGCATGGGGAAATTATTGCAGCTAAACTTGCTTATGTCCTGACTGGAGGCGATGTGCCTATTCAGACAGAAGTGGAGGAAGATTATTTGCTTGGCTTGGAAAGGCAGGCATTCATTGACTTACTGAAGGAGAGGGAGACACTTCGCAGAATGCTGTACTTATTGACTGCAGGCAAACCGCTGCCATTGTGACTAAGAAAGAAGGAGTGGAGAAATGATGAAAAAAGGCGCAAGTTTTCTTCTTGAAGATACGAGCTGGAAAGATGTATACACACCAGAGGATTTTTCGGAAGAACATGAACTTGTTGGAGAAATGACGAGTGATTTTGTCCGAAATGCTGTTATGCCACATCTTGACAGTATGGAGAAACATGATTTTAAAAAGGTGCTTGAATTAATGAAGGAAGCTGGCGAACTAGGTTTGTTAGGAGCTGATGTTCCTGAGATGTTTGGCGGTTCAGGTCTTGATAAGATTAGCTCTGCCATTATTTCCGAGAAAATGTCCATAGCCGGCGGTTTTTCTATTACACATGGAGCTCATGTCGGAATCGGATCTTTGCCCCTGATTTTATTCGGAAATGTTCAGCAAAAGCAGAAATATTTGCCTTCCTTAGCTACAGGTGAAAAAATTGCGTCCTATTGCTTAACAGAACCAACTGCCGGGTCTGATGCCCTCGGAATAAAAACAACTGCCGTATTGAATGAAGAAGGCACGCACTATATATTAAAAGGTCAGAAACAATGGATTACTAATGCCGGGATTGCAGACATCTTTACTGTGTATGCCAAGGTAGATGGCAAAGACTATTCAGCTTTTATTGTGGAACGTGAATTTCCTGGTGTATCTATTGGACAGGAAGAAAATAAACTAGGCATTAGAAGCTCCTCTACTTGTTCTGTCATCCTCGATAATGTCCTTGTACCTAAGGAGAATCTGCTCGGGGAAAAAGGCAAGGGTCATTTAATTGCCCTTAATGTTTTGAATCTTGGCAGATTTAAACTAGGTATGGGAGCAATTGGCGCAAGTAAGGAAGCATTGAAAGTAACTATACCTTATATTAATAATCGTCAGCAATTTCAAACCCCCATTTCACGTTTTCCCTTAACAAAAGCAAAAGTTGCTACAATGGCAGCACTCCTTTATGCTTCTGAAAGCTCTGTTTACCGGACTGCTGGTTTATTGTCTGAAGCTCTTGATCCATTGGAGGGGACAGAAGATTGGAAAATCCCCGCCAAGCTTGTCAATGAATACAGTATGGAATGCAGCCTCAATAAAATCTTTGCGTCTGAAGCTTTGGATAAAATCGTTGATGAATGTCTGCAGCTTCATGGCGGTAACGGGTTTATGGAGGAGTATGCGATATCAAGAATGTATCGTGATTCCAGGATAAACCGCATTTTTGAAGGAACAAATGAAATTAACCTGTTGGCAGTGACAGGTAACTATTTAAGAAGAGCACTGAAAGGGGAAGTTCCGTTAATAGCTGCTGCAAAAGCAGTTGAAAAGGAAATGTTCACCTTTATCCCAAGTGAGCCTGATGACAGCCTTCTTTCCCAGGAAAAACTGCTTGTGACAAATGGTAAAAAAGCAGTGAGCATGCTGTTAGGCTTACTGGCGAAAAAATTTATGATGGAAGCAGACCAGCAGCAAGAGGTGCTTGCTCATATTGCGACAATGATTTCCCACTTATATGCAATGGAATCCTGTATTTTACGGACCGAGAAGGCTATAGCCAAATCAAATACAGAAGAAAAACAAAAGGTTCTATATACAGAAATATATTGCCAGGAGGCTTTCCAAATCATTCATAATGAAGCAACTAATACTCTTTCATATATGGAGTCTGGTGATGATTTGCGCTTTGCGTTATCGATCTTAAAAAAATATACTAGATTCCTGCCGAAGCCGCTGATTGCGTTAAAGCGTGAAGCTGCCGAAAGTGTTATTAAAGCCAATGAGTACGTCGTATAAGTTCGAGAAAGAGGAGAAACCTGAATTGCGGCAGGTTTTTCCTCTTTTTTACTTTATAATAAAGATATATTTATTAGACATTGTTATGAATTTGTCCTAATTTATGATAATATTCAATTATATGTTCAAAAAAATACATAAGTAAGTAAGGTGATCATATGGAACTTACATATTATTGGTATCCTAAATGCAGTACTTGCCGCAAGGCCAAAAAATGGCTGGATGATAACGGGGTAAGTTACAAAGACGTACATATAGTTGAAAATCCTCCTTCACGCTCTACGCTTGAAGACCTATATAAAAACAGCGGTTTGGAATTAAAGAAATTCTTTAATACTAGCGGACAGCGTTATCGCGATCTTGGCTTGAAGGATAAAATGAAGGATATGTCAGATTCAGAGCTTTTAGATATACTGGCTTCTGATGGCATGCTGATCAAACGTCCTCTCACAACTGATGGAAAAAAGGTTACGTTAGGGTTTAAGGAAGAGGATTTTAAAGAAAGCTGGACATAATTGTGCCGCTTGAAGGATATTAATCTATTTGGAGGGATATTGCATGAGTGCACCGAAAGATTTGCGTTATTCAGAAGAACATGAATGGGTAAAAGTTGAAGGAGAAAATGTGCGTATTGGAATTACACATTTTGCTCAATCAGAATTGGGAGATATCGTGTTTGTTGAGCTTCCAGAAGTTGGAGACGAAGTAACAAAGAACGAGCCTTTCGGCAGCGTAGAATCTGTTAAGACAGTTTCTGAACTATATGCGCCAATCAGCGGCAAAGTAGTAGAAGTAAACGAAGATTTAAGTGATAATCCTGAATACGTAAATGAATCTCCATATGAAAAAGCTTGGATGGTTATTATTGAGCCGTCTAATATTGCCGATGCAGAGCAATTAATGACAGCAGAACAATATGATAAAATGACAAACGAAGATTGATGTTAAAGAAGCACCGTTTTGGTGCTTCTTTTCGTTTCAAATGCCGATAACTTTCACTCCAATTAGCAATATGTTAAAGTATTACATAATATAACTTGCAAGATGCGGGGATACTAGCTGCAAAAATAATACTTCAGGTGATTATAATGGAAAAAATTATTATTGTCGAAGGTACATCAGATAAGCGGAAAGTAAAGGATATTGTAAGAGAACCAGTAGATATTATTTGTACGAATGGCACAATCGGGATTTCGAAATTAGATGATCTTATTGAAGACTTATTTGACAAGGATGTTTATATTCTTGTTGATGCAGATGCATCTGGAGAAAAAATCAGAAAGCTCTTCAGAAAGGAATTGCCAGAAGCAGAGCATATATATATTGATAAAATGTATCGGGAAGTTGCAAGTGCGCCTGAACATCATATTGCGGCTGCATTGCTGCAGGCGAATATAGATATCTACCCTAAATTTTTAGATATGAGGATGAGATAGTCATGATTGAATGCACAGAAGACGGACTGCGGTCTGCCTTAAAGGAGCGGGAAAGGGAGCCGTTCTTTCTTTACTTATACACACCGATGTGCGGAACATGCATGGTGGCGAGCAAAATGCTTACTGTTGTTGAAGCAATGAACAATAATGTATCGATAGGGAAAATGGATTTGAACTATGCACCTCAGTTAGCAGAGGAGTATAAAATAGAAAGTGTACCCTGCCTGTTAATTTTTCAGGAGGGACAATTAACAGAAAAAATCTACCGTTTCGAATCAGTGCCACATTTATTAGAGAAAATGTCTTCCTAACAAGTATTCCATTCGACAAGATTTTTTGTATTTCCCGGGAAATGGTGAAACATGTCTAAAAGTATTTAGGTGTTTTTAGAGGGAATAATGGGAGAAAACAGAATTACCTACTATATGAAAATATAGAGGGTGTGAAGCAATGGGGCATATTTTCAATCAGTTAGTGAAAAATTTGAATCAAAGTCATGTCATAAAACCGCTGCTTAGAAGAGAAGCTTTTATTATTAAGGTTGAAAGCGGAGAAAGCAGCTTTTATTTAGAATTAAAGAATGGTGTTTTTACCGTACTGCCTACTGCTGATAACCACACTATTTTATTAAAAGGCAGCCGAAACTCCATTGAAGACGTTTTTGAAGGCAGAGTGCTGCTCCGACGTGCGAAGAAAGAGCAGGATGTGGAAGTTCATTCATCTTTGAGAAAACTGTTGCTATTAGAATCACTGTTTCACCTAGTGAATGTTAATGAACAAGCTTGGTGTAAAAGCTGCTCTTAACCAAAAACTTCCTTAATTTAAAGGAAGTTTTTATTTTGAAATAATGTTAATTAATTGTAAGTGTTTCCAAGGATTATCGTCGAGTAAGACTTTTGAGTGGGATATTGACAGTATTTTTAGAAAAGTTAACCATATATATTATTGTTAGAAAATATTACAATAAATAAACATATAATTCAGAAAAAACACTATATTAGGAACTTAAAAAAAATGATTGACACCTTCTGTTTTCCCATGTTACATTACGACTATCAAATTTATTCAGCAAACTTATTATAACTATATATTCTATACTCTTATCGAGAGAGGTGGAGGGATGTGCCCTATGAAGCCCGGCAACCGTCAAAGTATGACATGGTGCCAATTCACACAAAGCAATTGCTTTGACAGATGAGAGGAAGGTTAAATCATAATGCCTTTCTGCTCATTTTATATAAGCAGGAAGGCTTTTTTTGTACCCAAAGTATGGATTAGACAATTCCGTAAAACACTATTTACGATAATAAGTAGATGGAACTTTTGATAAGACAGCAAAGTAGGTGAGTAAGACATGATTAATATTCAAAAGGTCAAAAAAATATATCCTTCGAAAAAAGGAAAAGTGACTGCAGTAGACAGTGTAGACTTAACGATAGATAAAGGAGAAATCTTTGGAGTTATCGGTTACAGCGGCGCAGGAAAAAGTACATTAATCCGCATGCTTAACGGTCTTGAAATTCCTTCAGAGGGCACAGTTTCTGTTGCAGGATATGAGGTTTCCAAAATAAAGGGCAGCAAGCTGAGACAGGCTCGTCAGGAAATCAGCATGATATTCCAACATTTTAATCTCCTCTGGTCCCGTACAGTTAAACAGAATATCAGCTTTCCGTTAGAAATTGCTGGTGTAGGAAAAGCAGAGCGTGAGAAAAAGGTATTGGAGCTGATTAAGCTTGTCGGTCTTGAAGGCAGAGAAGATGCTTATCCATCCCAATTGAGCGGTGGGCAAAAGCAGCGTGTCGGCATTGCGAGAGCACTTGCAAGTGATCCGAAGGTTCTGCTTTGTGATGAAGCAACATCCGCTCTTGATCCGCAAACGACAGATGCGATCTTGGATTTGCTTGTAGATATCAATAAACGATTAGGTCTTACGATTGTGCTGATTACGCATGAAATGCATGTTATCCGCAAAATTTGTCATCGTGTCGCAGTGATGGAAGGCGGCCGAGTGGTAGAAACAGGACCTGTCATCGATGTGTTCAAGCAGCCGGAACAAAACATCACAAAAAGATTTGTACAGCAAGTAATCGAGCCGGATGATGCTAAAGATACTATCGAGCATCTTGTTGCGAACTATTCAACAGGCAAAATCATCATGCTTGGATTTGTTGGCGAAAGCGCAGAAAAGCCGATTATTACACAGCTGATTCGTTCATTTGAAATAACAGTAAACATCATTCAAGGAAAAATTTCACCAACTCAAAATGGTTCATACGGAACATTGTATATCCATTTGGATGGTCAAGAAGAAGAAGTTGGCAAAGCACTGCAATTTCTTCAATCACAAGAAATTAGTGTGGAGGTGATTGAAGGATGACACAATTATTTCCGAATGTAGATTGGGAGAAAATGTGGACAGCAACAGTAGAAACGCTCTACATGACTGGATACTCAATCGTTATCACATTTGTATTAGGGTTAGTTTTAGGGATTACATTGTTTTTGACAGCGAAAGGGAATATGTGGAGCAATGTGGTCATCAATAAAATCATCAGTGCTATCGTTAATATTTTTCGCTCTATTCCGTTCATCATTTTAATCGTTTTGCTTATTCCATTCACTAAGCTGCTAGTCGGCAGCATGATAGGAGCAGATGCTGCCCTGCCAGCATTGATTATCGGCGCAGCACCATTCTATGCAAGACTTGTTGAAATTGGTTTGAGAGAAGTGGACAAGGGTGTAATTGAAGCAGCTAAGGCTATGGGAGCAAAACCGATGACAATTATCGCAAAGGTCTTAATCCCAGAATCATTGCCAGCATTAGTTTCCGGGATTACTGTAACGGCCATTGCCCTTGTTGGTTCTACTGCAATGGCAGGTGTTATCGGTGCAGGCGGATTAGGAAATCTTGCTTATCTGGAAGGGTTCCAGCGAAGCAGATCTGATGTAACTTTGATTGCGACAATTATCATCTTGATTATCGTGTTCGTCATCCAATTTATTGGTGACATAATCACATCGAAAATTGATAAAAGATAATGTTATTTTCTTGATTTTCTTTCCTGCTGTATATGTGGGCGGAAATCATGCAAGATAAATAAAAAAACAAAAAGAGGGGTAAAACGCATGAAGAAATTATTATCATTACTATTTGCACTAGCTTTAGTGTTGGCTTTAGCGGCTTGCGGTTCATCTAAAGATGAAGATTCATCATCAGGCAGCGACGATAAAAAAGAATTAGTAGTTGGAGCTTCAAACGTTCCGCATGCTGAAATTTTGGAAAAAGCAAAACCAATCCTGGCTGACAAAGGTATTGACTTAAAAATTGAAGTATTCCAAGACTATATCTTGCCAAACAAAGCTTTAGAATCTAAAGAATTAGATGCAAACTATTTCCAACATATTCCTTACCTTGAAAATCAAATTAAAGAAAACGGCTATGACTTTGTCAGCGCTGGAGCAATCCACATTGAACCTATGGCTGTTTACTCTAAAAAATACAAAAGCTTAGATGAACTTCCAGATGGCGGAACAGTAATTTTCTCTAACTCTGTGGCAGAACAAGGCCGTGTGCTTTCACTATTGGAAAAAGGCGGTTTAATCAAGCTTAAAGATGGCGTAGATAAAGTAAGCGCAACGGTTGACGATATTGCAGAAAACCCAAAAAATATTAAATTCAAACCTGATTATGAGCCATCATTGTTGCCGCAAATCTTCAACAACAACGAAGGTGACGCTGTTGTAATCAATGCTAACTATGCATTGGACACTGGCCTAAACCCAGTTGAAGATTCCATTGAAATTGAAGGCAGCGAGTCTCCATATGCAAACATCATCACAGTTCGCAAAGAAGACGAAAATAAAGAAGAAATTAAAACACTTGTTGAAGTATTACAATCTAAAGAAATTCAAGATTTCATCAACGAAGAATATAAAGGTGCAGTTATCCCTGTATCTGAATAATACGCAGAAACGCTCTTATCTCTAAAGAGCGTTTCTTTATTTTAAGGAATAAGAATTACTTCATTTATCAATACTAAGTTTGCGATTCACATTGCAATTTAGTGCTAACTTTTGAAAAATGGAGGCTATGATTGATGGATATGCAAACACATGGTTCAATAGGAAATGCAATTCACCACTATAAAGAAGGATTAGGAACATTTACGAAAAAAATGCCTGAGCTTGCTGAATTATTTAATGCATATACGGAGAAATGCTTCCAAGAAGGACATTTATCGCAAAAGGAAAAGCAGCTTATCGCATTAGGAATTAGCTTGTATTCTCAAGATGAATACTGCATTATCTATCACGTAAAAGGCTGCATCGACCAAGGCGCTACAGAAGCAGAAATCCTCGAAGCAATTGGTGTCACTGCTGCTTTCGGAGGCGGAGCTGTTATGAGTCAGGCTGTTACATTGGTGCAAGAAGCAATGGCAGAATTTACATCAATCCAGCAATAAGCATGAAGATACGCAGGAAGTAAGGAGCCGGGGGTTAGCGTTAAGCGTCTTCCGGCTCCTTCTTCATGATGTGTTTTTTTGGAATATATAATAAGGAAGGAAATTGTTTTTACTACTCAAGTTTGACAGTGAAAAAATTACAATAATTCCCTCTAGTGTACTACAGCAAAATGAAAAAATCGCCATATTTTAAAAAATACATAATATTTGGTATTATTATGTGTAATGAACAAATAAGTTTGGGGCTACAAAGGTTGCCATTAGATTTTATTTGTTATAAGATTAGAATGATAATAAATTGATAATGAAGTTTCGACAATTTTGTGAACAAAACTTCTTTTACTGTGGAGGTATTAAATAATGGGTCAATCTAAATTAGTAATTAATGACTTACATGTAGCAATTGATGAGAAAGAAATTATCAAGGGTTTAAACCTTGAGGTTAAAGGCGGAGAAATCCATGCAATCATGGGACCAAATGGTACAGGTAAATCAACTCTTTCTTCTGCAATCATGGGACATCCTAAGTATGAAGTAACAAGCGGAAGTGTTCAGCTTGATGACGAAGATGTATTGGAAATGGAAGTAGACGAACGCGCCCGTGCTGGCCTTTTCTTGGCAATGCAATACCCAAGTGAAATCAGCGGTGTCACAAATGCTGACTTCTTGCGTTCTGCCCTAAACAGCAGATTAGGAGAAGGAAACGAAATTTCATTGATGAAATTCATCCGTAAAATGGACAGCAATATGGAATTCTTGGAAATGGATCAAGATATGGCACAAAGATATTTGAATGAAGGTTTCTCTGGCGGTGAAAAGAAACGTAATGAGATTCTTCAATTGATGATGCTTGAGCCGAAAATTGCAATCTTGGATGAAATCGATTCTGGTTTGGATATCGATGCATTGAAAGTCGTTTCTAAAGGTATCAACCAAATGCGCGGCGAAGACTTCGGTTGCTTAATTATTACGCATTACCAAAGATTATTGAACTACATTACACCTGATTTTGTCCATGTTATGATGCAAGGCCGCATCGTTAAGTCTGGCGGACCTGAACTAGCTGCACGCCTTGAAGCAGAAGGTTACGATTGGATTAAGCAAGAGCTTGGCATTGAAGACGAAACAGTTGAACAAGAAGCGTAATAGTTAGGAGGACCCGACCATGACAACGGAAATTAAATTACCATTTGATCAGGAATACATCACTTCCTTTTCAAAAGATATGGGTGAACCAGCTTGGTTAACAGAATTGCGTGTGAAAGCATTGGAATTGGCTGAAGACTTGCCGATGCCAAAGCCGGACAAAACAAACATCAAGAACTGGAACTTCACTCAAATAGATAAACATATCGTGAGCAGCCAGGACTTCGACAGTGTAAACGACCTTCCAGAAGAAGCAAAAGCATTGATCGACCTGGAAAACAATAAAACTCTTTATATACAACGCAACAACCGCCCTACTTTTATAGCTGTTTCTAACGAGCTTAAGAAAAAAGGCGTAATCTTTACAGATATTTTCACAGCAGCTAGAGAACACGGTGACCTGTTGCAAAAATATTTCATGAAGGATGCAGTGAAGATTGATGAGCATAAATTAACTGCCTTGCATGCAGCATTGATGAACGGCGGAGTATTCCTGTATATTCCGAAAAATGTCGTGGTTGAAGAACCGATTCAATCAATCTTCCTTCATGATGATGAGGAAACAAACTTGTTTAACCATGTATTGGTTGTGGCAGAAGATAATAGCTCTGTTGTTTATGTGGAAAACTATCTTTCTGTTGCAGAGCCGAAAGAAGCAGTTTTCAACATCATTACAGAGGTTGTAGCAAATGCTAATTCAAGAGTGCAATACGGTGCTGTAGACAACTTGGCAACAGGTGTTACAACATATGTTAACAGACGTGGAGTAGCTAATCGTGATGCGAAGATTGAATGGGCATTAGGCTTCATGAACGATGGAAACACAATCAGTGAAAACACAACAAACCTAATGGGCGATGGTTCATTTGGTGATACGAAATCAGTTGTTGTTGGCCGCGGTGAGCAAAAGCAAAACTTTACAACGAAGGTTGTACACTTCGGTAAAAGCTCAGAAGGCTATATCTTAAAACATGGTGTTATGAAGGATAGTGCTTCTTCTATCTTCAACGGTATCGGAAAAATCGAGCATGGTGCTACAAAAGCTAATGCCGAGCAAGAATCACGTGTCCTTATGCTAAGTGAAAAGGCTCGTGGTGATGCAAACCCGATCCTGCTTATTGATGAAGATGATGTAACAGCAGGGCATGCTGCTTCTGTCGGAAGAGTAGATCCATTGCAGCTTTACTACTTGATGAGCCGCGGTATTCCAAAACATGAGGCAGAAAGACTTGTTATTCATGGCTTCTTGGCTCCTGTAGTGGAACAGCTTCCAATTGAAGGGGTTAAAAAGCAATTGGTTGAGGTAATTGAAAGGAAAGTAAAATAATGAATATCAAAGATGTTCGTCCATACTTCCCAATATTAAACCAAGAAGTCAACGGTCATCCTTTGGTGTATTTAGACAGTGCTGCAACCTCGCAAAAGCCGGTGCAAGTAATTGAAGCATTAGAAAAGTATTACAGAGAATATAATTCCAACGTCCATCGTGGTGTCCATACACTTGGGACAAGAGCTACTGATGGTTATGAAGGAGCAAGAGAAAAGGTCAAGAACTTTATCAATGCGACATCTACAGAGGAAATTATTTTCACGAGAGGTACGACTACTGCCCTTAATACGGTTGCACAAAGTTATGCGATGGAAAACCTAAAGGAGGGTGACGAAATTGTCATCTCTCCGATGGAGCATCACAGTAATATCATTCCATGGCAGCAAGTGGCCAAAAGAACAGGAGCTGTTCTGAAGTACTTGCCACTTCAAGCGGATGGCACGATCAGCTTAGCCGACGTGGAGGAAACAATTACAGATTCAACTAAGCTTGTTTCTGTGACATATGTGTCCAATGTTCTTGGCATCATCAACCCAGTGAAGGAAATAGGGGCAATTGCTCACAAACATGGTGCTGTGCTTGTCGTAGATGCTGCTCAAGCTGCTCCTCACTTAAAGGTGGATGTTCAAGATATTGACTGTGACTTTCTCGGCTTCTCTGGCCATAAGATGTGCGGTCCGACAGGGATCGGTGTTTTATATGGCAAAAAGCATTTGCTTGAGAACATGGAACCAATCGAATTTGGCGGCGAGATGATTGATTTTGTCGGCTTGTATGAATCTTCATGGAAGGAGCTTCCATGGAAGTTTGAAGCAGGCACGCCAATCATTGCTGGCGCTATTGGTCTAGGAGCAGCAATTGACTTTTTAGAAGAGATTGGTCTTGATAATATTACAGAGCATGAGCATAAACTTGCTGCATACGCAATGGAGAGAATGTCTACAGTAGAGGGTCTGACAATATACGGTCCAAAAAGTGCCGAAAACAGAGCAGGTGTCATTACATTTAATATTGAGGATGTCCATCCTCATGATGTGGCGACAGTGCTTGATGCAGAAGGTATTGCTGTAAGGGCAGGCCACCACTGTGCACAGCCGTTGATGAAATGGCTGAACGTTTCTGCAACAGCAAGGGCGAGCTTCTACCTCTATAATTCCGAAGATGATATTGATAAGTTTGTTGACGGAATTGTTAAAACAAAGGAGTATTTCAGCGATGTCTTTTAATAATTTAGATACACTTTACAGAAGTGTCATTATGGATCACTATAAAAATCCCCGGAATAAAGGGATTTTAGAAGGCAGTCTGACGGTTAACATGAATAATCCGACATGCGGTGACCGAATCCTGCTGACACTGCAAGTGGAGGACGGCATTGTTAAAGACGCAAAGTTTGATGGAGAAGGCTGTTCCATCAGCATGTCATCAGCTTCAATGATGACACAAGCGATTAAAGGAAAAAAAGTAGAAGAAGCATTTGAGCTTTCTAATACTTTCTCCGAAATGATGCAGGGAAAAGACTATAGTGAAGATATAGATTTAGGGGATATTGAAGCGCTTCAGGGCGTCTGCAAATTCCCGGCTAGGATTAAATGTGCAACACTGGCATGGAAAGCGATGGAAAAGGGCTTCAACGAAGGTCTTAACTAATTGCAGTCTTTTTAGTCCCATCTTAGGAGTTGCATTAGAATGGAGGAAAACGAAATGGCAAAAAAAGCACCCGATATTGGGGATTATAAATATGGATTTTCAGACAAAGACGTTTCCATCTTTCGTTCTAAGCGTGGATTAACGAAAGAAATCGTTGAAGAAATTTCAAAAATGAAGGAAGAGCCGCAGTGGATGCTTGACTTCCGCTTGAAGTCTCTAGAGCATTTCTACAATATGCCAATGCCTCAATGGGGCGGAGATTTGGCTTCATTGAATTTTGATGAAATCACTTATTACGTAAAACCATCTGAAAAGACAGAACGTTCTTGGGATGAAGTTCCAGAAGAAATCAAGCAAACTTTCGATAAGCTTGGTATTCCAGAAGCGGAACAGAAATATCTTGCAGGTGTTTCTGCTCAGTATGAATCTGAAGTTGTTTACCACAACATGCAAGAAGACTTGGAGAATATGGGAATTGTCTTTAAGGATACAGACTCAGCATTGAAAGAAAATGAAGATATCTTCCGTGAGCACTGGGCAACTGTAATTCCTCCAACTGACAATAAGTTTGCTGCATTGAATTCAGCTGTATGGTCTGGTGGTTCCTTCATCTATGTACCAAAAGGAATCAAAGTAGATACGCCGTTGCAAGCGTATTTCCGTATTAACTCAGAAAATATGGGTCAATTCGAAAGAACATTGATCATCGTTGATGAAGGGGCACATGTTCATTATGTAGAGGGCTGTACAGCTCCTGTATATACAACAAACTCTCTTCACAGTGCAGTAGTAGAAATAATCATCAAAAAAGATGCTTATTGCCGTTATACTACTATCCAAAACTGGGCAAACAACGTATACAACCTTGTTACAAAAAGAGCTGTATGTGATGCAAATGCTACAATGGAATGGATTGACGGTAACATCGGAAGTAAATTGACAATGAAATATCCTGCTGTCATCTTGAAAGGTGAAGGAGCAAGAGGAATGACATTGTCTATCGCACTTGCAGGTAAAGGTCAGCACCAAGATGCTGGTGCAAAAATGATTCACTTAGCACCAAACACTTCGTCAACAATTGTTTCAAAATCTATTTCGAAACAAGGCGGAAAAGTAACATACCGCGGTATTGTACACTTTGGCCGTAAAGCAGACGGAGCACGTGCTAATATCGAGTGTGACACATTAATAATGGATAATAAATCTACATCAGATACTATCCCTTACAATGAAATATTAAATGATAATATTTCACTTGAGCATGAAGCGAAGGTTTCTAAAGTTTCAGAAGAGCAGTTATTCTACTTGATGAGCAGAGGTATCTCAGAAGAGGAAGCTACTGAAATGATCGTAATGGGCTTCATTGAGCCATTCACTAAAGAGCTACCAATGGAATATGCCGTTGAGATGAACCGCCTAATCAAGTTTGAAATGGAAGGCTCCATCGGTTAATGTAAAAAAATTCGTATCTAGTTTAGATACGAATTTTTTTTATAAAAAGCAAAGTTACGATTGGGTATGTTAAGATAATAATATTAGAAACCTGTATAAACAGAAAATTAAAAGCGGTAAATAGGTCATTAGCTCTAGGAACTTTTACCGTTTTCGTACATAATGTTAGTAGAGGTGGTCATTTGATTCAGATTGGTTTAACTGGATGGGGCGACCATGATTCTTTGTATGGCTCCCATGTTTCTCCGCGAAATAAACTGCAGGAATATGCAAGCTATTTCCCGACAGTTGAAGTAGACTCTTCTTTTTATGCTATACAGCCAATAAAGAATGCGCAAAGATGGACAGCTACAACACCAGAGGCTTTTCAATTTATTGTAAAGGCATATCAGGGCATGACTGGCCATCAAAGAGGAGAGCTTCCATTTGCAACGAAGGAAGAAATGTTTGATGCGTTTATTGAATCTATTTCACCATATATTGAAAATAATAAGCTGAGTATGGTGCTTTTCCAATTTCCTCCATGGTTTGACTGCACAAAGGCGCATGTGGATTATTTAAGGGTATGCAAAGCGAAGATGAAGGACATCCCTTGTGCACTAGAATTTCGACATCAATCATGGTTTGATGAGAAATTTAGAGAGCAAACACTTGCCTTTATGCAGGAAGAAAATTGGATTCATAGCATCTGTGATGAACCCCAGGTAATGCCAGGATCCATTCCTGCTATCCTAGAAACTGTCCGAACCGATAAGGTGCTTATCCGTTTCCATGGCAGGAACTACTACGGCTGGGCACAAAAAAACAATCCAAACTGGAGAGAGGTTCGGTATCTTTACAGATATAATCAGAAGGAATTAGAGGAATGGGCAGAGAATATTAAACGATTACAGAAGCAATGTGAACATGTTTATGTTCTTTTCAACAATAATTCTGGCGGGGATGCTGCAGACAATGCACTGCAGTTAATGAAAATACTTGGCATTGAATATAGAAATCTTGCACCTAGACAACTGGATTTGTTTTAACATCTTAGTTCTAGAATCTTTTAATACGATAGGCAGGCGAAACAATGGAAAATATCCATATATATCATACTAATGATTTGCACAGTCATTTTGAGAACTGGCCTAGAATCAAGGAGCTTTTCCAAAAAAGAAAAAACTGGCATACTGAAGCAGGCGATTCTGTTTTCTTATTTGATATTGGTGACCATTTAGATTTATCTCATCCATACACTGAGGCAACACAAGGAAAAGCGAATGCTACACTGCTGGAGATAGAACAGTTCGATGCAGTAACAATCGGTAATAATGAAGGAATCACACTGCCCTATCATGCACTAGATCAACTTTATCAAGATGCTTCCTACGATGTGATTGTAGCCAATCTCTTTCATAAAAATGGGAGTAGGCCAGATTGGTGCATCCCACATAAGATATATGAAACGAATAAAGGGACACGCATTGGTGTTATTGGTTTGACTGCCTATTTTCACACTTTATATGAATTGCTTGGCTGGAAGCTGACACTTCCTTTTCAGGCTTTAGAGGAACAGCTGGGTTTGTTAAAAGATAAAACAGACATCATTATCGTCTTGTCGCATTTAGGAATTAATGATGACGAGCAGATGGCTGAAAACTATCCGGAAATTGATATAATTTTAGGAGCACATACACACCATATCTTTCATCAAGGAAAACTCATTAATAACAGCCTGTTAGGAGCTGCTGGTAAATATGGACAATTTGCTGGACATATTGAAATAAAATATGATCCTCATGCAAAAAAAGTGCTGGCAAAACAGGCAGAGGTATATGAAACAAGCAAGCTGCCTCCAGCAGAAAACGAAGCGGAATATATTGAGAATCTTTATTTAGAAGGCAAAAAAGCACTTTCTGAGGAAGTGATCTCACTGTCTAAGCAGCTTACGAAACAGGAAACAGCGGGCCTTTTATGTGAGGCAGTGCTTGCATGGTGTAATGCAGATATAGCTATCCTTAATGAAGGTTTGATTCTTGACAATCTAAACAAGGGCCCGGTCAGCTATTTTGACCTTTTAAGCATCTGTCCACATCCTATCAATCCTTGTAATGTTACTTTGTCAGGAGCAGAATTGAAAGAAGTTCTCACAGATATGAAGCAGCCTTCATGGGAAACCCTTCATGTAAAAGGACTAGGGTTTAGAGGAACATTAATGGGCAAAATGATTTCAAGGGGTGTACAGACAAAAACCAATGGTGAAGTTATTACCTATTGGATAGGCGGCAAAGAACTTGACCCGAAAGCAGAATATATTGTAGCAATACCGGATATGTTCACATTCGGCGATTTCTTTCCATCTATATATCGCGCACCAGAAAAACAGTATTTTTTGCCTGAGTTTATGAGAAATATTTTGGCAGAAGCTTTGCAGAGAATGGCCGTTTAGCTGTTAAAAATGGACTTCTTGTAATACACGCCTCTTTCTTTCGCTGAATAGTATATAAGGAAAAAGAGAGGGGTGACATGTCATGGTGGAAGTTTATCCTATTGTGATAGAGGAGCAGACATTCATAGCAGTAAGCGTCCAGCTGCCCAAGACAAACCTGCTTGTAGTAAAAAATGATAAAGGGTATATCATGTGCGGAGCATTGGATGTTGGTTTATTAAATGAAAAATTAAAGGATCGAAAAGTAATTGCCGGGAGGGCTGTCGGTGTAAAGACAATCGAGCAGCTGCTTGATGCCCCGCTGGAATCGATAACTTATGAAGCAGAAAACCTTGGTATTCATAAGGGTATGATAGGTAAGGAAGCATTACTAAAGATGGTGTAGCAGATTGTGCAAGCTTTTTATTAAATCTAAAAGGATGGGAAAACCATTCCCTCCTTTTTATGTCTTTTATGTAATCATGGCACATATTTTCTTATATCAAGTTGACAATAGGAGCTAGTATGGAATGAGATTAGTAAGAACAAAATACCTTTCAGAAGGAGCAATATTAGCGAAACCAATACATAATGAACAGGGAAATATTCTCGTCAACAACGGCGTGAGGCTTGATAAACAATTAATAGAACGATTAGTGCAGTTAGGCGTTGCTTATTTATATATAGATGATAAATTAACCGATGATATCTATCCGGTTGCTCCGATCTCTGATCGGTTAAAGAGAGAGGCAATGCAGACAATTGAAACAAGCTTTAAGGAACTGAAGGGTTCCAGCAGTAAGGAAAAATCCTTCATCATGGAAAAATCAGCTCCTGCTTTTAAGCAGCTTATTGACAAAGTCCTTGAGGAACTAAAAGGACATCAAGAACTGTTTTCTATTATGAGCGATGTGTTTTTGTATGACAATTATATTTTTTCACATAGCTTGAATGTCACTCTTTATTCTTTAGCGTTAGGAATGGAGTTAAAGCTGCCAAGGAAGCAGCTCGAGACTCTCGGTCTTGGTGCGATTCTGCATGATGTCGGCAAGATGGATATTCCATTGGAGATTTTGCTCAAACCTGGAAAGCTGACGTTAGATGAATTTACGGAAATTAAAAAGCATGCAAATGCTGGATTTGATATGCTTAGGAAAGTCCATAATATGCCTTTAATTGTAGCGCACTGTGCTTATCAACATCATGAAAGACTGAATGGATCAGGCTATCCGAGAGGAATTACAGGGGAAGAAATTCATCTGTTCGGCAAGGTCATTGCTGTTGCAGATGTTTTTGATGCGATAACTTCCAATCGTGTTTACAGACAGGCAATGCTTCCGCATGAGGCGTTGGAAGTGCTGTATACAGGGATCGATACACTCTTTGACGCGAAAATTGTCGAAGCATTCCGCAATGCCATCATTCTTTACCCAAATGGAGTAAGTGTTATGTTAAGCAGCGGTGAAAAAGGCATTGTTTCAAGGCAGAACAAAGGATTTAATGAACGTCCTGTCATCCGCGTTATTGAAAAGAATGGAACAGCAATACAACCATATGATCTTGATTTAAAGGAAAACCTTGCAATTACAATTATTGATTGTGAGGCTTTAGGGTAAGCAAAATATCGAATATTCACATGTGGTTTAGCCTTCTACATGTCCCTCTTTCTGCATATACATTAGCATGGGAAGGAGGGATATTTTTTTGCGGAAATTTTATTTTCGTCAAAGGATGACTCGGAAAAAACCGTTGACCTTTCAGCAGACTCTTGTAATTACAGCAGTGTTTTTTATCTTCTCCACCATATTGAGCCTCTGGATTATCAATAATGGCTTAAAGCCTACGCTGGCCTATTATGCACAGTCACAGACAAAGAAGCTGGCAACTTTGGTGATTAATGATGCACTTAAAAGCGAGACAGGAGAAGAAGAGAATAATTTAATGATAGATGGCAATAATTTTGTATTCAATACGGCACAAGTTGTAAAAAAACAACAAGAAATTACGAGCTTAGTACAGGACAACATAAACAGGATGGAAAAGGGCGATATTCCTGCAGCAGCAGAGTTAACGGATATTAAATTAGATAAAGATTTAACTGCAAGAGATGAAGGAATAGTTTATAATGTCCCGATCGGCCAAGCAACAAATAATGCACTGCTCGCAAATCTTGGTCCTGATGTACCAATTAAATTTAATGTTGTCGGCAGTGTTAAATCAGATTTAAAGACAGAGACAGAGAATGTCGGCATTAATTATGTTGTAGTAAAAGCATTCGTGGAGTTAAAGGTAGACATTCAAATTATTATCCCGTTTGCAACAGAGCTGACGACTGTCAAACAAGATATATTAATTGCGATGGCAGGATTTGAAGGAGATGTGCCTGAGTTTTATAATGGAAGCGGGAGCAGTATTCCTGCTGTAGAATTACCGGCAGATAATAAAGAATGAATATTGGCTCAAGGTCCTTTTAAAAGCAGCGGGACACATGAGCCAATATTCTATTTTTTTGCTTTTAATTTAATTCTTTCTTGCCTTTCCCACACTTTTAAATGGGAGAACGGGTCGTAAGACCATTCTGTCTTGCCGTTATCCTTATACATGCCATAGTGCAAATGAGGCGGGAACTTTCCAGAAGTTCCTGGAGGTCCATAGCCTGAACTGCCGACACCGCCGATAAGCATTCCCGGTTCGACAATCATGCCATTATGCACATCCTTCGCAAAACCGCTTAGATGGGCAAAATAATGATAATTGTTATTGATATCGCGGATTCCAATTCTCCAGCCGCCATATCTGTTCCAGCCCTTCATTTCTATGATGCCATAAGATGTTGCCCTGACAGGAACACTGTAGTCGGCAAAAATATCTGTTCCCTCATGTATTCGTTTTCCGCCCCATCCTCGTGCATCTCCCCAAGTACTCCGATAACTGTAATTACTTCTTAACGGAACTGGAAATGCATGATCGTCGAGGTTTAAGCGGCCGAAATGCCGGTAAATGGCAGCTTTACCCATAATAATGCTTACTGTTTTATCTCGTTTGTAATAATCCCAAAGTCCAATTCGGAAGTTATCTTCATCAACGCCAAATTTAAGAATATGATTGGCAAATGTAAATAGCACATCCTCGTCATTTAAAGAGTCTGCTTTTCCATCCCCATTGCCATCGACACCAAGTCCTCCGAAAAAAGCAATGCTTTTAGGATTTGTATCATCACTGTCTGGATTTATGATGCCAGCCCATGTTTCTTTTGGGAAATAGATGCCGGTCAAGCCGGTCGCTTTAGGAAGATCCCTACGTGAAGCTCGTATATTTCGTTCATATTGGTCAACTGCAGCTATATAATACCATGGCAGCTGTGTTACCGCTTCAATCTTTTCATACAGCTCCATCCTTTTATAATATGTATCATCAGCAGAGGATTTATTTTCCGCTGCATGAGATACAATATTAGGCGCCAAAAATGCAAGCAAGACAGCTAAGAAACATATTTTTCGCATCAAATCCCTCCTTCCTAAAACTAGTCGTTTTATTTTGTGTGCAACCAGCAAAATAAATGAATATCAATAAATGGTAATAACCAGCTTGTAGGTGAGATTTGGTTATGTTAAAGTGACATTGGAACAATAACAAGCCTAGTATTTGTGTATAAGATACATCTAAATCATTGTGACATGTGTTGTAGTATAGCTAGCTTTGCAGCATTTTTAAGCTGCTGGCGACACTTGTTTACAAACAGTTGTCTCTTTTTTCGAAATACAAAGAAAAGAGAGGACTAGAAGATACGAGTTCTAAAAAAGGATCACTAGGAGATGAATCGAAATGGCAGAAAGAAAAGACGAATACCAACGAAAACCTGAATGGCTGAAAATCAAACTTAACACGAATGAAAACTACACTGGTTTAAAAAAAATGATGCGAGAAAAAAAGCTGCATACAGTATGTGAAGAAGCAAGATGTCCGAATATTCATGAATGCTGGGCTGTGAGACGAACAGCTACCTTCATGATTTTAGGAGATATTTGTACAAGAGCATGCCGATTCTGTGCAGTTAAAACAGGCTTGCCGACAGAGCTTGACTGGCAAGAGCCGGAAAGAGTTGCTGATTCTGTTTTTAGTATGAACTTAAAGCACGTTGTTATCACAGCTGTCGCAAGAGACGATTTGAAGGATGGCGGTGCAGCTGTTTTTGCTGAAACGGTACGGGCAATCCGCAGGAAAAATCCATTTACTAGCATAGAGGTCCTTCCGTCTGATATGGGAGGAATAGAGGAGAATCTGCGCCAATTAATGGATGCGAAGCCTGATATTATGAACCATAATATTGAGACAGTAGAGCGCCTGACGCCAAGAGTACGTGCACGTGCTAAATATCAAAGATCGCTTGAGTTTTTGAGAAGAGCAAAAGAAATGTATCCTGAGATTCCTACAAAATCAAGCTTGATGATTGGATTAGGGGAAACGAAGGAAGAAATCATTCAAACGATGGATGATTTGCGAGCAAACAACGTTGATATCATGACAATAGGACAATACTTGCAGCCAACAGCAAAGCATCTTAAAGTACAAAAGTATTATCATCCAGATGAATTTAAGGAACTAAAGAAAATTGCTTTAAGCAAAGGCTTCAGTCACTGTGAAGCAGGTCCGCTTGTCCGTTCTTCGTATCATGCGGATGAACAAGTCAGTGAGGCAAAGAAAAACCAAATGCTTTCAGGACAAAAGAAAGAAGCATAATGTAAAGGAACAGAGTAAATCTTGCTGCTATTTAGGAAGCATAGTTTACTCTGTTTTTGTTTTTCCTGAATAATCAGTTATAAATGGAGGGCCTTTCCTATTTCTTGTCATAATTATTATAATTTTTCCTTGCCAGCACTATGTAAATTGTCTATTGTCGGGTTATAATGAAATGGTGAGATATAGTACCTATTAGGTTATATGCACGTTTATCTTAAATAGGACTTATTTAGGATTACATATAAAGTCATACATATATACATATGAAAAAGGAAGCTTCAAAAAAGTGGGGTGAAGGTTTTGGTTTGCATAAATAATCATTGTTATGAACTTATTGAAGAACGAAAAGAGGGCTTCAATGAGGAGGCATTTAAAGGAAGATACAGTGATATTTTAACAAAGTATGATTATATTGTCGGTGATTGGGGCTATGGTCAGCTTAGACTCAGAGGATTTTTTGATGACCAAAATCAGAAATCCAGCTTTGATACAAAAATCAGTACGTTAACAGAATATTTGTATGAATATTGCAATTTCGGATGTCCTTATTTTGTCGTTAAGAAAATAAAAAAACAATAATGTAAGTACAGTGCTGACTCTTTTTGCAGCACTTCTTCATAAATAAGGAAAACGTTTACTAATAAAAATAAATGTTTTTTTTAGAGCTGTTTTGCTATTACTTATCAGGTTTGCTGTATGAGAGGAAATGAAGAGATGGTCCATGTGTATGTCAACAAAATAAAAAGCTTAACGAACTGGGGGAAGATTATTTTTCCTGCCAGTAAATTAAAATATTATCCTCCTCAATTTATTTTGAGGGATCCTGTGGAGCAAAACGTAAGTGCGGCCCTTCATAAAGGAAATGAAGTGGCTGTAATTGTCTTTTCCATCCATAACTTGGCCATCTTAAAACGGGAAATGGACAGCGCAGCATCCCAAAGATTATGGGAGCAAGTGAGAGAAGCATTCCATACCGTTATTAGAGAAGAAATACCTTCTGACCAAATTGCAGCAGTCCGTGCCTATTATCAGGATGGAATTGCCTTATTCTTGAAGATTGATCACAAGATGGACACTGTTCCTAACATAGATTTTACGATCCAGTTAATATTGGAAAAGCTGCAAACAAAAGTTTGGAGATCTCTGCAGCAGTCGGTACAGCCGATTTTTTGCACAGGCTATATATTTATTGACAGGCAAATCGACCAATTAAGGGATGCTATTTATCTTGCTTATCAGCAGGCTTTATCGATGGCCCAAAAAGGCTTAACGTCCGAATTTAATGAAATGTCATTTGCGTTAGGGAAAATTGTAGCAAATAAAGATATTCGCTTGTTAGCACAGCCGATTTTGGATGTGGAAACAAATAAGGTTAAAGCATGTGAAATGCTGACAAGAGGACCTGTCGGCACATCGCTTGAAAATCCCCTCCAACTGTTTTCTGTTGCACGGCAAACCAACCATCTTTATGACCTTGAAATGGTCGTATTGGAAAAAGCGCTTGAACAAATAAAATTAACTACCTGGAAGTTCGATATTTTTATTAATTTTACACCGTTAACATTAGGTAATCAGCATTTTGTGAAAGACTTGAAAAAGCTGATGAACAAATATAAAGAGATATCTCCAAACAGGATTACCATTGAGGTGACAGAACGGGATTCAATTGAGGGATTAGAATACTTCATTTCTAACTTGAAGCTTTTGCGCCTAATTGGATTCAGAGTGGCTATAGATGATACAGGAGCAGGCTATGCAAGCTTGAACTCGATAAGTGAAATCATGCCTGATATCATTAAAATAGACCGTTCTGTCATCCAGAATATTGACAAAAATTCTGTCAAAGAATCGATGCTTAAAGGCTTGCTGCTAATAGCTAAGGAAGTAGGTTCAATAGTTGTAGCAGAAGGGATTGAAAGTGCGGAAGAAGCGCTTGTTCTCTCAAGAAATAAGGTTGATTTGGCACAAGGCTATTTTTATGCGAGGCCGACAAGCTTAAGCAATAATCTGCAAACGATTGTGTGAGGTTTTGTCTATACTAAAAAAAAAATGAAGGAGGCATTCAAATGTATTTTGTGGATCGGGAAAAAATCGGGCAGCAATTACAATATTTACAGCAATTGGTTCAGATGTTTAAAGAACAGGATTCGTTTGAATCCAAACTTGAGAAATTGGCATTAGAAAGACTTGCACATATGATGATTGAGGCAATGCTTGATGTCGGCAACAGTATGATTGACGGTTTTATCATGCGAGATCCAGGCAGCTATGAGGATATTATGGAAATTCTTACTGACGAAAAAGTACTTTCAGTTAGCGTTGCAGGTGAAATTAAAGAGCTGCTAGGTTTGAGAAAAACACTGGTGCATGATTATACGAATATCTCTCATGAGATTGTCAGGGAAGCATTGGAGAAGGGAATACCTTCTGTTGAATCCTTCTCGTTATCTGTTAAAAACTACTTGATTAATGAACTCGGTCCAGTTACTGCCTTCAAAAACTAGCATGATAAATGGAATAGAAAGGGCTTTTATATTCATGAAAAACTATAAAGGATACTTAATCGATCTAGATGGGACTATGTATAAAGGGACAGAAGTAATTCAAGAAGCGGCTGAATTTGTCAAACGCTTAATTGCCCTTGGTATCCCATATTTATATGTGACGAACAACTCGACAAAAACACCAGAGCAAGTAGCCCAAAAGTTAAGAGATTTCCACATACCTGCAAAAAAAGAGGAAGTGTTTACTTCCGCTATGGCTGCAGCTGGATATATATACGAACAGAACAAATCAGCAAGTGTTTATATGATAGGTGAAGAAGGCTTGCGCCATGCACTTACAGAAAAAGACATTCAAATACTGGCTAACCATGAAGAGGCTGATTATGTAGTAGCAGGCATGGACCAGCAAATCACGTATGAAAAGCTGGCGCAGGCATGTCTTGCTGTCCGCAGCGGAGCTAAATACATTATCACAAACGGTGATACAGCTTTGCCGACGGAGAGGGGACTTCTTCCTGGAAACGGTGCCCTTACATCAGTCATAACAGTTTCAACAAACACAGCCCCACTTAATATGGGCAAGCCAGAGGCAATCATCGTGGAACAAGCATTGAAACTGCTTGGCGTAAATAAGAATGAGGCTATTATGGTAGGCGATAATTATCATACCGATATATTAGCTGGGGTAAATGCAGGAATTGATACATTGTTAGTTCATTCTGGTGTCACAACAGCAGAGCATTTAGCCACTTATGAGCAAAAACCTACATATTCCGTTAACAGTCTTTCTGAGTGGGAATAACAAAAAAGGAAGAAGCACTTAGTGTGTTCTTCCTTTTTTATTTTCATCTATTTTTCACCCCTGACACTATGTGCCAGCCTGCTTGATGCTGCCGCAGCAATAGCACCAACTATATCATCTAAAAAAGTATGACATTTCCCTGTCGATTTATCATTAAGCTTCTTAAGGATGCCAGGTTTTAATTTATCTACATATCCGTAATTAGTAAAGCCGATTGAGCCATATACATTTACGATGGAAAAGCTCAGTACTTCGTCAACGCCGTAAAGACTTTCATCACTTTCGATAATGGCTTGAAGCGGTGCCTCGAGCATTTTCTTTTCTGCAAGCACATCTAATTGTATGCCAGTTAACAAGGCATTTTGTACTTCCCTTTTGGACAATACACGCTCTACATTATGGATACATTCAGCCATTTCTAAATTCTCGTGATATTTTTCCTGTAATAAATAAACTAGTTCTCCAATATCTTCTATGGTAACTCCGCGCTCGTGAAGCCATTTTCTCGCTGTTTTTTCTGTAATATCTGACATATTATCACCTTTTCTAATTGTATTCACTATCTAAACACAGTGGTCATCATTGCTTACTATGCCAATATTGGCTGTACGCTTTACCGAGCATTGCGTAAAAGGCAGGCTGTGATAATAGCTGTATACTTGTTAGTATATGTAGGACTTCTATAAAGGTATGTGTCATTCTTTACTGAAAATTTCTTTAGCAACAGGTTATAAAAGAAAAAACTCAAGATTATCACTTAACGACATATATTTTCTTATAAGGTGTTTTTCAGATTCGTTCTTTGAAAAGGAGGAGTATGATGATTCGGAAAATCTTACACAGTCATTATGGCGTAGAGGTCACAGATGAAATGAGGTTTGGTCACTATGAAGCCTGCAGAAAGGATGGCAAGCTGTATACGCTTATACCAGTAGACAACAAAGAGGATGAAGAGATATTAGAGCTTCATGAGCTTGTAAATCATATGACAAATTTGGGTGATTACAGAGTTGGGACATTTCTGGAATCAAAGGATGGCAATATTAGAGAAGAGGTGGAAGGACAGGCGTACTGTATTATGCTGAATGAGCATGTTCAGCCTTTTCAATCAAAGCAATTAGGAAGGAAATTAGGAAAGTTTCATTATCGGGGCAGATCGGTCCAATTTGGTGTCGAGAAAATTTCGCGAATGGGACAATGGAAAGGTTTGTGGGAAAAGAGGATTGACCAGATGGAGGCCTTTTGGAATACAAAGATGTACCAGGAACCTGAAAGCGAATTTGATAAACTGTTTCTCGAGGCATTTCCATATTATATGGGAGTTTCTGAAAATGCGATTCAGTATTTGGTCGATACAGAGCTTGATGATGAACCTTCACCGATTGACAGCGGGACGATTTGCCATAACCGTTTCATGAAATCAACATGGATGGGAGAGTATTATGTAAAGAATCCATTTGATTGGGTATTCGATCATTGCGGCAGAGATTTAGCAGAATGGACAAGAGAAAGATATTTTCTTAATATTAAAACCTATTATCGGGATGTTCGAAATTTTTACAATGACTATCAAAGCATTGCACCATTAAGCCCGTTTTCCTGGAGGCTGATCTATGCGAGATTGCTGTTTCCTCTCCATTTTGTGGAGTGTGTCGAAAATTATTATTCAAGCTCAAGTGAGGCACAACGGCATTATTTAGAGGATCAATTAAAGAAATATTTAAATCAGTCAAAGGATTCAGAGGAGTTCCTGCGCGTTTTTTTTGAGATGGTTGAAGCACCTGTCAAAAAATCAAAAATCCCCACATTAAGCTGGCTTTATTAACCTTCCTTTTTATACAATTACCCTTTCCCCGGCTCGCTTTCTAGCCGGGTATTCTTGTCCAAAATAGTTCCCCTTTTTCTTACAAATTACTTTATAATAGAAAAAACAGTAAAATGACAAAAATAAGAGTTGAATAAATTTTCAAAGAATATATAATTCACCTCTTGTAAAAAATCAGATCTAACACTATAATGTCTACTATACAAAGACAGTTGTTTTTTTAAAGAGAACATCTTAGGGGGAATAGCAAATTGGAGACAATATCAATTGGACTGCTTGGATTGGGCACTGTCGGCACAGGTGTTGTAAAAATCATAGAAAATCACCAAGATAAAATCATGCACCAAATCGGCTGTCCCGTCAAAGTAAAAAAGATACTTGTAAAAAATATAGATAAAGACCGGGATGTATCCATTGCAACTGACATGTTAACAACAAATCCAGATGAGATTCTGAATGATCCAGAAATAGATGTGATTATTGAAGTGATGGGCGGCGTAGAGGAGACAAAAGAAAGGCTGCTCCAAGCCCTTAAAAATCGCAAGCACGTTGTAACAGCTAACAAGGATTTAATGGCTGTTTACGGGGCGCGCCTCTTACAAGTTGCCTCAGAAAATAATTGTGATTTATTCTACGAAGCAAGCGTTGCTGGCGGGATTCCTATCATTCGAGGACTTGTCGATGGCCTAGCATCAGACCACATTACGAAACTGATGGGAATCGTGAATGGAACGACAAACTTTATTTTGACAAAAATGACTAAGCAAGGAAAAGCGTACGACGAAGTCTTGGAAGAAGCACAACGACTCGGATTCGCCGAAAGCGATCCGACATCTGACGTGGAAGGTCTTGATGCAGCTCGGAAAATGACGATATTGGCTACATTAGGCTTTTCTATGAACATCAGCCTTGAAGATGTGAAGGTTGAGGGGATTACTCAGGTCACGGAAGAAGACATTCAGTATGGCAAGCAGCTTGGCTATACGATGAAATTGATTGGTTTTGCCCATAGACAGGACGGAAAAGTAGAAGTGAGCGTACAGCCAGCCTTCTTAATTGACAGTCACCCGCTAGCGGCAGTCAACAATGAATTTAATGCTGTTTATGTATACGGTGAAGCAGTAGGAGAAACGATGTTTTACGGGCCTGGTGCCGGCAGCATGCCGACAGCAACTGCAGTCGTTTCTGATTTAGTGAATGTCCTAAAAAACATGAGATTGGGTGTAAACGGAAAAACCGCTATTACACCACAATTTAAAAAGAACTTGAAGAAACCGGACGAAATGTACTCCAAATACTTCCTTCGTCTGCAAGTAGAAGATGCAGTAGGTGTATTTGCTGAAATTACATCAATCTTCTCCAAAAATGGTGTGAGCTTTGAAAAGATTCTGCAATTGCCTGTAAAAGAAAAAGGCATGGCAGAAATAGTCTTAATTACGCATCATGCATCCTTGTTAAACTATGAAAATATACTAATTCAATTAAGAGACTTATCATCTGTCCGTACAGTAAAAAGCTCTTACCGTGTAGAAGGAGGAACTAAGTAATGAGATGGAAAGGCCTGCTTGAAGAATATAAAAATTATTTGCCAATTAACGATAACACACCAAGTCTGACTTTAAATGAGGGTAACACTCCTTTAATAAAGCTTGAACAGCTTTCAGAGGAATGGGGAGTAGAGCTGTATGTAAAAACAGAAGGTACAAACCCGACTGGTTCATTTAAAGACAGAGGCATGGTGATGGCTGTCGCTAAAGCTAAGGAGGAAGGCAATTCCACTGTTATTTGCGCCTCTACTGGAAATACATCGGCTGCAGCTGCAGCATATGCAGCTCGTGCAGGCATGCGCTGTATCGTTGTAATTCCAGAAGGTAAAATTGCGATGGGTAAACTAGCTCAAGCTGTTATGTACGGTGCTGAGATTATATCGATTGAAGGAAACTTTGACCAAGCATTGCAAATGGTTCGGAAAATCAGCGAAACAGAACCAGTTGCGCTAGTGAATTCTGTCAATCCATACAGATTAGAAGGCCAGAAAACAGCTGCATTTGAAGTTTGTGACCAGCTTGGCACAGCACCTGATATCTTGGCAATTCCAGTCGGAAATGCAGGCAATATTAGCGCCTACTGGAAAGGCTTTAAGGAATATAACGAAGCAAAACAAACAGGACTGCCAAAGATTCATGGATTTGAAGCAGCAGGAGCAGCAGCAATCGTCCATAATCGTGTGTTTGAAAATCCGGAAACAATCGCAACAGCAATTCGCATTGGAAATCCGGCGAGCTGGAAGCTGGCTGTACAAGCCCAGCAGGAATCAGAAGGTATTATTGATGAAGTAACAGATGAAGAAATCATCGCTGCTTACCGTACGATTGCAGCTAAAGAAGGCGTATTTGCAGAACCTGGTTCTTGTGCTTCTATCGCTGGAGTTTACAAGCATTTGCAAAGCGGTAAGATTGCTAAAGGCAGCAAGATCGTTGCTGTACTGACAGGAAATGGCTTAAAAGATCCGAACACAGCTATAGATGTAAGTCCAATTAAGCCTGTTGTTCTGCCGAACGATGAAAAGGCAGTGGCGGCTCATATTAAGGGAGTCGTTCATATATGATGGAAAGTGAGATGCTTCAAATCAAGGTTCCAGCAAGTACGGCAAATCTTGGACCGGGATTTGACAGCCTTGGCATGGCTCTGAGCCTATATTTGATTGTGGAAGCTTCTCCAGCAGAAAAATGGGAGGTAATACCGCTCTCAGAAAAATTGAAGACTTTTCCGTCAGATGAAAGCAACTTTATCATCGCAACAGCTATACAAGTAGCCAAAAGCTACAATAAAGAATTGCCGCCTTGCAGGGTAAGCGTTTCAAGCGAAATTCCGCTGGCTAGAGGTCTCGGTTCTAGTGCGTCGGCAATTGTTGCTGCAATAGAGCTTGCCGATTCCTTAGGTGAGCTTCAATTGACAGAGGAAGAGAAATTTACCATCGCAACCAATATGGAAGGGCATCCGGATAATGTCGGTGCAAGCATATTTGGCGGCCTTGTGGTTGGATGTCAGCTTGGAAGCGAGGCAGATGTGGAAGTAATCCATTCAGTAGAATTGGAATTGCTGGCCGTTATACCGAATGAAGAGCTTCTTACGAAATCAGCAAGAGATGTGCTCCCTAAATCGATGCCATTTGCAGAAGCAGTTGCAGCAGGTGCTGTTTCCAATCTTCTTGTGGCCGCATTGCTGACAGGCAACAACAAGCTTGCCGGCAAGATGATGGCGCTGGACAAATATCATCAGCCGTATCGAAAGGAGCTTGTCCCGCATCTGGAGATAATAGAACAGCATGCTCAGAAATTAGGGGCATACGGTGTCGCCTTAAGCGGTGCAGGTCCAACAGTCTTATGTTTCATTGAAACAGGGAAGACAGAAGCGGTTGCCGCTGGACTGAAGGAGCTTTTGCCTGATATGAATTATCTTCCCGTGCAGATTGATAAGAATGGTGTGGAAGTAAAAGGGAAAGCATACAGCAATATATAAAAAGGGCAGCCATTGGCTGCCCTTTTTAGCTATTAAAGTTTGTATTAGAATACTTGCTCTACTTCATATACCCCTGGAACTTCTTCCAAAAGAGCGCGCTCAATACCAGCTTTTAGCGTGATTGTCGAACTTGGGCAGCTTCCGCAAGCTCCAAGCAAACGCAATTTTACGATGCCGTCTTCCACATCTACCAATTCACAATCCCCACCATCTCTAAGAAGGAATGGGCGTAATTTATCTAGTACTTCCTGTACTTGTTCTCTCATTTCTAATTCTGCCATTCATATCGACTCCTTTCCTATAATTTATTATAATCACATTAAAGAGAAAAATCTATTCTAGAAACATGAAAACACCTAAACATTATTTCATATTGCATTGTCTCTTCCTGAGACAATAATGTCAACACTTCAATGAGTGAATTAAACAGGAAAGAGAGGAAGAAAAATGAAAAGAGAATTAGAAATAAGCATTTACGGTGCAGAACAAATTTGTGCGAGCTGTGTGAATCTCCCTTCTTCAAAGGATACATATGAGTGGCTGCAGGCTGCTCTTAAAAGGAAATTCCCTGATCAAGATTTCAAGATTCATTATTATGATATCTTTGAAGCTAATTACGATGAGGATAAAAACGCCTTTTGTAAAAGGGTCATTGAAGAAGATTTATTCTATCCAGTTGTCGTAATTGACGATGAAATAATTGGTGAAGGCAATCCGAAGCTGAAACGGATTTATGAGGAGTTTGAAAGGTACGGATACAATAGCGCACAATAATCCAAAGAAAACAGGCTGAAGAGATGTTGTCTCGTCAGCCTCAAAAGGCTCAAAGCCTCATCGCTTCAGCCGCGATTTTTGGGCTGAATGAAGTAACTTTTTTTTTTATTTTTATCTTTCCATAATACCCCGTGCTTTAAAATTCTCGGAATACGGCCAGTCAATGCAGTGTTGGCAATAAGCCCAAATCCATGCTTTTTTCCAAGTGAGCCCAGCACCCCTTTCAGTTTCAGCGTTGGAAAGGAAGGAAGTCTCTCTCCTTTCCAACGGGCAATCAAAACGGCAGCTATTTGCACAGCCTGTTTTTCTGCGAGCTGGGCGCTCGGTGGCAGGCCAAGACTCGCGCAGTCTCCAACTACAAATACTTTGTCATCATCAGGCAAGTGATGATGATCGGTGAGAAGTATTCGCCCTTTTTTATCTTTGTCTGCCGCAAGATCGAGAACTATTTTGTTCGGCTTGACGCCAGCAGTCCAAACAATGCAGTCAAAGGGATAAGGCTCTCCATTATTGTATACCGTATTCTCTTCAATTAAGGTAATAGTGGAATTTTTGATTATTTCCACATTTCGTTCTCCAAACCACTTCTCCACATAATCGCTTACCTTCGAAGGATATGATGAAAGGATTGTATCTCCCCGGTCAAACAAGGTAACATGCAAATCTTGGCGGCTCTCCGCAATTTCAGAGGCGAGCTCCACCCCGCTTAAGCCTCCGCCGATGATAGCAACCCTTGATTCCTCCGCCAATAGATTAAGCTCTGAGTAAGTCATCTGTGAGCGGCTTCTCGTTTGAATGCTGTGTGTAAACTTATCGGCTCCTGTTATGCCATGATAGTTATCCTCGCAGCCTAAGCCAATAACTAAATCATCGTAAACGATGCTTTCTCCATTTACGAGATTCACTTTATGTGATGGTAAATCAATACTTGCTACTTCTGCATTTAGAATGGAAACTTGGGGATGTTTAGGAAAGGGAATCCTAATATGCTCATCTGTGACGGTGCCTGCGGCTAAAGCATAGTATTCTGTCTTTAAAAAATGGTAAGGGGCTCTATCAATAAGGATAACCATTATGTTATATGGCAGATTAGAAATCAGGCGGGACAACAGCATCATGCCGCCATAGCCGCCTCCAAGTATAATTAGTTTTTTCATAAAACCTCCCTAAAAAGGACATTCATATTGTATTTGAACAAAGGTTGTTAATATATACAACTTTTTCGAAGCATTTTATCCTTAACTATTTTTAAGTATATTATGAGGATTAGGCGGTTTATTCTTAATTGAAGAAGAAATAACAAACATACTGTTAAGCTTGATAAATAAAATAAAAAAAGTTAGTATATGTGTTATTGAAGAGGTGATTATATTGTTTAAACCGATTATTGAATTTTGTTTAAGCAATCTAGCATCCGGGGCAGAATCGGCAAAGCTCCAATTAGAGCAGGATGATAAACTGGATGTAATAGATTATGGCTGTTTAGGCATGTGCGGACAGTGCGGGGAATCTTTATTTGCCCTTGTAGACGGAGAAATGGTGACAGGTGAAACACCTGAAGAGCTTGTTCAGAATGTGTACAAGCATATAGAAGAAAATCCGATGTTTTAAATAGAAGGAACACAGACAAAGCAGGCGAAACTCGCCTGCTTTTAAGCTTTTTGCAGCTCTCTGATTTTTAGCCAGCCATCTTTTGCGAGACTGATAATATTTTTTTCAATCGTTTTGCTTTGCTGTTCGATTACTTTTGAGAAATACTTAACAGCTTGTTCTGTTTTTGATGTTCTTCTGCAAAGCTCACCTGCTAAATATAGTGTCTTTATTTCAGAAACTTGAGTTCCTCTGAAGTCTCCGGTTGAATAAGACAGCTCGTATTCAGATAACGCCAGCTTCATGAAGCGAGTTTCCTCGTTTACGTCCTCCAGCATTCGATAAAGCCACGCCAGTCTTATGTATAAACCAGCTATCAAAATATGCTTCTCATGTCTTAGAATCCCAGCATATGCAGCAAGTTTATATGTTTTTACACTGTCTCTTATCGTTCTGCTTTCTCCAAAGTTTTGCGGATTCCATTGGCTTGAAATCTTTTCTGTTAAGATTGCTTTTTCTGCTTCATTTAAACGGACCTCTGCTTGATCTGCGAACGCAAAACCGCATGCAGGACAGACATTGACATAATAAAGAAGCGGATTATGTTCTTCATAAAATGGAAAAAAGTCAGAATCAAACCCTTTTGCTTTAATAAATCGGGAACGCAGCTTCTTTGTTGTAAAAGAGGTGGTACATAATGGACATAGACAATTTTTATCATAAAGAGGTTCAATGGTGGTCATTTTCTCATACCTCTCCGAAAATAATTTAGTTAATTTATACTACTATTATACATAACATTAAGGATAATTACCTATTAAAGTAACGATTATTTAAAAAATTAATAATATTATCAAATAACAGTTGTCATGCTTCTGCATTTAATTGGTATATATTTGGTGAGTTGCACAAGTTGAGTAGTTTTGTCGCGAGGTATATAATATAAGGAAGAAGAAACATCAGAAAGGGAGGATTTATTATGACAGAAGAAGTACTTCATATTACAGATGCGGCAGCATTGCAAATTAAAGAAATGATGAAAGACAACGAAGAGGAAGGCTCTTATCTTAGGGTTGCAATCAGAGGAGGAGGCTGCAGCGGACTTTCTTACGGGATGGGCTTTGCACCTGAAAAAGAAGAAAATGATTATGTAACAGAGCAGCACGGTATTCAAGTGCTTGTTGATAAGAATGACACAGCCATCTTAAAAGGCACAAAAATTGATTATAAACAATCTTTAATGGGCGGCGGTTTCACAATCGACAACCCGAACGCCATCGCATCTTGCGGATGCGGTTCCTCTTTCCGCACAGCAGTTAACGCAGGTACGCCTGAAGAGTGCTAAACAAAAACTGCCTTTTCCGAATGGAAGAGGCAGTTTTTTTCTCTTTTAAATCTCCTCTTAAAATATGTAAAATACCTAAAAAAGAGTGCAGAAAAAGATAAATAGGGGGCTGTTAACCAAATTATACTAGTGAAAAACCGGTATTTTATAGCAATTTTTGTTAATTTACTAGGTAAATGGCTTCTCTTTTAAACTATTTGTGAATAATTGTTTCCATTTTGGGAAATGAATAGTTTTGGAGGAGTTGAAAAATATGACAAGTAAAAAAATTTTTAGAAGGGTCGGAATGACCTTACTTTTCATTGCAGCACTACTAACAACATTTCAATCCATTTCAGGAGTACAAGCGAGCTCATTCCATCTTTCAGACAGTAATGAAACAGAGGATGATTCTTATTTAGATCATACATTTAAAAAGATTGGATTTGGAATTAAGAATTTGAAGGAAGCTTTTGCAGCAAGCACACAAATATCTTCTAGTACAGAGGTAACAGGCAATCCTCCTTTGCTTGAAGAAAGAGATTGGTCCCAATATCCAAAGAAACAAGTTGTGGCTACTGGTTATACGGCTGGCTTTGAATCAACAGGAAAAAACCCTAGTCATCCGTCATTTGGCATCACCTATTCTGGTGTAAAGGTGAAGCGTGATTTATACAGCACGATTGCTGCAGATATAAGTGTATTCCCAATCGGGACCGTGCTATTTATCCCAGGCTATGGATTTGGAGTTGTTGCAGACACTGGCTCTGCCATCAAAGGGAATAAGCTTGATTTATACTATGAAACAGTAGACGACGTATATAGCCAATGGGGCAAGAAAACAGTAGACGTATACATAGTGGAAATGGGCAAAGGGAAACTGACAGAGAAAACATTAACAGCGTTTAATGAAGCGAAATCTATGCAGGTTTTCCGCCAGCAATACACAAGTGCAGAAAGCAAATAAAAAAAGTTCCACAGGAGATTTCTCCGTGGAACTTTTTTTAGTGAAAAATTAAATCGAGAATGAGTGTTAAAGCTATCCCGGTAAGTCCTCCAAAGAAAACCTCAATCGGCTTATGTCCGAGGAGCTCTTTCAACTGCTTTCTCTTTTGCTGTTCAGGCTTTTGCTGCCAGCCCTTAGCATCATCTACAAATTTATTGAAATCATCCACCAGCTGATTCAGCACTATTGCTTGTTCCCCAGCCTGCCGTCTAACACCAGTTGCATCGAACATAGTAATGATCGCAAAGATAGCTGACACGGCGAAAATCGGGGAATCAGCGCCAGTTTCTAAGGCAACGCCTGTTGAGAGTGCTGTTACTGCAGCTGAATGAGAACTTGGCATGCCTCCTGTGCTTGTAAGCAAGGACCAGTCAATTTTTTTTGTAACAAAAAAAGTAATTGGGACCTTAACAAACTGAGCGAAGAAAATTGCTGCAAGACTTGCTAAAAAAGGAAAATTGATAAGCAGATCCAAAAAAATCACCTCAAGGTTATGTATTCTCTCTAAAATAAAACACTACCCGTATTGCAGCAAATTAAATCTTTTTGAAAAGCAAGTCCTTCCAATCCAATAATAAAAGTCAATAATTATGGAAATAGTGTTAATTGAAAGATATTGCTTTCTCTTATTATAACATAACCAAATTACTGGAGTTCTACTTAAAAAGCATTATTATCTTGGGAAGAAAACTAATTAGCTATACGAAATATCTCGCAGTCCGCTATAATAGAAAAGAAGCAGCAACAGAATGGAGGAAGAAAAATATATGTTTAACTTTAAACAAGAATGGAACTTTACAGATAAATTAGAATGTATAGTAATTGGATTGTTTGAAAAGTCTATTAAACTGGAAGGTAAATTAGCAGAGCTTGATGAAGTCTTTGGAGGAGAATTAACTAATCTGCTGAAGGAAAACGATTTGTCTGCAAAGAAAAAACACATACATATTGTGCATACATTCAGTAAAATTGGCGCAAAAAGAATTGTTTTTGCTGGGTTAGGAAAACAAAAGGAGCTTACCTTCCATGAAGTGCAGGAAATTTATGGAGCTGTATTTCAAGAGCTTTCTAAAGCTAAGTATCAGCAAGCAGCCGTTTTTGTAGAATCCTTTGTGACGGAAACTCTAGATGCTCTTGACAATTCCCATGCATTAGCAGAAGCATTAGCATTGTCTACATACGAGTTTGAAGGCTATAAGCAAAAATCCAATGAGCCAGAGAAAAAGATTGAGGAAGTAATTCTCTACAGCGCAACAGACGAAGAAGAAGTACGTGCTGCTGCAATTGTAGGCTATACATACGGAAAGGGAACTAACTCTGCGAGAACACTTGTCAACCTGCCTGGTAACATGCTGACAGCTACTGATATGGCTGAGTATGCAAAGCAGCTTGGAGAAAAATACAGCTTTGAGGTTGAGATTCTGGAGAAGGAGGATATGCTCAAGCTTGGAATGGGAGCTATTCTTGCAGTGAATCAAGGCTCGACCGAACCGCCAAAAATGATTGTCCTTAAGTATCAGGGCAAAGAAGAATGGACAGATGTAATCGGTCTTGTAGGAAAAGGAGTCACCTTTGATACGGGCGGTTATTCTATTAAGCCGAAGGACGGGATTGTCGGCATGAAAACAGATATGGGCGGTGCGGCTGCTGTTCTTGGCGCAATGGAAATCATTGGAGAGCTTAAGCCAGAACAAAATGTAGTTGCTGTCATTGCTTCAACAGATAATATGATCAGCGGTTCTGCTTTTAAGCCAGATGACGTTATCACTTCGATGAGCGGCAAAACTATTGAAGTATTAAATACAGACGCAGAGGGCCGTCTCGTGCTTGCTGATGCTGTCACATATGCGAAGCAACACGGTGCAGGTTATTTAGTGGATGTAGCAACATTAACTGGTGGTGTGATTGTTGCACTAGGTATGGAAACAACTGGTGCAATGACAAATGATGAAGCTCTGTTTGAACAAGTGCTAGAAGCATCTTATGAAGCAGGAGAGCCTATTTGGAGACTGCCGATATTTGAAAGCCATAAGAAAAGAGTCAGAAACAGCCCGGTTGCTGATTTGAACAATTCTCCTGGACGAGAAGGACATGCCATTGTGGCAGGTGCTTTTATTGGCGAGTTTGCAGAAGGAACACCATGGGTACATCTTGATATTGCCGGTACTTCTTATACAAATAACAGCTCAGAACTGCAGAAAGCAGGAGCAACAGGTGTTATGACAAGAACATTAGCGCTATTGGTTGAAAGATTTAATCAAGAGGGATAAAAAATATTAAAAGAGCTGCATCCAAAGGGATGCAGCTTTTTAGCATTTTAACAATCATCATCAACTGGAGTGCAATGGTTGAGTAGCCAATCCTCCATTGGGAAAGGCATAGATTTATTGGCAACTAACGATGCATGCCCGCCTTCAAACAGGATGAATGTCTTGTCTTCACTTCCCACAAGATCCATAATCGGCTCGCACAATTCACTCGGAACAAGGGGATCATATTTGGTTGAAAAAACAAGCAGGTTGCAAGTAATATTCCGAAAATCAACAGGAATTCCGTTAACTTCTAAACCGCCTTCAACAATCTTGTTATCGCGGACATAGTCGTTCATGAGCTGGTTAAAGGCTTTGCCAGGGAGCGGGATATGATCAAGCGTCCATTTGTTCATCCGCAGCCATTTTTCCCGGTATTTTGGAT
Organism: Niallia sp. MER 6; assembly: GCF_023714395.1. Classification (NCBI taxonomy): domain Bacteria; kingdom Bacillati; phylum Bacillota; class Bacilli; order Caryophanales; family Bacillaceae; genus Niallia; species Niallia sp. MER 6. The sequence continues at coordinate 47,807 of NZ_JAMAUK010000002.1, read as the reverse complement.
CATCACTGCGGTTTAATAATGCCAGATAGTGACTGTATGATACAGGAGCAACGATAAGCCTTGTTCCGTATTTAATGAAATCAGGCGGTACCATTCCAATGGTATCAATAAAATCATCTACTTTCACTTCCCCGTCGCGCAAGGCTTTTTGCCATTTGTCAAAGATAGGAAATTGGGAGAAGTCAATCGGAGATACAGCTAAAATAAGGTTTTTTATTTTTTGATCGGTAATAGCTGCAAAAACGGTTGCCAATGTCCCTCCAAGGCAAAAGCCAATAACTGTCATCTCGTTTGTGCAAGCATGGCGCAGTGCTCTTGTGTATGCTTTTTCAATATACTTCGTAATATAGTCATCAATTGTAGTATTGCGATCTTCGAAACCTGGAGTGCCAAAGTCAATTAAATAGGTGTCATATCCGGCATTTGTAAATGCCTCAATCAGACTGAGTGATGGAGCTAAATCTAAAATATATGCTTTGTTAACGACAGAATATATCAAGAAAATCGGTTCTTTAAACTTTCTATGTTTAGAAGGATAATACCAGAGGGTTGCTTTGTTTTTCTTCCAGATTGGATATTTCTCAGAGAGGCCGACAGGTATTTCATCCTCCGAAAGTGCATCCAAAAAATGAGAGAATCGTTTTAAAACCATATCAGTTCACCTTGTAAGGATCAACAGAAGGTGTTTCCGTTATAATCAGCTGCTCTTTTTGTTCGGCCATTTTTTGTTTAACTTGCAGCATCTCTTGTTGAAGTGTGGCAATCTCCTCTTCTTGTTTGGCAATTTCTTCACTTAAGCTTGCAGAAAGTGGAGCATCCATTGATTCATGATTGCTTAATGCAATCTTTGCGACAAGCTCTTTCATTTCATGAAGCATTTTTGTAATTTGATAAAGCTGGTCGTCAATATTGTCGATTTTTTCTTCTGATTGCAGGATAAGCTGTGTGGCATTAGACAGGTCTGTCTTAGTAGGGAAATTTAAAACAGCAGCTGTTTGTTCTGTATATTGTTGAAGTTTTTTTATCTTTTTTGTAAGGGCATTTGTTTGTGTTTTTGCAACATTGATTAATGAATAATGGTTGAGCTGATTTTGAATCATATTGTTAATTTTAAACTGAAGGAAGGTTCCTCCCTTTTTGAGTAAATCATATACATCTAATGTAACCTGACCCATTTGTTAACATCCTTTCTTTTTCAAATATCAGATTTGTCACACCCTTGCAAAGCTTAGAGCATGGATGACAAACCGCCATCTATGGCAATAGTCTGTCCTGTTATATAGTCCGAACCTATGCCTGCCAATAATAGTGTCAACCCTTTTAAGTCACTGGAATGGCCGACTCTATGTGCTGGAATCTTCATCAATAGCTGTTTTTCATGTTTCTCTAATACAGAAGTGATTTTTGTTGGGAAAAAGCCCGGAGCAATTGCATTGACTTGGATATTATACGGAGCTAGTTTTACTGCTAGTTCTTTAGTTAGAGTTATAATCGCACCTTTGCTCGTATTATAGGCAATTGCATCTAAGAAAAGAGGGTGTGTGCCGAAGTTAGCTGTAACAGAGGAGATGTTGATAATTTTTCCGCTTTTTTGCTGCAGCATTTTTTTGGCAGCAGCTTGGGAAAACAAAAAGGTTCCTTTAACATTTACATCCATCACTTTGTCCCATTTATCTTCCGGATAATCTAATGTAGGTGCTATCCAGGAAGTGCCGCTGTTGTTAACAAGAATGTCTATGGAGCCAAACTGTTCTTCAGTTTTTGCGATAACCTGATCGATATCCTTTTGATTCGAAACATCACAAGAAAGTGCCAATGCCTGTATACCTTTTTCTTTAAGAAACTCGACTGTTTCACTGCTGTTGCTTAGCTTTCTTGAGCAAATAACAATGTTGGCACCTGCTTCGCCTAATGCAGCGGCCATCTCTTTGCCTAACCCTCGTCCCCCGCCTGTTACAATAGCTGTTTTGCCTGTTAGATCAAACAACTCATTCATCTCTATGCCCTTGCCTCCTGTAGTTCAAGTTTTTTCCCTATAGTATAAACAAGCAGTGGGTGAAAGGTGCGAAAAATAATGATAATCCCCAAGCCTATTAAGGGAGAATTTTTACAGGGAAGGCGGCTGCCCAGTCCAAAAGAGGGACAGATGCATATGTAATAGAGTATACTGCTACAAATAAAGAAGAGGAGGCAATGCGTGCATATGTATGGATATAGATATCGTCCTCAAGATTCAAGAATTTTCTTTGGAGCACCATTAGTTGGTGGATTAATAGGTGGATTAGTAGGAGGAGCAGTCGGAGGTGCGCTAGTTAGACCAAGACCTTATTTTTATGGACCGCCAGTCCCTTATGGACCGGTTCCATATGGTCCAGCTCCGTACGGCCCATACCCTTATTATTAAAAGTATTTTCCCGCATTATTTGTATGCGGGAGTTTTTTTTTTTATTATTCACTCCAGCGCAGCTTCAATGTTAAATAACAGCATGGAGGAGCATTCTTATTGTCAAAATCAAGTGTGATTCCATCCGGATTATATTTAATTTTTGGGAGGTTTTTTATTCCGCTTGTGCGAAGTAATTCATTTACAGCGCTGGAATTGGAGGCTTGAGCTGCTTGCATAACTCTTCTTGCATAATCTCTTGATTGGAATCTTGTTATAAGTGTATTTGCATCTGTTAACAGGGCCATGCTGCTTTGCGCACTTTTAACAAACTGATCTGGCTTTACTTCCGGAAGCTGACGAATGGGATAAGGATAATGCAAATATGGGTGAATGGGAATTGGCTGATAAGGATAAACACGATGAGAAGGTCTTAACATATTATTCACTCCAATCAGTTTCTGTTAGTGGCTACTTTATCGTATTCCTATCCAGTTTTTCATATGTACACTTTAGGCACTTTTATGTCCTTTGGCGTAATAAAAAAAGCACTAGGCGAAACGAAAAGCCGCTTCGCGCTAATGCATAAATTCATTACTTGTTGCGGTGCTCCACTAAATCAATCGCTCCTAATACAATATGTGCTAAGCCAAAGCCAAACACCGTATTGGAAACCATAGAGTCGATTTTGCGGTTCTGCTTCATTACAAGGCCAGCTGTAGTTACTGCAGTACCTAAAACAGTCGGAATTAAACCTTCACGAATATTTTCCATTTAGCTTCACCCCAGTTATAATTTGCCCCTTCTTGTAGGACAATAATAGTATGTGCTTAAACCCCCTTTATTAAGCCCTGTATTGGATTGGTACATATTGTTTTTAAAGCTTCATTAAAATTGTTCATACTTTGTGTATTAACCAATATGTAAGGAAAAAATAGAGAGGAGTAAGCTTTTAGAAAGATGGATTTTTGCTTAATAAGGCATTTCCTAATACAATAAGAGCTATATATCTTTATTACCAATGTTTAGCATAAGGAGTTATTAAAGGAATTAGATGAATACATATCTGACTAGTTACTTTCCGCTTTTTTCTATCAGTTTTTTTAGCTTATCTTTTGCAATCCGCATCCAGTCAACAGTGATTGACCTTTTTAAAAGGCTGGGGATGTATGAGGGTTTGTTGGAATTTTTCTCAGAGACAGGGATTAGGCTTGCATTGCTGCTGTTTTTTTGCGTGTTTATTTTTATGGCGTTATCTGCACTTAAACTGATTGCAGACACTTTAAATGGGTTATCGTTATTGTTTTTTTCCATTGATTCAAAAGGGGACAGCTTAATCAAAACAAGGAAAGGAAGCTTCATTTATTTTTGCGGCAGTATTCTCTCCTTGTTCGGTGTATACAGCTATATTATTCTTCTTGCTATCTTTGTCGTGACGACACTTGTTTACTTTGTTTATTTCGTTAACTCTGCAAGCGGCAGTCTGAATTTTAGCGGAATCATTTTTTATATTTTCTTTCAAGTATTAACATGGGCTGTCATGATTACAGGATTTCTGTTATTATGTATCAAGCTATATAACGCTATTATTGGCAGCTTGCCAATCTAAAAAAGCACCTGTCCATTTTTTGAACAGGTGCTTTTTTATGGTATCAATATCTTTTTCCAAATAGAAAGATGGGGAGCATTGCTTTCAATGCTTTTCAAATTGGTTGGGGCATCCTTTCCGACCCAAACACCAACAGTTAAATCATTAGATAAACCGACCATCCAATAATCTTTATAATCATTCGTAGTACCAGTTTTTCCTCCCAGATAAGGAGCTTGAAAATTTGCCTTCTTTGCTGTTCCGGATGTCACTGTGTGTTTTAGCAAGGTTCTCATCTTGTCATTCGTCGCTTTATTCCAGACCGTTTCCTCTGCTTCCTTCCATTCATAAAGCAGATTGCCGTCAGCATCTGTTACGGACGTGATGGCATGTGAGCTTTTAAAGCTGCCGTTATTTCCAAAGACAGTATAAGCATTCGTCATCTCAAGCGGAGACATACCAACTGTGAATCCACCGATAGCGGAGGACAGATGAACATCCTCTTCTGTCACCTTTTTAAAAGGAAAATGAGCTAAATAGCTGAAAGCAGTTTTTAGTCCAATACTATCTGCAAGCCTGACAGCAGGTGTATTATAGGAATGAATAAAAGCTTGATCTAATGTGACATTTCCATAGTCTTGACCACTGTAATTTTGCGGGCAATAACCGTCTTTGCAAAAAGCATCCGCATTAACGGTGGATTTAACTCCTTTACCTGTTTCCTGCAGATAAGGTCCATACACAAGAAGCGGCTTGATAGCAGAACCAGGCTGGCGATATGCTTGATAGCTCCGGTTAAACTCATATTTTTTATAGTTCTTCCCGCCAACAAGTGCGCCTATTGTATGGTTCTTGTGATCGATAACAACTGCTGCTGCTTCTACATCTGTTGTTATCAGGGAGCTTTTCACTGCTTTTACCGCTTTCTCCTGCAAGCTGCGGTCCATTCCTGTATGAATAATAACGCCACTTTCAAGGAGCTTCTGAACTTCAGCATCCAGCTCTTTGCTGAGAATTCCCTTTTCCTTGTCATTTGCTTTTGTTATTTTTTTAGCATAACCTTTTTCTTCAGAAACGAGTGCTCGTAATTCATCCTCCACATATGAGACATAGTCTGGATAAAGATCTGTTTTCTTTTGCACGTGAAGTGTTATTTTTTCATTTGTCATCTTTTTAGCTTCACTGCTGGATATTTTACCCTCTTTTTCCATTAAGGATATTAACCGTTCTTGTCTCTTTTTTGTTTGTTCAAAATGTTTAAGCGGATCATTATAGTTGGATTATTAGGAATGCTTGCCAAAAAAGACAGTTCTGCTTTGGACAAGTCACTCGATTTGCTGCTGAAGTAATAATTCGCTGCTGCTTCAATGCCATACATATTATTGGCAAAATAAACGGCATTAATATATTGAGTAAGAATTTCTGCTTTTGACCACTTTCTTTCAAGCTCATAAGCGTAAAGAAGCTCTTTTAGTTTTCGATTGTAGGTTTTATCGTAAGATTGAAACATATTCCGGGCTAACTGCTGGGTAATAGTACTCCCGCCTTGTTCAATAGTATCTGATTCAGCATTGGTCAAGAGAGCCCTCCCGATTGCCGGCAGATCAAAGCCAGCATGTTCATAAAAATGCTGATCCTCTGATAAGATGAACAAATCTTTCACATATTGGGGGATTTCTTCATTTATCAAGTTTTTTCGTATCCCTGCTTGCGGGCTGATTTCTGATATGCTTCTTCCACTATTATCCAAAATGTAGCTGGATTGAGCGAGTGTCATGGAAGAGACTGGTATATTGTCGTCCAAAAATTGATGGAAGCTGACATATTTCTTTTTTTCTGCTGCTGTAAAATAAAGAACAGCTACTAAAGCAATTAGCATTATTACTATAAAGGAAACCCCAAGTTTTTTTCGCATTAATTTTCCCTCATTACTTAAAATCCGTTAATAAAAGCATAAAGGATTTTTTATAAATATGCATGAAGTATTTTGCTGAAAAAAAGGGCAAAATATTACCATAATAGTAAACAAAAAAATAAATAGAAAATTTTAAAGCTTCGCGAATATTCTGTTATAATATAAGAAAAGGTTTTTAGGATAGATGGATCGGAGATTTACTTAGAGAAAGAAGGTGAAAAAATGGAGAAGCAGCAACAATATTTATTTATAGATTTTGAGTTTACCATGCCAGAAAAAAATGCTAAGTATAAAGGTTTTCAACCTGAAATAATTGAAGTGGGCATCGTCGCCGTCGTTAATGACAAGATAAGAGAAACCTTTTCTGCCTATGTGGCTCCAAGCAAGTTTCCCATTCTTTCAGAGCGATGCAAATCCTTCCTGCACATACATCAGGAACAAGTCGATAACGGAATTCCATTTCACGGTTTGCTCGATAAAATCAAGGAGATGGGCAGCGGTTTCTCAAATACAGTTGTAACATGGGGTAATATGGACATGAAGGTGCTCAGGAATAATTGCACTATGGCAGGTGCGTCATTTCCTCTTGCTTGCAGTGAAATAGATTTGTCGATGGAATATAAGCGGTTTTTCGGAGACCAGAATCAGACAGGATTATGGAAAGCAGTGCGGGAATACGGGAGCGAAGGGACAGGAAGACATCACCGCGCCTTAGATGATGCGCTGACAACCTATGACATATTTAAGTTTGTTGAAAAGGACAAAAGGTATTTAGGAAAGACGGAAACGACAACGATTGGCGATTTAATTGATCTATCTAAGTTTTATAATAAATTTGCATGAAAAAAGGATTGACAGCTAAGCTTGTTCTACTAGTTGCCACCCTTTTATTTTTTTGCCTAAAAAGGATTCCTCCCATATAAGGAAGAAATCCCGAAAAAAATTAAGCTTTTGTAATTGCCCGGCGGTACTCCTGCTCCAGTATGTCAAGATTGCTTAAGCTTCTTGCTGCAAATGGGGAATTGTCTTTACTCAGTTCATCCTTCATTTTCGAGACAGCCTGCAAAAGGGATGTCCCGTATTCTGGAGTCTCCTCCTCATATGGCTTTACCATCGGTTTGGGAGTATTCATCTGTTCTCTGTATGAGAGGGCTTTTCGCTCATGAAAAAAGACATTTTCTGCCTGCTTCGGATTATGTAAATCACCTTGCATAGGGTGCTTAAGAACAGCTAATACCCTCACTAAGTAGCTGTTGCTGCGTATATCTGTAATTTCGCCGATATATTTGCCTGTTTTGTATATGGCAGTAACCTTTGTGCCAATTGTTAGCTCTTCCACATCATTCGCCTCCAAAAACATTCTTTCTTAAATAGTACCATAATAAATCACTATGTTAGAAACAGGGAAACAGCATAATTTAAACAATTCTACAAATAATACTCCTATTATCGGTATTGGAGGAGTTCGTAAATGAAAAAAATCATGCCTATGTTAGCATTGCTTCTTTTAATGGCAGGCTGTGCGGAAGGAGAAGCAACAAAGGTAGATGTGGAAATGTTCAATGATGTCGGCGATTCTTTAGGCAGTATTAATTTGGAGGAGCAGTCTGCAGGAGTGATGCTTACAGTCAACTTAAAGGGGTTGACACCTGGAGTACATGGCCTACACATACATGAGGTAGGAAAATGTGAGGCTCCTACATTTCAAAGTGCAGGAAATCACTTTAATCCTGAGGATAAGGAGCATGGTCTGCTCCATCCAAAAGGAGCACATGCAGGAGACCTTCCCAATCTAATTGTTGAGGATGACGGAACTGTCAAAGCTGAGCTGTTGGCACCGCAAGTCACATTAAGGGACGGCAAGAATTCATTATTTAAACCGAAAGGAACATCCATTGTCATCACTGACCAGGCAGATGATGGAATGACACAGCCGGCAGGTAATTCGGGGGAACGAGTTTATTGCGGCGAAGTCAAAAGATAGCAAAAAGAAGCATGAAACCAGTTGGTTTGCATGCTTCTTTTCTTTTATTAGAAGAAAGTATCGTACAGTAAAAAAAGATTTAAAAGGACAATAACTGCTGCGATCAGCCAAGAGATAATCGTAATTGCTTTCGAGTTTTGCAGGCTGCCCATAATCCGTTTGCTGCTTGTAAACATAATTAACGGGATTAATGCGAAGCCAATTCCAAATGAAAGGATAACCTGGCTTAATACTAATGCTGATGTAGGATTTACTCCTGATGCAATAATAATAATGGGCGGAATAATCGTAATCAGCCTTCTGACATAGATGGGAATTCGAAATTGAATGAAGCCTTGCATAATGACATCTCCGGACATAGTACCAACAGACGAGCTGGACAGCCCGGCAATCAAAAGGCCGAGACCGAACAGGATAGCTGAAGCTGGACTTACAAGCTGCTCGAAATGCTGAAAGGCAACATCCAAGTCATTTACGATAAAGCCATTTGCATGGAATAAGGCACTTGCGACAATAAGCATAGCCGCATTAATAAATCCTGCAATCAGCATGGCAATAAGGATATCAAAAAACTCAAAGCGGAAAATCATTTTCTTCTCTTTTTCTGTTGTACCGACAATCCGTTTTTGCGTTAAGGCAGAGTGCAGATAAATCGCGTGGGGCATAACCGTTGCTCCGAGTATTCCAGCTGCAAGCAGTACACTGTCTGTTCCTTGGAATTGTGGTGTAAACAAACCGTGCAGCACAGAATGGAGCTCTGGTTTTGCGAAGAACATTTGCACAATAAAGGATAAGACAACTATAAACAGCATTGCTGTGATCCCAGCCTCAAGCGATCTGTAGCCTCGTCTTTGCAGCTCCAGTATGGCAAAGCTGCCGATTGCAGCGATAATGCTTGATTCAAGCATCGGAATGCCAAACAGTAAGTAAATGCCGAGTGCAGCACCAATAAATTCAGCTAAATCGGTAGCAATGATAACTATTTCACCTTGAATCCATAAACCGATGCTGACAGGCTTAGGAAATTCCTCCCGGGCGACCTCGGCGAGATTTTTTCCTGTAGCAATCCCTAATTTTGCAGACAGTGACTGAATAATTAAGGCCATAATATTTGAAAACAAGATAACCCATAATAATAAATAACCATATTGAGAACCTGCAGCTATGTTTGTTGCGAAATTTCCTGGATCGATATAAGCAATTGCAGCAATAAAGGCAGGACCAAGAAACGGCAGGAACTTTCTTAGCCCTCCAGGACCATGTAATACAGACCCTGCGTGAGAAGCCTCTTTACTTTTATCCATATGTTCACCTGATTTCTGTTGATTTTTCCTAAGTGATAAAATGTTTCCTTTGTGCAACTTTCCTTTAGGATATTCCTCGATTTCTATTTTGTCAATGAATCTGCAATAAAATGTATAGAGTAAATAAATTGACCTATTGGTTCTCTGTATCGTAAAAATTAGGACCGCAAAAAAATAGCCCTTTTTAGCTGTTATCGTGTTAACTGCGTATATTTTGTGATAGAATATGGACAGCAAAATAGGAGTAAAAAGGTGAAAGTATGAACAATCAAGAAGTTAATCTAGAGCTTGTAAAACTGCTGAATGAATGGGATCCCTTCAAGCTTGGGGAAGGGAATTATGATACGGAAATAGCCGATTGCGTCTATGCCGTCCATGAACTGGACAATAGGGAAGAGCTTGCAGCAGAAATCCAAAAAATTTATGAGTTTTCTTTTGAGGAATTCATACCAATGGATGAGTGTCTTTCTATATCGACAAAGCTGCTGTTAACAAAAGATAACGGCTCTTGCTCCCTGTAATTTGCAATAAAAAAGTACTGTATAATCTGGAGGGATAAAGATGAAGTTGACGGAAAAAGAAATTGAAGTGGCAGAAATTTTAGAAAAAAACGCCCGTATTACAGATGAAGACATAGCTAAAATGATTGAAGAGGACCTTCAGACAACGAAAGAAATTGTCGCAAAGCTTGAAGATTTGAAAGTAGTTGTCCGCTATACAAGTATTGTTGACTGGTCAAAGGTTGAAGGACATGAAGGCGTTACAGCAATGATTGATGTTAAAGTAACTCCAAAACGGGGAGTTGGATTTGATGAAGTAGCCCAAAGAATTTATCGTTTCCAAGAAGTGAAATCGCTGTATTTAATGTCAGGGACATATGATCTGTCTGTGATTATTGAAGGGAAATCGATGAATGATGTGGCAAGATTTGTTTCGGAAAAGCTGTCCACTTTGGATTCTGTTCTTTCCACAACAACCCATTTTATTCTAAAGCAGTATAAACATGATGGAACAATTTTTGAACCGAATAATGATGATAAAAGGATAGTGGTGTCACCGTGATGAATCAAACGAAAAGCTATATCGCCGACAAAGTAGCAGAAATGAAGCCTTCCGGGATAAGACGATTTTTTGATTTGGCTTCCAATATGGAAGGGGTCATCTCACTTGGAGTCGGTGAACCTGACTTTGTTACATCATGGTCAGCAAGGGAAGCTGCTATTCTTTCCTTAGAGCAAGGCTATACTTCCTATACGGCAAATCCAGGAATGCTTGAGCTGCGCGAGGAAATATCGTCTTACATGAACAGAAGATTCCAGGTCGCTTATAATCCGAATTCAGAGATTATTGTAACTGTTGGTGCGAGCCAGGCGATTGATATTGCGTTGCGGGCGATTCTAAATCCAGATGAGGAAGTGATCGTGCTTGAACCTTGTTTTGTTGCGTATGCACCGCTAGTTACACTTGCAGGCGGTGTGCCGGTACCTGTTCAGACGTTAAAAGAACATGAGTTCAAGGTTCTGCCAGAGCAGCTGGAGGAAGTGATTACAGATAAGACAAAAGCAATCATGATATGCTCCCCGAGCAATCCGACAGGCTCCCTATTGTCTGCAGCAGAATTAGCAGCAATCGCAGACGTTGCTAAGAAGCATGACCTGCTTATAATTTCTGATGAGATATATGCAGAGCTGTGCTATGACGAGGAATATACAAGTATGAGCGCCCTAAACGGCATGTGGGAGAGAACATTGCTCATATCCGGATTCTCAAAAGGGTTCGCGATGACGGGCTGGAGACTTGGTTTTGTTTGCGCACCGGAAGAATTGACGCAGGCTATGCTTAAAATCCATCAATACAGCTTAATGTGTGCTCCGACAATGGCGCAATTTGCCGGACTTGAAGCGTTGAGATCAGGCAGCAACGATGTCGAGGAAATGAAGAAGAGCTATCGAAGAAGACGTAATTTCGTTGTACAGTCATTAAACGAAATGGGGCTGACTTGTCATATTCCAGGTGGAGCTTTTTATGCATTCCCTGATATTACATCAACTGGGCTGACATCAGAACAATTCGCTGAAAAGCTGCTGATGGAAGAAAAGGTAGCGGTTGTGCCGGGAAATGTGTTTGGCGAGAGCGGGGAAGGCCATATCCGCTGTTCTTATGCATCTTCCTTAGAACAGCTGCAAGAAGCTTTAAAGAGAATGAAGGCTTTTACAGAAAGATACAGTAAGTAAACAAGGACCGTTTTTAAAACGGTCCTTTCGTTTGGAAAAAATCAGTCAGCATTTATTTAAAAAATTTGCAAAAACTTTAACTGACAAAGCACAATTCAGAGATAATAATAAATACTTTTGTATTAAGGTCTGTTTTGTGATATAATTTTATAATGCATATTAAAGGAAAAATGAATATAAAAACTAGGAGTGTTCTCATGTCAGATAAAATCGAAGTTGGAAGCATAATTACAGGAAAGGTAACAGGCATTCAGCCATACGGCGCTTTCGTTTCTTTAGACGAAAACTTGCAAGGCCTTGTTCATATTTCAGAAGTAACACACGGCTATGTTAAAGATATTAATGAATTTCTTAAAGTAGGCGACGAAGTAAAAGTTAAGGTTCTTTCTGTTGATGATAATGCTGGAAAAATCGGCTTGTCTATCCGCGCTACAGAAGAAGCGCCAGCAGCACCTGCTGATGCTGAAAAAGCTAAAAAGCCTCGTGCTAAACGCCAAGCTGCACCAGTTAAAGTAGATGCAGACAGCAGCCAAGGTTTCAATACACTTAAAGACAAATTGCAAGAGTGGATTGACCAGTCTAACCGCAATGACCTAATTAAGAAATAATAAAAGAAGCAGGATGCCATAAGCATCCTGCTTTTTTTATTGAAAAATCTTATTTAGCAGATCTTGGTTCAGGTTCACGAGAAACTTCGGCACTTGGTTTAAACAACAATCCTAAGTTAATCAAACCGGCAATCCCAACTAATCCGTAAATGATTCTGGATAATGCTGATTCTTGACCGCCAAAGATTGCTGCTACTAAATCAAATTGAAAAAATCCAATTAGTCCCCAATTTATTGCTCCAATAATCGTTAACACTAAAGCTGTTCTTTGAATACCACTCATGATTGTTTCCTCCTTGTATTGGATTCCCTATTATCATGATGCAAAGAGAATATATTTATGCATTTCTTTGTCTGCATTTTTTCCTTTTTTGGGGCATTATAAAGTTTGGTAAGCAACTATAAAAAAATCCAGTTCTTATCTTTTGATTTTCGAATTACTTTAGTAAATAATAAATAGTGTCCTCCTGCTGGTTTCTAGTATTGGGAAGCAAAAGGAGCATTAATTTTTATAATAGGAGGAAAAGGGAACATGAATAATTTTACATTCTATAACCCGACAAAACTGATCTTTGGGAAAGGCCAACTGTCCCAGCTTGCAGATCAACTGGCTCCATACGGAAATAAAGTCCTTCTTGTATATGGTGGAGGTAGTATTAAACGCAGCGGTTTATACGATCAAGTTATTGAGCTTTTAAAAGAAAATAATAAAGAAGTGTTTGAACTTTCAGGAGTTGAACCAAACCCTCGCTTAACTACAGTTCAAAGAGGTGTGGATATCTGTAAGACAGAGGGAATTGATTTCCTTTTAGCAGTAGGTGGAGGAAGTGTCATCGATTGCACGAAAGCAATTTCTGTCGGAGCAAAATATGACGGTGATCCTTGGGATATCGTAACAAGAAAAGCAATACCAAGTGATGCTGTACCATTTGGAACTGTATTAACATTAGCAGCTACAGGCTCTGAAATGAATTCAGGCTCTGTTATTACTAATTGGGAAACGCAAGAAAAATACGGCTGGGGAAGCCCGCTTACATTCCCTGTTTTCTCTATCCTCGATCCAGAGAATACATACACAGTACCTAAAAATCAGACAATTTATGGAATTGTAGACATGATGTCTCATGTACTTGAGCATTATTTCCATTTGGAAGAAAATACACAATTCCAAGACTATATGTGTGAGTCCTTGCTTAAGACAGTAATGGAAACAGGTCCAAAACTTGTTAACGACTTAGAGAATTATGAATATCGTTCCACAATCCTGTACTCCGGTACAATGGCATTAAACGGAATGCTTAACATGGGCTACCAGGGAGACTGGGCAACTCACAATATTGAGCATGCTGTATCAGCAGTTTATGACATTCCGCACGGAGGGGGACTTGCTATTCTATTCCCTAACTGGATGAAGCATAACTTAAGTGTAAAACCTTCAAGATTCAAGCAACTTGCTGTTCGGGTATTTGGGGTTGATCCAGAAGGTAAAACAGATGAAGAAGCTGGATTGGAAGGCATTGAGAAGCTTAGAGAATTCTGGAACAGCATCGGAGCACCTTCAAGGCTGGCAGACTATGATATTGATGACAGCAAGCTTGAGCTGATGGTGGACAGAGCAATGGCAAGAGGAGAATTTGGACGCTTCAATTTATTGAAGGCGGATGATGTTCGCTCCATTTACAAAGCTTCCTTGTAAGCAGAGCTTATTATAAAAAAATTACTAAGTCCCAGCTATGTTAATAGCTGGGACTTAGTAGGTAATAGTGACTAAAAGAAGAATAACCGAAAAAAACTCAAGTTGTATCCGCTTTCAAAACAATCTCATTCTTGATTAGTTTGGACACTTTCGATAAAGTGAAAGAGGATACAAAAATAAATATAATGGAGGATCATTCATGACACACGTTCGTTTTGATTACTCAAAGGCATTAAGCTTTTTTGGAGAACATGAAATTACATACCTATCTGATGCAGTTAAAGTGGCTCATCATTCCCTACATGAAAAAACAGGAGCTGGAAGCGACTTTTTAGGCTGGATTGATCTTCCTGTTGATTACGATAAAGAAGAATTTTCCCGTATCTTAAAAGCATCACAAAAAATCCAAAACGATTCTGAAGTATTGCTTGTTATCGGAATCGGCGGATCTTATCTTGGAGCACGTGCAGCAATCGAGATGCTGAACCACAGCTTCCACAATGCTTTGTCTAAGGATAAAAGAAAAACTCCGCAAATCATCTTTATCGGTAAAGACATCAGCTCAACATATATGAGCGATGTTATCGATTTCTTAGGTGACAAAGATTTCTCAATCAATGTTATCTCTAAATCAGGCACAACAACAGAGCCTGCTATCGCATTCCGTATTTTCCGCAAGCTTTTGGAACAAAAATACGGAGCAGAAGAAGCTAAATCAAGAATTTATGCAACAACTGATAAAGCGCGCGGTGCACTAAAAACACTTGCTACTGAAGAAGGCTTTGAAACTTTTGTTATTCCTGATGATGTCGGCGGTCGTTACTCTGTTCTTACAGCAGTAGGCTTGCTTCCAATCGCTGTAAGCGGTGCAGACATTGAAGCAATGATGAAAGGTGCAGCAGCTGCTCGTGAAGACTTCAGCTCATCTGAACTTAGTGAAAATGCTGCATACCAATATGCTGCAGTTCGCAACGTGCTTTACAATAAAGGCAAAACAATCGAAATGCTTATCAACTATGAGCCAGGACTTCAATACTTCTCTGAATGGTGGAAGCAGCTTTTCGGCGAGAGCGAAGGAAAAGACCAAAAAGGTATTTATCCATCTTCCGCTAACTTCTCAACTGACTTGCACTCATTAGGGCAATATGTTCAAGAAGGACGTCGCGATATTTTCGAAACAGTTGTTAAAGTGGACAAGCCTCGTCATGAATTAACAATTGAAGCAGAAGAAAACGATCTTGACGGCTTGAACTATCTTGCTGGCAAAACAGTTGACTTCGTAAACAACAAAGCATTTGAAGGTACGCTTCTTGCACATACAGACGGCGGTGTGCCGAATCTGATTGTGACAATTCCTGAAATGGATGAATATACTTTCGGTTACTTAGTGTATTTCTTCGAGAAAGCTTGCGCTATCAGCGGATACCTTCTTGGTGTAAATCCATTCGATCAGCCGGGAGTAGAAGCTTATAAAGTTAACATGTTTGCATTGCTTGGTAAACCAGGTTTTGAAGAGAAAAAAGCGGAACTTGAAAGCCGTTTGAAATAAGAGTAAAAAAGGGCAATCCGAAATGGATTGCCCTTTCTCATTTTATAAATCTATCATTTCATGTTTTTAGGAGGAGATTTAAGGATAAATAACTACATAAGTGTTAAGGAGGGATACTATGCTAGTAGAACAAGAACAAACATTAGTAAGGGCATTGCAAGAATGTATGATAGTCTGCAATCATTGCCTGAATGAATGTCTCGCTGAAGATAAATCAAGCATGATGATAGACTGCATACGAACAGACCGAGAATGCTTGGAATTCTGTGGATATCTAGAACAGGCTATTATCCGTCAATCTCCATATGCTAAAGAACTTGCTAAAATCTGTATGCAAGTTTGTGAGGATTGTGCACAGGAATGCCAAAAACATGACCATAAGCATTGTCAGTATTGTGCTGAAGTTTGCTTGCAATGTATGGAAGCATGTAAAACCTATTTAAACAACTAATATTAATAAACAAAAAAACAGCGCTAAATATGGCAAGCGCTGTTTTTTCATGCATTTATGAGCCGGCAATCAAGATCAGCTCATCCTTTTCTTCTACTATAAAGGAGGCACCAGGTTTAATGTAGGATTGACTGCCTCTTTTAACTCCTAACAAGAGTTTGTCCTCTAAAAGAAGATACGAGCTGAGGGCAGCAAAATTCAGCTGCTCGTCGTTTTTCCATTCGCCCAAAGAAACAATTTGCAATCTCTTGTCCTTGAAGTTCCCCAGTAAATCGAGAAAGGCAATCATTGTTTCTTGCGAATTGAGACTGCTGTGCATGACAAAGCTCGACAGGCGATTGGTTTGAATAATCTCATCTGCACCTGCTCTGTGTGCATTAGTCACTTGCTCAGCAGTCAATATCTCAATGATGCAAGGAACCTCTGGATTCAGTCCTTTTATTGCAAGCAGTGTTAAAATCGAATTCATATCGGCGTTCATTTCATCTTTGCTTTGGTCAGAGGTGATGATTACCTTGTTAGCCTGTGAGATATTTGCCCGCAGGAGTGTTTCATCAATATTTGGATTGCCTTGGATAAAATGAAGCGATTCTGGCAGCGGGTTTTTTGGGAGCGATTCATCAATAAGAGTGAGGAGTGATCTCTTCCCATCCTTGATAATCGTATTAATCAATGCCTTCGAACGCTCATTCCAGCCGATAATCACGATATGACTCTGTCCTCTGAAAGTTGATTTCCCTTCTATAAAGGCATTTTGTCTGGCGACTGCTGCTGTTGCCAAAGTTACTAAATAAGTCGATAAAAACCCTGCACCAGTCAATATGAGCAGCATGCCGGCAATTCTTCCTACAATGGTGCTTGGAGCGTAATCACCATAACCAACAGTGGAGGCTGTGATAATAGCCCACCAAACCCCCTCAAAAAAAGTCGGAAAGGTTTTTGGCTCCACTATGGTGATGATTAATCCAAAAAATAGGATAATACTTGCTGCGATTGACAAAATCCTCACACTGATAGGCAGGCGCAGAAAAGCGGTTAGTACGGTATTCGGCAATATATTTCACCTCATCATCATGTGTATAAAACCATTATGGACATATAAAAAACCTTTCATAATGAAATGAAAGATTTTTATATGTTCACTTATGTGAGGTTATTTGATAATGCCTTTTAATTTTTTCAATCCAGTCCTGCAATTCTTCATGTCCTTCAAGATTGGAAAGCATTCCTTGAATAATTGGACTTCTTGGGGCATCTGTTTTGATTTCTGACTCTAGAACATCAAGGGTAACTTCAATCGTTTCCTTGTTAGGATAGCTTTCTGTAAGCTTGCGAATTTGATTAAGGATATCCAGGGATTTTTCTGTAGCATCTGCCATAAAATCGATTTTTGGCTTATGCATTAATTTGTAAAGATTCGCTTCAGTGAATATTGGCTTCTCTTCCATAATACCTGCTGCAATGGAGTCCATTCTTCTCCATAAATATTCGGAAACATCTTTAGCATTCCTGTCAATCTGATCATGAAGAAGAAGTCTTAAGAAGGACTGCAGCAACCCTTCGTACATGATTTGCAAATCTAAATGAAAGCGGCTCGTTTTTTCTCCATATAATTCGAGCAGATATGCTAGAGAAAACTCTCTGATATCTGTTTGCATCTGCATAATTAAATGCTTGATGGAATCATTAAGGGGAATCGCCTGCTCACGGGTTTGCATAATAATGAAATCCTTATGCTTCAAAGCATGTTCAAAAAAAGCTGCTGTCTGTTCGACCAGCTTTTCTTTTGCAGTGATGTCTTCTAGCCTAATGCTGTCAAAAAGCTGTACTAATTCCTTGTAATAATAATCAAGAATGGCAAATAATAAAGAATCCTTTGACTTGAAATATATATAGAAAGCACCTTTAGATATGCCGCAATCATTTGCTATTTCTTGAATGGAAGTGGAGGAATATCCTTTTTGCGCGAAAAGTTTCAGCGCAGAGTCTATGATCTTTTTTTCTTTCTCTTTCAATGGAAGCGCCTCCTATTTTTTTATAAGGAAGAGTTGAAAATAGTTATTTTTTAGCGAAATAAACTCTTATAGAGATTTTACTATTAAACCACACAACTTAAAATATGTAAAAAAAAAGCTAATAATTTGTCTTGGGAACCAGTAAAATTAGTTATTTGTACAAATACCTATCTTCCGATATGATAATAATTATCACTTATTGCTCATGTAAGGAAATGCTAAAGAAAAATGGGTAAATTAATTACTTGACGCTATTTTCTTATATATATATACTTACTTACATATAGTAAGTGGTTTGATAAAAATATTTGAATGGAACAAATTAAGATAGATGAAATTTAAAGGAGACTTAAATATGAAAAAAGAAGTGATTGATCTTCTTCAAGATAAAATGAAAATGATTCCGTTTAAGGAAGATAAAAAAATATGCCTTGTCGGGCCAGTCAAGCTGCCTGTTCAGCTTGAAGATCAAGTTGTAACTTTCCAATGGTACACATGGCTGCCAATAGAAGAGCAGCAGTCAAAAGAGGAGCTGTTAAACAGCTTGCCTTCGATGCATCTTGCAGACTTGCAGCAATCATCGGTTTTAGTATATGGCGATTTTGAGCAGACAGAAGATACGCTTATCCGCATGCACAGCATTTGTCATACAGGTGATATTTTCGGTAGCAAGCGCTGTGACTGCGGATTCCAGCTGCATCAGTCAATGAAGATGATTGTTGAACACGGCAGTGGTGCCCTCTTTTACCTTGCCAACCATGAAGGCAGAGGAATTGGTCTGTTCACAAAGTCATTAGCTTATTTGCTGCAGCAGGAAGGATTGGATACAGTAGAGGCAAACCATGCTCTTGATTTTGCTGATGACACAAGAAGCTATGAAGAGCCGATCAGTGTCCTGCAAGCATTGCGCACAAAGCCTGTTAAACTAATTACGAACAATCCTAAAAAGCTGGAAGCATTGAAGAAGATTGGATTAACTGCAAGTGAGAATGTTCCGTTATGGGGAGACAGATCAGCGTTCAACGAGAAGTATTTGGACACGAAAGTGCAGAAATCTGGACATATACCATTGCAAGAAGAGATTGTGACAATTTGAGGAGTAAACGATGATGAGAAATGATCATGATTTTATGAAAATGGCATTGGACCTTGCAGAAACAGCGAAGGGAAAAACAAATCCAAACCCAGTAGTTGGTGCGGTATTAGTGAAGGATGGCGTCATAGTAGGCTCCGGTTTGCACAGAAAGGCTGGAGAACCGCATGCAGAGGTACATGCGTTTAATATGGCAGGAGAACATGCTAAAGGGGCTACACTATATGTTACGCTGGAGCCTTGCTCCCACTATGGAAAAACACCGCCATGTGCGAATTTAGTCAAAGATTCTGGAGTGAAAAGAGTTGTAGTGGCAGCTCAAGATCCGAATCCTCATGTTGCTGGTAAGGGGATTGGCATCATAAAAGAAGCGGGGATCGAAGTAGAAGTTGGTGTGCTTGAGGAAGAAGCAAAAAAACTCAATGAGCGTTTTATGCATAATATGATTACTCAAACTCCATTTGTTGTATCAAAGGTTGCGATGACTTTAGACGGAAAAATCGCTGCCTATACAGGGCACAGCCAATGGATTACAGGGGAAGAGGCTCGGAAGGAAGTGCATTACCTTCGCAATGAGGTAGATGCTATCCTAGTTGGAGTAGGTACAGTATTAGCAGATAATCCGAAATTAACGACTCGATTAGACCAACCATCTAAAAATCCAATCAGGATTATTTTGGATAGCAAGCTGCGAACACCGCTCGATGCAAATGTGGCAGATTGCTCTGAGGCACAAACGATTATTTTGACTGGTCTTGCCGAGGATGACAAGAAGGCTGAAGGTTTAAAACAGAAGGGCGTTCAAATTATTCAAGTTCCATATACAAACGGGAAAATGGACCTTCAAGCTGCATTGAAAAGGCTGTATGAAGCAGGAGTAACAGATATTCTGCTCGAAGGCGGCAGTGAAGTAAATGCGAGCTTTATGAGAGAGAGACTTATTCAAAAATACATTGTTTATATTGCGCCGAAAATCTTAGGTGGAAAATCATCTTTTACACCATTTAGAGGCGAGGATGTAGATACGATAGATGAAGCTGTTCAGCTAAGGTTTGAAACAGTGGAGAAGGTAGGCGAAGACTTAAAAGTCTACGCATATCCTGCTAAAGTTTAAGGGAAGAGGATGGGGAAATGACAGTTCTGAATGCAGAAGTTTGTATTGTTGGTGCAGGTCCCGGCGGTGCAATGCTTGCTTATTTGCTTAGCAAGGCCGGGGTTTCCACAATCCTGCTGGAGCGGCATCATGATGTAGATAAAGAATTTCGTGGAGAGCATTTAAATGAGGAAGGAGAACAAGTCCTCATAGACGCAGGTCTTTTTGCTAAGCTGAAGGAAAAAGGCATACTCTGCATGACTCATGTTGATTATATTGCAGACGGCAAAGTGGTTAAAAGAATACTTCCCCATTCAGAAACAGGCCATACTGGCATTCATGTTCCGCAAAAGCATTTATTGAAGCTGCTGTTGGAGGAATCATCGAAAGAGGCTACCTTCAGGCTGGAAATGGACAGTGTTGTGAAAGAGCTCATTCAGACTGAAACAGGAGAGTATTCAGGCGTCGTCGCCTGGATTAATGGCATAGAAACAACGGTGAACAGCAAGATAATTGTCGGTGCTGACGGCAGGTTTTCAACGATAAGAAAGCAGGGGCGCTTTCCTGTTGAAGCGATCAAGCATGGTTATGATTTGCTGTGGGCAAAAATTCCGGCTCCATCTGGCTGGGAGCCAACGATTAAAATGGCTCTTGTTAACGGCAGTCAGGTTGCTCTGTTTACCCAATATGGAGGTTATATTCAGATCGGCTGGAATATTGAGGAGGGAAGCTTCTCAAAAATCCGGAAAGGATCATTTGAGCACTTTATCGACAATCTTCTGTCTGCTTTTCCTGAGTTGGAGGAAACTGTCCGCACTCATATTAAGGCATGGAAGGATTTTGTCCTGTTGAAGGTGGAAAGCTCTAAAAGCAGCACGTGGATCAATAATAATGCAGTGCTCTTAGGCGATGCAGCCCACACAATGAGTCCAACCGGCGCATTTGGACTCAACAGTTCCTTAAAGGATGCAGAAAAACTTGCAGAAGTGCTGAAACAAATTTTACTCTATCACGAATCACCAGCGCTATTAGAGACCTACGAAGCAATTCGGAAAACAGAGGTAGAAAAAGTCCAAGCAGAACAGCTTTACAGAGAATCTACTTTTAAGGATCATTTTCCAAAAGCAACGGCAATTGGCGTTAGTAATTAATTGGAAGGATGCAATAGATGAAGTTCGGTTTTGACATTGATGATACATTAATAAATTTAAGAGAGCATGCCTTTCATTTATATAATAAGAAACTGCAAAAGGAAGTGCATCTCGATTATTTTCATGCACTGAAGACCGTGGAAATACATGAGCCCTTTGGCCTTAATGCTGATGAAGGGAAGAACATGTGGACCACTTTAAGCGAAGAAATTTATTTCACAGATTGTCCGCCATATCCGAATGCAGTTGAATTTCTGCAAAGGCTGACAAATAGCGGACATGAAGTGTATTATATTACCGCACGTAATAAGGAATTTGCAGAACGGACGAAGGAATGGATGAAGACTAAAGGCTTTCCAGTTAAGGATGAGCAGTTCTTCTGCGGTATGGCTGATCATGAAAAAATCGATGTTATTTCAAGCCTGAACCTTGATTTCTATATGGATGATAAGCCAGCGGTGCTAAACACACTGGCACAAACAGGAGTTCACTTGTTAGTAAAAGATCAATCATACAATAAAGATCTTTCTTATGACAGGGTTCATAGCTGGGCTGAGGTTTGGGATTTTCTTAATTTAAATGAGGAAAAAAAATAAAAGCAGGGAGAATGTATCCCTGCTTTTTTGTATGGAGATAATCTGCAAGCTACAGCTTCATTCCCATTCTGCTCTTGTATCTTTTAATTAATATTTGGCAATCTACGCTGACGACACCTTCGATAGCATATAGCTTGTCTGTAAGGAATAGCTCCATTTCCTGATTATCAGCAAATAATCCGTGCATATGCAGTTTACTGGGGCCAGTCATATGATAGAGACTGCCTACAGCAGCATTGTCTGCTAATAGTTTGGCAACTTCTTCGAGATGCTTCGGTTCTACATCAATATTGAAGAAAGCAGAAACTGTTTTGCCGATTTTTTCTGGATTTATTACAGCCGTGAACTTTTCAATAATGCCATTTTCGATCATTGCATTAATCCGCATCTGTACAGCTACCCTTGAGATCCCGACTTCTTTGCCGATATCGGTGTAGGAAATCCTGCCGTTATCATGCAATAAAGACAAGATTAAATGATCAATCTGATCTAGTTTGCTAGGTGCAAGATCATGTCCATTTGTCATAAGATATGTTCCTTTCTCTTTTAACTGTTTAGATGTGGAACAACAAGACCACCATAAAGGAAGGCAAGAATGATTACAAAAGCTGGGTGAACTTTGAATTTTTGCAGTAAGGCAAATGCGATTACAGCGATTGCTGCTGTTTGAATCCAGCCTAATGAAATATAGGAGTCTTGCAGCATTTCAAAAGTAAGGATTATCATCAATGCGGCAATAACAGGCTGAACCAACAGTGTCATCCCTTTCACTATTTTCGAATCGCGGTGCTTGCTCATCACATTGGCAAGGAAAATGAGCGCTGCAGCAGATGGAATGACCGTCGCTGCCAGTGCAGCAATAAAGCCCCACCAGCCACCGATGCCAAACCCGACATAAGCAGCAATTTTTGTTGCGATTGGACCAGGCAGGGCGTTTCCAAGTGCGAGCATATTGGAAAATTCCGCATTTGACAGCCAATTGTACCGGTTAACAATCTCTTCATACATGAGTGGAATAGAGGCAGGACCGCCGCCATATCCAAATATATTTGATAACAAAAAGCTTAAAAAGATGCTGATTAATACCATGTTTACATGCCTCTTTCTTTTTTATGTAGAATACGATCTTTAAGATTGAAATGAAATGCTCCGTAAATCAAGAAGATTAATACAACAATAGCTGGGTGAAGGGAAATGTATTGAAGCAGGAACAGACATAACAGTGTTAGTGCTGCACCAACATAGATACCTAAGCCTTTGACTGCTTTTTCTGCAAACTCATAGGCCATCATGCCAAGCATTACTGCAATAACAGGAATAACAGCAGACACCATGCTTGTGATGACAGCAGAATGGCTGACAACGTTAATAAAGGAAATTAGCACAACCATTGCCAGGCATGTCGGCAGAATATGGGCGAGCACAGAAACGATAGCTCCTGAAATACCTTTTTGGCGGTAGCCTAAATAGGCGGCCATTTTTGTAGCGATTGGTCCAGGCAAAGTATTAGCAATCGCCAATATTTCCCCAAACTCTTCATTATCAAGCCACTTGAATTTATTTACTGCTTCATAGCGAATAAGCGGTATAACAGAAGGACCACCTCCAAATCCTAATAATCCAGACCGGCCCATCGCGATGATGAGTTCTTTATAGATCATCTTTATTTCTCCTTTCGTAATTAGACACTATGTAATTGAAAAAACCTTTATTATTATCTTTTCGTAAATATAATACCATAATTTATTTTATATGAATCGTAAAATGTTAAAAAATATAACAATATGAAATTATATTTTTGTGCAGGGGCACTTCAAAAAGAAATTGAATCTTGTTGCGAACTATAATACAATAGTAAAAATAATTTCAAAAAGGCATGAAATGCCAATTCTCCATTTGCTTGATTGGAACTAAATCTTCGTGCATTTACTCTTCCATACGATTTCTATATATTTCCCGTAAATCATTTTAATTATGGAACTTAACGTACAAAAGCATTTGCAAAAATTTAGCAAAGTGAAACTACCAAAAAGAAATAAGGGGGAAAATGCACATGAGCAGCAAATTTGAAAAAAGATTGAGAATAGCAGCAAAACGAGAAAAGGCAGACTTAGTTATTAAGCATGCATCTATAGTCAATGTGTTTACTGGAGAACTGATGAAGGGTGATCTAGCTGTATCTGATGATACTATTGCCGGGATAGGCCAGTATGAAGGAAAGCAAACAATAGATGCAAAAGGAAAATTCATCATTCCTGGACTGATAGACGGTCATGTTCATATTGAAAGCAGCATGCTCGCACCGCAGGAATTTGCAAAGGTCCTCATGCTCCATGGTGTTACAACAGCGATAACTGACCCACATGAAATAGCGAATGTTGCCGGGACAAAGGGAATTCAATACATGCTTGACCAGTCGGAAGGATTGCCACTTGATATTCGTGTCATGCTGCCCTCCTGTGTGCCAGCCGTGCCGAATGACAGTAATGGTGCAGCACTGTACGCTGATGATCTGGCTCCTTTTTTTAAACATGAGCGTGTTTTAGGCCTAGCAGAGGTAATGGACTTTCCGTCTGTCCAAAACACCAGTGCAGATATGGTCAAAAAGCTTATTCTGACAAAAGAGAATAACGGGGTAATAGATGGCCATGCTGCCGGCATTGAGCGTGAGAGCCTAAATGTTTACAGTGCTGCAGGAATTCGCAATGATCATGAAGCTACAACAGAGCAGGAAGGGAAAGACAGACTGGATTTAGGTCTTTATTTAATGATTAGGGAAGGAACAGTTGCTAAAGACTTAAAAGCATTGCTGCCTGTTGTGACAGAAAGAAATGCACGCAGATGTCTTTTTGTAACAGATGATAAGCTGATTGACGATCTTTTGCATGAGGGCAGTGTTGACCATTGTATTCGTTTAGCAATAAAAGAAGGACTGGACCCAATCACAGCCATTCAAATGGCTACGATTAATACGGCTGAATGTTATAAGCAAGATAGAATCGGTGCAGTGTCACCAGGCTATAAGGCAGACTTCCTGATTGTAGACAGCCTGGAGGAGCTTACGATAGAGCATGTATATAAAGAAGGCAAGTGTATTGTGGAAAACGGCAAGCTGAAAACAGAGCAGTTTAAGAAACAGGGCTATGAAGATACCAGCCTGCCTGGCTTGAATTATGCTCCATTTAATACTAGTGAGCTACAATTGCCGCTCCAATCAGATATTTGCAATGTTATTGGCATTATTCCTAACAGCATTGTAACAGAGCATTTGATAGAAAAGGTTAGTGTGGAAAATGGTATTTTTCAGCCATCTGTCGAGCAGGATTTGCTAAAACTGGTTGTTGTGGAGAGACATCATCGGACTGGCAATATTGGGCGGGGCATTGTAAAGGGATTTGGTTTCAAAAAAGGAGCGATTGCAACAACCATATCCCATGATTCTCACAATATTGTCGCAGTTGGAACAAATGATGAAGATATCCAGCTTGCGATAGAAGAGTTGAAAAATATTAATGGAGGCATAACAGCAGTAGCAGAAGGACAATTAATCGCAGCCTTGCCATTGCCGATAGCTGGCCTTATCTCAGACCAAAGCTATGAAACACTGTATGACCAAATGAACACACTTAATGAACAAGTGAAGCAATTAGGAGGATCAAGCAACTTTAATCCATTCCTGACATTATCCTTCCTATCATTATCTGTCATTCCTACATTGAAATTAACAGATAAAGGCTTATTCGACTTCAGCAGTTTTTCATATACAACAATTGAAGCAACGAAATGACTCTATAGAGAAACGAACATGTTAACGATGTTCGTTTTTTTCTTGTCTGCAAACAAAAAAAGATCCGGCTTAAATAGCCGGACCAAAAAAATATATTTTAAGAGGGGAAACTCTTAACATAAATTTATTCTACTTGGTAATTATGAATAAATAATGAACAAACCATTAAAAAATAAAAAATATTAGTTATTAATTCAGACCCCTCATTTAAAAGAATAGAAAAAATAAAAGTTTTTAAATAATAAGTATATAGTCCTATAAATAACAGAAATCGCTAGGACGATATATTTGGTAAGAAGCACCATTACAAGTTTCAAGTAGGTAAAGATGTTTATTTAATAAAAAAATGGGTCATATTAATAATAAATACAGACATAATGAAAGCGTTTTCGTATATAATGGATATAAGCTAATCATTAACTCTGGTCTCACTTACTGATAAGGGGTGGATGGCATGGAAGAACAAGCGAATTTTTTTAATGGATTGAAATGGGGCATCTTATTGAGCGTACCACTGTGGATTTCCTTTTTTGGATGGGTTAAGCTAATTTATCATTTTGTTTAGAAATAAATAAAAAAGGGCTTCGGGGTTTCCGAAGTCCTTTTTGTTTCTGATTAAGCCAGTATTATAGGCGGATCAATTCCAAGTACAGGTTGTCCATCTACAGTTAGCCAGATATAATAATGGTCAATTTCTTTACCGATAATTTTTTCGATTTTAGCAATAACCTTTTCCTGAACATCAAAAGTAATCTTAGCAGTTTGTTCACCAAGAGGAATATTCTTCATCCCTAATAAGTCAGCAATTTGTCTTGCTTGATCATAGGTTACTTCTACATATTTATCGTATTCTGGCAAATAAGCTGCTTCTGCAGGCTTTACTTGCAAGGAAACGATTAAAATGACAGCCAATAAGCTCCAAACTAGTTTTTTCATAATAGTCTCTCCCTCATGTTAATAGTTTTCTATTTTATCTTGTAATGCTATAAAAGCATCAACTACTTGTGGATGATACATTGTACCTCTGTTTTTTAGAATTTCCTCAAAGGCTGCCTTTTTTGATTTGCCTTTTTTATAGACCCTATCTGTTGTCATTGCATCAAAGGAGTCAACGACAGCAATTATAGCTGCTTCAACTGTAATTTCGTCACCCTTTAAACCCTTAGGATATCCTTTACCGTCATACCTTTCATGATGCTGTTCAACTATTAAACCTATTTCGCCTAGTAATGGAATTCTCGTTTCTTCTAACAGCTCACGACCAAAAGTTGTATGTAGTTTCATGATTTCCCATTCATCATCTGTGAGTTTACTAGGTTTTTGCAATATATTTAAAGGTACTTTAACTTTGCCAAGATCATGAAAAAAGGAAGCAAGGTTTAGGCGGGCAATTTGTTTTGTGTTAAGATCAAGCACTTCACCAACGAGCATCGAATAGTCCTTAATTCTCTCACAATGATCTCTTGTGTACCCGTCTTTTTCTTCTATAGAAATAGTCAGCTCTAATAAGTCTTTAGAAAGTTGGCTATAGTGGTGAAACACTGGCTGACTTGTCACATAAATAAACTCTGTTTCTTCTTTAGCATGGAAAATAGTATATTCCTTGATTGGGCTCTCAAAAAAGGACTGTCCGGGTATAAGCTCGATAGATACTTCATCTCTTTGATATACTAGTTTGCCAGAAACAATAAAAAAATACTCCAGTCCTTCCCAGCCCTCTTCTGGACCCATCGCCCAGCTAGAACCTGGCTGCAGTTTATGGTGAATAACTTCCGTTCCGTCACCTGCTGCAATTAATGAAAGCTGCAAGCCTTTAAAATATACTGTTTCAATAAACTCTCCTTCATTTAATATACCCACACTATTTCCCTCTCTCTTTTTACAATAGAAGCTAATTTGCTAGACTCTAAGATTATACCTTATTTTATCTAAAATATAGTTTAATTGTAATAGGTAAAAGTTATTAAATTAGGTCTAAATGAGTAGTTTTTCTAATGGAAACAGAGTAAAAATTATACAAATTAATGATAGCAAACTATAATAGGAAAAAATAGAGTAATTTTCTTTATTTTTACTAGAAGCAAGGACTCATTCTTGACAGACAGTAATTAATAATAGTATGATTATCTCGAATTCAAGATAAAATAGCTTGTATAAAAATTTTACCGGCGAAGTTTGCCATGAATGGAGGAATAGCATGTTAACAATTGATCCAAGCACGCTTTCTGCGAAAGAGGTGTATAAGTTCTTTATCGGCAGCATTATTCCGAGACCAATCGCGTTTGTTACTTCTAAAGGAAGCGGCGGTGTTATTAATGGTGCACCGTTCAGCTTCTTTAATATCGTATCTTCCAATCCTCCAATCTTATCTGTTGCAGTTCAAAGAAATGGCGGTAATGAAAAAGATACAGCTAAAAATATTAAGGAGTACAGCGAATTTGTCATCCATGTTTGTGACGAGGATAATATTGCAGCAATTAATGAAACTGCTGCAAATCTTCCGCCGGACGAAAGTGAGATAGAACTTGCTGGACTGTCGGTTGCTGAAAGTTCTGTTATTTCAGTGCCTGGAATTAAGGAAGCGAAAGTCCGGATTGAGTGTAAATTAGAGGGAATTGTAGAGATTAAGGATGATAATGGGATACCTACTTGCGATTTAATACTGGGCCGTGCTGTTTGCTTCCATATTGAAGATCAATTATATGAAAATGGAAGAATCGATCCGAAGCTTTTAAAGCCTGTCAGCAGGCTTGCGGGAAATGATTATAGCAAGCTGGGTGAAATGTTTACAATCAACAGACCAAAATAAAGCAGGGCTTATTAAGCCTCATGACTAGGAGACGAAGATGAAGCATATTTTTAAAAAAGGAACAAATGAACAGTTGCCAACCTTATTACTATTGCATGGAACTGGAGGAACGGAGAATGATTTATTGCCACTGGCAGAGCTGATTAGTCCACAATCATCTGTGCTCAGTGTACGAGGAATGTGTTGGAGAACGGAATGCCTCGGTTCTTCCGCCGACTAGCTGAAGGCGTTTTTGATATTGAAGACCTAAAGGAGCGTACAAAGGAGCTGCATGACTTTTTAGACAGCAGCGCAGAACAGTACGGCTTTGATCGTCGCAATATTATTGCAATAGGTTATTCAAATGGTGCAAATATCGCAGCAAGCATTTTGTTTCATTACGCCAAAGGCTTGAAGGGAGCGATTTTGCATCACCCGATGGTGCCGTTAAGAGGTATCGCATTGCCTGAACTTACTGATGTGCCTGTCTTTATTTCAGCGGGCACAAATGACCCAATCTGCCCTCGAAGTGAATCAGAGGAACTGACAACTCTTTTAGAAGGAGCAGGAGCAAATGTTACGGTTCATTGGGAGAATTATGGCCATCAATTGACGCGAACAGAAGTTGATGCTGCAGCTGCTTGGTTTAACACAATAAAATAAAGAGGTGTTAAGGATGATTAAAATATTTACGAAAGCAGATGGTCATTCTGCAAGCAATGACTGGGTAGAAAGTCATTTCAGCTTTTCCTTTGGTAATTATTACGACCCGGAGAATGTTAATTTTGGCCCTATGCGTGTATTAAATGATGATACCATTCAGCCGGATAAAGGGTTCGGTATCCATCCGCACAGAGAGGCTGAGGTTGTTTCTATCGCCATTGATGGACAATTGAAACATGAGGACAGCTTAGGAAACAGTGGAGTTATCGAATTTGGACAGGTGCAGCGCATGACGGCTGGAACAGGAATTCTTCATTCTGAAGTGAATCCATCCACAACAGAACCAGGCAGATTTCTGCAGCTTTGGTTCTTTCCTGAGACGAAACAGCTGCCTCCTTCCTATGAAGATGTAATATATGATGTGAGTAAATTATCTAATAACTTATTGCCAGTAGTTGCTCCAACAGCAAGTGAAGGTGTGGCGATGATTCATCAAGATGCGACGATTTATTTATCAAAGCTTGAGCAGGGGAAAAGTCTTGAGTTCAGCCAGGAAGATGGCAGGAGAATTCTAGTGTATGTGATAGAAGGCAGAGTTCTTCTTAACAATGAACATCTGCTTGGAAAACAAGAATCAGCCCGTATCACGGATGTTTCTGAGTTACAGTTAGCAGCTTCAAAAGACTGTTTCTTTATGCTGATTGATTTGCCGGGAGGGGAATAAGATGCTGATGATCAGACATGCTATTGGCAGCAGGCTGTTTCTGCAGACAGAGGATTACTCGGTTCTGCCCCAAGGGGATAACTGGGTCATTACGGCAGCTGCAAATAAAGAAGAGCTTGAGAACTTGATTGCCTTCAAAGAGGAATTAAATTTATTTATCGTTGGAAAAAACGAAAAAACTTGGTATTATTCTTCAGATGCCAGCATCAAAATAGTAGATTCCGACAAAGTGCAAGTAACTGCAGATCATAAAACGGTTTATCCCGTATAAAGAAGAAACCCAAATGCGATTGGGCATTTGGGTTTCTTCTTCTTTTTAAATTTGATATACTTTTAATATTAGTTGTTGTTATTGTTAGTGGAGTTGCCGCCTTTACGGCCAATTTCTTGGTAAAATTCTTTATCATGATTTTCGGAAGTGGCTTCTCCGCCTTTTTTGCCGATTTCTTGATAGAATTCTTTATCATGATTATCGGAAGTAGCTTCTCCGCCTTTTTTCCCGATTTCTTGATAGAATTCTTTATCATGATTATCAGAAGTAGCTTCTCCGCCCTTTTTCCCGATTTCTTGATAGAATTCCTTATCATGATTCTTGGAAGTGGCTTCTCCGCCTTTTTGTCCAATTTCTTGGTAAAATTCCTTATCGTGATTTTTAGAAGTTGCTTGTCCACCTTTTTTACCTGCTTCTTCTCGACTCATTTTGTTGTTGTTTGCCATGATTATCACTCCTTAGAAATTTTAGTTATTAAATTGTACATTGGTTATATAGCCGATTTCACTTCATATAAACATTTTTGTCGGATTTTTTGCCGAGGAAAAGTTTGGTAATACTAATCAGCACTTATAAAACCGATAATATAGACATATACGTTTTTAGATAGCTTACAAAAAAGGGGATATGATTAAATACATGATTACAATAGATAAATTCATGGAAGTAGTTTCGAAGGCAGAACAGCTCGGCTGTAAGGTCGTTTATGACGCGGACAAGAAAATCAGCTTTAATGCTAATATGTATATTACAGTTCCATTCTTAATTACATTGGAGAATACATATGCACTTGCACACGAGATTGGCCATGTAATGGATTATGTGAATGGCGATTTAGATTATGATAAATGGTTAAATGATTGGTCGTACAGAGTAAACGCAGAAATGAGCGCATGGGTGAATGCTTATAAGCTCCTTAATGAGCTTGGTGTTTCTTTAGACCATTGGCAAGCACATGTCGACAGTAAATTAAGAAATTATTTTATCTTACCTGAGGTTATTTAGAAAAGTAAGGCTCTATGCATGCAAAACAGCATGCATAGAGCCTTTTTTGTATTTCTAAATATTGTTAATAAGTTAAGGATTAATTAAGAATTGTTCGCTAAAATCAGGCTATTCCATTCGGAAGTGACGAACGAAACGTCACGAGCTACTAGAAAGGATGAGTGATTTTCATGACGAACGAGAAAGTAAAATATTCGATTGTAATTCCCGTGTTTAATGAGGAGGAAGTCATTGAACATACGTATGAGCGGATTAAGACAGTGATGAAGAATGCAGATGGAAATTATGAGCTATTGTTTATCAATGACGGAAGCAGAGACCGGTCTGTCGAAATATTATTGAATTTAAGTGAGCAGGACAACAGGATTAAAATCGTTGATTTCTCCAGAAACTTCGGCCACCAAATCGCCATAACTGCTGGAATGGATTATGCGTTAGGAGATGCTATTGTCATAATTGATGCAGATCTTCAGGATCCTCCTGAGCTTATTCTAGAAATGATTCAAAAATGGAAAGAAGGCTATGATGTCGTCTATGCGAAGCGTACTGCCAGAAAAGGAGAGACCTTTTTTAAGAAACAGACAGCCTCGGCCTTTTACAGGACATTAAGGGCAATGACAGAAATTGAAATACCGATTGATACAGGAGATTTCCGATTAATTGACCGCAAGGTGTGTAATCAAATGAAGAATATTCATGAAAAAAACCGCTTTGTCAGAGGGCTTGTCAGTTGGGTTGGCTTTAAACAGAGTGCTGTTGAATATGAAAGAGATGAGAGATTTGCTGGTGAAACAAAATATCCTTTAAAAAGAATGCTTAAATTATCTTTGGACGGAATAACGTCTTTCTCTTATAAACCATTAAAGCTGGCCAATTATTTAGGTGCTTCCTTGTCGGTGATTGGATTTGTTTACATGCTGATTGTGCTTTATCAAAAACTGTTTACAACAACTACTGTTACTGGCTGGTCTTCTATTATTGTCATTCAGCTATTCTTTAGTGGAATTACGCTTATGATGCTTGGTGTAATCGGTGAATATATCGGCCGTATTTATGACGAAGCAAAAGACAGACCGCTTTATATTGTGAAAGACATTTACCAGCATGAATCAGCGGCGAAATCATATGTGATGAAATGACTAGGAAGTGGCTTGTTTTTTTTAAGTTTGGAATTGTTGGTTCGTTAAATACAATCATTGACTTTGTTGTTTATGCGCTTTTGACTAGCGTTGGAGCAAATTATCTTCTATCGCAAATACTTTCCTATTCATGTGGACTATTAAACAGTTACTTTGTAAACAGAACATGGACATTTAAACAAAAAGATAAGGCAAGCATGAAGGAGTTTATTCGTTTCCTTGCGGTCAATGCTGCCACATTATCGTTAACATTGATATTGCTCGATTTTTTATATACAAAGCAGGGCTTAAATTTGCTGTTGAGCAAATTTTTAGTAACAGCGATAGGAACAATCTTCAACTTTATTGGAACGAAGATGCTCGTTTTTACGAAGGCAAACACAAATTAATTTATAAAAAAATTATTATAAGAATGGAGTAAGATATGAAAAATTGTACTAAAGGAAGAGTCGACATCCTTTTAATAGCTATATTGCTGTTTTCGGCCGGTTTAAATTTCTATAATTTGCAGAATGCTGGCACGAATTCGTATTATTCTGTAGCTGTGAAAAGCATGTTGACTAGCTTCCATAACTTTTTCTTTGTTTCCTTTGATCCTGCTGGATTTATAACCGTTGATAAACCTCCAGTAGCTTTATGGATTCAAGCGATTTTTGCTAAGATCTTCGGCTTCAATGATTTTGTGCTTCTTTTGCCAGAGGCACTTGCTGGTGTCGTTTCTGTCTGGTTGTTATATATCATGATTAAGCCGAAATTCGGCAGACCGGCAGCACTGATTGCCAGTTTGGTTTTAGCTTGCTCGCCAATTTTTGTAGCAGTTGTCAGAACTAATAATGTAGACAGTATCTTGATTGTTACACTGATGATAGCAGCATGGGCATTGATGAAAGCAGTCGAAAAGCAGAAGCTTGGCTGGCTATTATTAAGCTTTGCTCTTGTGGGCGTCGGCTTTAATGTGAAAATGCTGCAGGCATATATGGTGTTGCCGGCATTTGCTTTCTATTATTTCTTTGCAACGAGAGAATTGAAAATCTGGAAAAAGCTGATGCACTTAGCAGCATCCACTGTTTTGCTAGTTGTTATCTCCTTGTCATGGGCACTTGCAGTTGATTTGACCCCAAAAAGTGAAAGGCCGTATATGGGCGGAAGTGAAACGAACTCTGTACTAGAGCTTGCTTTTGGCTATAATGGCTTATCAAGATTAACTGGTCAAGATTCTGGCATGGGAGGCGGAGGGAATGCTCAAGCACCGCAGACTCAGACTTCGACTGATGAAACTAGTACTAGTGCTTCAGATTCCAGCAATACTAGTGAGGAAGCTCCTACTACTATGCCTAATGGTGGACAGCAAGGAGATGGAGGCAGCTCCAGCCAATCTGGCATGTTTAACACTGGTGAAGCAGGCCCGCTGCGATTATTCCAAAGCGAGCTGTCTGGACAAATTAGCTGGCTGCTGCCATTCGTGGTCTTTGCCATTATTGGTTTAGTCTTGTCTTTCTTAAAGACGAGAAAGTATACAATACAGCACCATTTTGCAGCATTTTGGTTTTTCTGGCTAGCACCTATGTTTGTTTTCTTCAGCATCGCGCTATTTTACCATCATTATTATTTAAGTATGATGGGGCCTGCAATTGCCGCACTTGTCGGTATCGGTTTTACGACATTATGGAACTTTTATAAAGAAGAGAATGGCTGGGAGAGCTGGCTGCTGCCTGTTGGAATATTAATTACTTTCTTCTTTGAAGCGCTGATTGTCTATCAGAACAGCTCTTCTGTATCCATTGTATGGATGTGGGTTGCTATTATTTTAGGGGTTGTACTGTTTATGCTGTTAATAGCAGGCAAATCAAGTGCATCCATAAAGGAGACAATAGCAGTTATCAGCATATTGGCATTATTAGTACTGCCGATTTATTGGACTGCTATAACGATTACAAAGACTGGCAATGAATCTACACCAACTGCAGGTCCGACAAGTGGAATGGGCGGACCAGGCGGCGGAGGTGGAGGCATGCGTGCCTTCGATGGTGGTAATATGGAGCAAGGTTCCATTCCAAATGAAATGCCAAGTGATTCTAATGAGGCTCCAACTGGTTTCCCGGGAGCTTCTGAGAATAATGCCAGCAGTGGTTTTACAGGCGGACCAGGCGGCGGGGGCGATATGGACAGTATCGATTCTGGCTTAATGTCGTATCTTGAAGACAATTACAATGGCGAAAAATTCTTCTTGGCAGTACAAAGAGCCCAATCGGCATATTCTATTATGCTGAACACAGACTATGCAGTAATGGCAATGGGCGGCTTTGGCGGATCAGATCCGGCACCGACAGTAGATGAGCTGGAGGAGATGGCTGAAGCAGGAGAAATCAAGTATTTCTTAGTATCTGGTCAAGGAATGGGCGGCAATAGTGAAGTGACAGAGTGGATTCAAGAAAACTGTGTCGAGGTACCTAGCAGCGAGTATTCATCTGATACTAGCACTACTGACAGCTCTGCTACTGATTTATCTAATATGAGAGGCATGGGGCAAACCTTGTACGAGTATCAACAAAAATAGTATGGTAGAAAAGAAGCGGTCCGCAGATGCGAATCGCTTCTCTTTCAAGCTGGCACAAAAACATTCGTGAGAGTATTTATTTATATAGAGGCTTATGTTTTAATAATGCTAATGAATCAAGCAATTGTCAGATTTAAAAGCCAAAGGAGATTGAAACAATGAAGATACTAGTTGTGGAGGATAATAAACCTTTATTAGAATCCATAAAGGGGATATTGGAGAAGGAGTATTCTGTTGATACA
This sequence comes from Niallia sp. MER 6, assembly GCF_023714395.1. Lineage (NCBI taxonomy): Bacteria > Bacillati > Bacillota > Bacilli > Caryophanales > Bacillaceae > Niallia > Niallia sp. MER 6. The sequence continues at coordinate 12,971 of NZ_JAMAUK010000002.1, read as the reverse complement.
GCAGATAATGGAGAAGACGGCTTGTTTTATGCACAGCAAAATATCTATGATTTGATTGTGCTCGATGTCATGCTTCCTTATATTAACGGTTTTGACATTGTTCAAACCTTGCGTAAAGAAAAAGTCAATACACCTGTTTTATTCTTAACAGCAAAGGATTCACTTGAGGATCGGGTAAAAGGGCTGGAATTTGGCGGCGACGATTATTTAGTAAAGCCTTTCCAGGCTCCTGAGCTTGAAGCAAGAATCAAGGCTCTCTTGAGAAGGAGCGGGGCATTAGATATTGATGAAGGGCTTAAGTATGAAGAAATCGTGCTGACAGGCAAGGAAAATGATGTGCTTGTTAAAGGAATGCCAATCAAGTTAACAGTCAAACAATATGAGCTGCTTGAGTATTTAATTCAAAATACTGGGAAAATCCTCACGAAGGAACAAATATTTGATCGGATATGGGGATTCGATTCTGATACGACGATTGCAATTGTGGAAGTGTTCATCCACCAACTGCGTAAAAAATTAGAAGAATTCGCCTATCATAAAGATATTCAAACAGTCCGAGGTGTTGGCTATATTTTAAAAAGAGTATAAGGGGATAAATAATGTTCCAGAAAACAAGAATTAAACTAACCTTCCTTAACTCGCTTGTATTTATCTTATTAATGGTAGTCCTCGGTGTGATGATTTATCATTATACCGAAAAGCAAATATATAAGGATATTAATCAGTCCTTGGAAGAAACGGCGGAAACGATCAGCCATTTTGAACAAAGAGATGGAAGGGGACCAATGCAAGAGCCGCCCCGGCAAATCTCTGTTATTAAGTGGACAGACGATAAGGAAATTGATGTTATTTCCCAAGACATTATGAATTATGCGAGTGAATTCGAGAATTTCTATCCAGAGCAATACGATAAGATTGTAGAGAAGCAGACAGTCAGCGGCTACAGTTATAACACGATTGCTGTTAAAGTAACAATGGAGGATGGATCAAAGGAAATAATTCAATTTATCCGCAGCATTGATCCAGAAAAATCAATGCTGAACCGATTGATTATTATTATGACAGTAGGTGTGCTGGCAGGAAGCATCTTCGCCATAATGGCTGGTTATTTCCTTGCTGGAAGAGCTCTTGTACCGATTCAAAAATCATGGGAATCTCAGCAGCAATTCGTATCAGATGCCTCCCATGAGCTGAGAACACCTTTAGCAGTCATCCAAACAAGAACAGACCTGCTCTTCCAAGAGCCTGATGCCACCATTCAAGAAAAGGCTATAGATATTTCAGTCATTTCAAAGGAAACACGACGATTGAACAAGCTCGTCACAAATTTGCTGACACTTGCCAGAAGCGACTCAAATCAAATGGAAATATCGAAGCAAGAATTTGCCTTGAATCTCCTCATCCAGGAAGTGATTGACCAGTATGCCGATATCGCAGAGTTTCAAGGCAAAAGAATTTATACTGATACAAGGTCACCTATCAAGCTGATCGGTGACAAGGAACGTATTCACCAACTGCTTGTCATCCTAGTGGATAACAGCATGAAATTCACAGGTGAGGGAGGCACGATTGCTATAAATGCCACAGCTAAAACTCACACTGTAGAATTAGAGGTGAAAGATAACGGAATTGGCATCCCAAAACAAGATATACCAAAAGTCTTCAACCGGTTTTATCAAGTGGAGCAATCAAGGACAGATATGGAAGGCACTGGATTAGGCTTGTCTATTGCTAAGTGGATTATAGAAAAGCATTCAGGCACTATTAAGGTTGACAGTGAGCTGGAAAAAGGGACAAAATTTGAAATTACCTTCCCAAAGCTTGGCCAGTAGCCAAAAAAACATCCTCCGAAATTTAAGGGAGGATGTTTTTTTTTATTCGCTCAGATCTTTCGCAGTAAAGCCTTGTTTTTTCAGTAATGGTCCTAGACTTGGGTAATAGGGCTGCTTATAAAAGTTTGCCACCCTGTTTGTCCAGTTAGCTTGTTCACTGCCCCGTTCTTGCAAGTATTGCTTAAAAATATCGTTATATTCTTTTAATGAACCGATTTGATCACTGTTATAAGTTTCCTTATGAACATAGCTTTCTTTAGGAAGTCGTGGTTTAACACCAGGATCTTCAGCTGGGAAGCCAATACTTAAACCAGAGATAGGCAATACATATTTAGGAAGCTGTAAATACTCGACAACTTCTGGTGCATTTCTTCTTATTCCGCCAATAGGAACAGTCCCTAACCCTAAGGATTCAGCAGCTGTTATCGCATTTGCCAAGGCAATTCCAGCATCTGTTGCTCCAACAAGAAGCAAGTCTGATTGATCAGCAGCACCAAAAGCAGTGTTTTCCAGGTTGGCTGCAAGCTCTGTCCGGTAGAAATCCATGCAGAATACTAAAAATATTGGTGCTTCCTTAATATGCTGCTGATTTCCGCAAAGCTCTGCTAATCTTTCCTTCCTTGCTGTATCCTCTACTAGTATAACAGTAACCTGCTGTCCATTCGCCCATGAAGGGGCAGCTTGCGCTGAATCCAAAATAGCCTCAACCATTTCTTTAGGAACTGGTTTGTTTTCGTATTTTCGATAAGAACGATGCTGTTTTAAAGTCTCTATTACCTGATTCATTATCTATTACCTCCCGTAAGTTTATAAGGTGTATTGTAGCACAATTCGTTTTAAATACTTACTCACTTGCTTGCTAGAAAATAACAAAGGCTAAAGGAGTAACCCCTTTAGCCTTTGTTTATTAAAGCAGTGATTCAGCGCCATCAATATAAATTTCTGTTCCAGTGATATGGCTGGAGGCATCTGAGCTCAGGAACTGAACTAAATCAGCTACCTGTTTTGGCTCACCTGACTTTTGTGCAAGCGGCTGACTTCCTTCAGGATATTCTACCGGTATGGCAATTTCCTTTAATTTTTCTTCCTCTCGGAACGTGTTTTCTTCAATATTTGTATCAATTGCACCAGGGCAAATGATATTTACTCTTATTTTATATTTAGCCAGCTCCAATGCTGCCATTTTGCCAAAGGCAACCTGACCAGCTTTAGAAGTACTATATGCTGACATACCAAAGCTTGAATAAGTTCGGTTGCCGTTAATGCTGCTAGTAATAATAATACTTCCGCCATTTTGTTTCATATGAGGAACAGCATATTTTAATGTAAGGAAGGTTCCTTTAAGATTGGTTTCCATAGTCATGTCCCAATCCTCTGGAGAGAGATGTTCAATTGGGGAGACCTTCCCGTTAATTCCTGCATTAGCAAAAACAATATCAAGCTTACCCCATTTTTTAATGACATAATCAAATGCTGTACTCATGGAACAGGCATCAGAAATATTTGCTTCTAAAATGATTGCTTCTCCGCCAAGTTCTTTTATTTCCTTATCAACAGATTCTAAGTTTTCAGGAATTAAATCGAGCAATGCTACTTTAACTCCACTTTTAACTAGAGAGATAGCGGCTGCATGGCCAATCCCTGATGCCGCACCTGTAATTATTGCTACCTTATTTGACATGTCACTCATAATAACTCCTCCTGTATGGTTGTTCTGTAATAATGCAGCTAGCAAGTTATTTTTCTAATAACCTTTTTTGGTGAAATTAAAACCAATGCAGATTATGCCTGTTTTCTGTAAAATAATAGATAATGGAGAGGAGAGATGATGTTGAAAGCAATGCTAGTTCATTCATATGGTGATGCGTCTGTATTCCGTGAATCAGAAATGGATAGACCCACTATTAAAAAAGGTTATGTACTTATTAAAGTAATGGCATCAAGTGTAAATCCTATTGATGTAAAAATTAGAGCAGGAGCAGTTCCTGCCGCTTCCCCAGAGCTACCAGCAGTTCTTCATGGCGATGTAGCAGGTGTTATAGAGGAAGTAGGAGAGGGTGTTGACAACTTTAAAGCAGGAGATGAAGTATTTGGCTGTGCTGGCGGCTTTAAAGGAACAGGTGGTGCGTTAGCTGAATATATGCTCGCAGACGCCCGGTTATTAGCACATAAACCAAAAAACATCACCATGAAGCAAGCTGCTGTTTTGCCATTAGTAAGCATTACCGCTTGGGATGCCCTTTTTGAAAAAGGGAATATTTCTGCGGGACAAAAAGTGTTGATTCATGGTGGAACAGGCGGTGTTGGTCATGTTGCCATTCAGCTTGCAAAATGGAAGGGAGCAGAGGTTTATACAACTGTTTCCTCAAATGAAAAAGCAAAAATAGCAAAATCATTAGGAGCAGATACAGTAATTAACTACAAGGAAGAATCTATTAGTGAGTATGTTGAAAAATATACACAAGGCAACGGATTTCAAACTGTTTTTGACACGGTTGGCGGAACGAATTTAGATAAATCATTCCAAGCAGCAGCCATACATGGTACAGTTCTTGCCATTGCTGCAAGATCAACACATGACCTTTCACCGATGCACGCCAAAGGTCTATCCTTGCATGTTACGTTTATGCTGTTGAAAATAATAGATGAATCATCAAGGAAGGAGCATGGAGCTATCCTTCAAAAAATTGCCGAGATTGTGGCGAACGGGGAGCTTAATCCGCTTGTGGATGAAGAGGAATTCTCCTTTACAGAAGCAGACAAGGCACATGAATATTTGGAAGCAGGAAAGGCAATAGGTAAAGTTTCATTAACTAACAGCTGGAACTGATTAAAAAGCAACATGGCTAAAGGTAATCTTAAAGCCATATTGCTTTTTTTCTTTCAGAAAAAAAACGAGACTTTTTACTCAAAAGAGACATTTCATAGTAAAATAAGAAGAAAACTTATATTGGGGAAACACCACTCATCATGATAACAAATACTACATCCTTGATTACAGCAGTATTGCTATTTAAGTGTAATCATATGAATATACATCAGGCGGTATCGGACAGGAGGGATTTAAGATGGAATTTATTTTATTGATGATGGTAGCGATGATACCACTCATCATTTCCCTGACTGTCCTGTTTTTTTCAAAAACGAGACTTGCTGTAACCCTATCCCTATTTTTGGGGATGTTATCTTTTTGGCAAATGGATGTTGCAACACTGTATGCAGAAAATGTACTTCCCCTCAAATGGATAGATAGTCTGTTTCGCTTTTTTAGGGGCGGCTCTATTTTTATTATGCCAATAATGTACTATTTCTCCTATTACTTAGTGTGGAAAAATAGGGAGTTGAAAAAATACAGATGGCTTTTAAATAAAGGAATTCTGACTTTTTTTATTCTCTATACGTTAGTTGTCTATATTGTTAACTTTACTGACTTTGGGATTGTGTCATACACATGGAAAGATGCTAAGCTGTTAGCACCATCACACTTGCTGCCGGTGTATGGCGTAGGTAATCTGCTATTCATGTTAAACATAGTTATCGGCTATCTTAATACATTTCTGTTGCTGTTTATTACGACAAAGGTTCGTGACATTGGTGATAAAAGATTCTATATAAAGTTGGTAGCGGCTGCTCTTCTTATATTCATTAACGGCAACTTAAGCGGTTTTGCTTTTATTCCGTTATATTACTCTAGTTTCAATTCTATTTTTGCTGCAATTATATTATTTATTGGCTTTTTTCAAATGCAATCATTCAAGATAAATGCAATGAACGGAGAATTGCGGAAGCAGAGTGAACAGCTTGAAACAATTATGAATATAAACCCGAATTATCTTCTAGTAATAGATGGAAATACAATCATTAAAATAAATGATTCATTATGTAAGTTATTGAAAAAGACCGAAATTGATTTGCTAGGCGAATCAATTTCGACTATTTTGCAAGAAATCAGTATGGAAACAGTAAAGCCACAAAATTACATTGATGTTAATGGGAAGGTTCATTATATACTGTGGGACAGGAAAGAACTTTATTATAATAACGAAAATAAACGCACTATTTATTTTGGAATGGATATAACAGAGCAAAAGAGAAGCGAACAGTTGATCATCTCTTCTGAAAAGCTGAAGGTTGTTGGAGAAATGGCTGCAAGTGTTGCTCATGAAATCAGAAACCCATTAACGACAATAAGAGGCTTTATCCAGCTTTTAAAAGAAAAAAGTGATAAAACTGGCTTTGAAGATATTCTTCTGGAAGAAATAGACCGAATTAATCAGGTATTAAAGGAATTACTTATTCTTGGCAAGCCTGAAGCTAAAGCAGCTGTAAGAGCTGAATTATTAACCATTCTTCCGAGTGTCGAATTGCAAAATATTAAGCTTTTGTTCCAGGCATTGGCTATTGAACAGAATAAGGAAATTATTGTAGTAAACAGACAAGAAAAAAATGCGTTTATATCTATGGAGAAATCGCATTTCAAGCAGGTAATCATCAATGTATTAAAAAATAGTCTGGAAGCTATCCATGGTGGAAGCGGGAAAGTCAAGATGATCATTGATAGTAAATCTGATATGGTTCGCATCCGAATAATAGATAATGGAGAAGGCATCAACAAAGAGCTTCTCAGTCAAATATGGGAACCGTATTATACAAGTAAAGAAAAAGGCAACGGTATCGGTTTAACGGTGTGTAATCGACTCTTGCAGGAAAATAACGGGCAAATGTCCGTGAAAAGCAAGGAAGGCTGGGGAACATGTGTGATGATTACCCTTCCTATTATAAGCTGATAAATAGAGGAAAGACATTTATGTTTTTCCTCTTTTTATCTATGTTAAAGTATTGGAATAACATATTTCTCCTGTGTATAAAAAACCAAGAAATAAACAAAATACTATAGTATTTTAAATTACAGGAGGAAATGACATGACAAATAATCGTCCAAATCCAGATAACAGAGCAGATAATGTAGAGAAACTACAAGATATGATTGAAAATACATTAGATAATATTGATAAGTCTGAAGAGACAATGGCATTTGCTTCCTCAGAAGAAAGAGCTAACATAGAAGCTAAAAACAAAAGAAGAGAAGAATCAATCAATGCATTCAGAGAAGAAGTAAAAGACGAAGCTGCAAATCGTGAAAACGGCTATCAATAAGCATTCCTTTTGACCTCTAATCTTTTAGAGGTCAAATTTGTTTTTTGTATAATCAGAAGGAATTTGTTAAATGAAAGAGAATATTAGTGAATATTCAGGGAAGAAGGAGTGGGATCATGATTAAATCAATGTACCCTTATTTCGTTTTTAATGGGAATGGTAATGAAGCAGTGGAATTTTATAAAAATGCACTAAATGCTGAGGTAATAAGTATGCAGCTTTTTGGTGACATGCCTCCAAATCCTGAAATGCCAATTCCAGAAGAAGCTAAAGACCGTGTGTTAAATGCACAGCTGAAGGTAGGCGATACGGACTTAATGCTTTCTGACACATTTCCAGGAATGCCATACACAATAGGCACGAATGTTACTACCGCAATCATTTTGGAAAATATTGAGGACACAAAGAAAGTATTTGCTGCCTTACAAGAAGGCGGCAAAGTAAAAATGCCCCTGCAAGAAACATTTTGGAGCCCTTTGTATGGACAAGTCGAGGATAAATATGGATTTGAATGGCAAGTATCAACAGAAGGGAAACTTACAAACGGTTAAGCATTGCTTAAAAGACATCAGCAGACAGGCTGATGTCTTTTTTTAATCCTTGGCTGTCCAATTTCCATCTTTATCTTTATGGTACTTGTTCTTAACAGCACTCCAAGCAACTTTAAACGCTGTTTCTTCTTTTTTATATTCATCTAAGGAAGCATTGAACGCTTCTTTAAAAATTTCCTGAGCATGAAAAGGCAGGTTATTGCGTACTGATTCTGGCAGATCTTTCACATCGTTGTAAGGCATGTTATTCCTCCTGCTATCCTTTTATTAATGTTTCTGCACCATCGACATAAATTTCAGTTCCTGTCAGATGAGAGGCTTCATCAGATGCTAAGAACAGGAATAGATTTGCTACTTCTTCTGGTTTGCCTGCATCTGACTTTAGCGGGATTGCCTCTTCCGGAATGCCAAATGGAAACTGTATCTCATCTGGATGATTGGATTCTTTAATGGATTCAAAAATATTCGTATCAATAGTACCTGGACAAATGGCATTTACCCGAATTTTATATGGTGCCAACTCAATTGCAGCCATTTTAGCAAATGCTGCAATTGCTGCCTTGGATGTACTGTAAGCGGAAAAACCTTTTTGAGCAAATCGGCGGTTACCACTAACAGAGCTAATAACAGTAATGGTTCCTCCGTTATTTTTCATATAAGGAATTGCCTGCTTAACAGTCTCGAATGTTCCGACGACATTGTTATTGATTGTATTAGCCCAATCTTTTGTGGAAAAATCCTCGATTGGAGACAATGTTCCGACAATCCCAGCATTTGCAAGAAGGGTAGTAATTTCTCCCCATTTATTAAAGGTTTCTTCCATTGCGTTTGCCACTTGCTCTTCATCAGTTATATCGACTTGAAAGAAGATTGCCTCGCCGCCTAGCTCTGCAATCTCGTTTGTGGCCGTGATGCCTCTTTCTTGATTCATATCGAGTATGCTGATTTTTGCTCCTTCTCTTGCTAAACGAATGGCAGAGGCCTTACCAATACCAGAAGCCCCCCCTGTTATGACAGCTACTTTGTTTTCCATACGCTTCATTTCCTGTCACCCCTATTTCCTACTAGTTTTAACTATTATCCTTTTCCACTTACCCTTTTCAGGAAGGAATATGCATGAAAAAACCCCTTCTCTAATTTAGAGAAGGGGTTCATTTCTTATGAAAGGCGGTTGCTGTAATCCTCAAACTTAAATTGTCTTACGACTTTAATGCCTTCTTCGTCATTGTAAGATACGATAGAAGGGAGATTTACACCATTAAACATATGATTTTTTACCATTGTATAATGAGCCATATCACAGAAAACAATTTTATCGCCAGGCTTTAATGGCTCTTTAAAGGAGTAGTCACCGATGACATCTCCAGATAGGCAAGTCATTCCACCTAGTCTGTATGTGTACTCATATTCACCAGGCATACCAGCACCGATGATATTAGGTCTGTATGGCATTTCCAGAACATCAGGCATATGGCAAGTAGCTGATGTATCAAGAATAGCCAAGTCCATTCCGTTTTTCATAACATCAAGAACTGTACTTACCAGATAACCTGTATTTAGAGCAATTGCTTCACCAGGCTCTAGATAGACCTCAACATCATATTTCTCTTTCAAATACAGAATGCATTCAATCAATGTTTCGATATCATAATCTGGTCTTGTAATATGATGGCCGCCGCCTAGGTTCAGCCACTTAACCTTTTTAATATGTTCGCCAAACTTCTCATCAACTACTTTAAGGGTTCTCTTTAAAGTGTCAGAGTTTTGCTCACACATTGTATGGAAGTGAAGGCCATCGATTTCATCAAGCCGATCAGCATCGAAGTTATCCAATGTAACACCGAATCTAGAGTACGGTGCACAAGGATTATAAAGTTCTGTTTCAATCTCAGAGTACTCTGGATTAATACGAATTCCGACATCAATTTTTTTGTCAGCATTTCTTACTTTATCTTTAAAACGGTCCCATTGTGCAAAAGAATTGAAGACAATATGGTCCGTGTATAACATCAGTTCATCGAACTCGCTGTCCACATATGCTGGTGCATATGAATGAACTTCTTTTCCCATCTTTTCAAAACCTAATCTAGCTTCAAACAAAGAGCTTGAAGTTACTCCTGTAAGGTACTTTGAAACAAGTGGAAATACAGAATGCATAGAAAATCCTTTTAATGCAAGAAGAATCTTAGCACCAGTTCTTTCCTGAACATAGTTCAATGTCTCCAAGTTTTTCTTAAGCAGACGCTCGTCCACTACATAACTAGGAGATGGTACTTTATCAAATTCAATGTTTTTCATTGCTTTCCTCTCAATCTATAAGAGTTGGAGTGAAGTTCTCCTGCCATGGCAATCCGTGTTTGTTCAATGCATCCATGAATGGATCTGGATCGAATTCTTCCACATTGTATACGCCTGGCTTTTTCCATTGTCCTTTAATGATAAGCATAGCACCGATCATCGCCGGAACACCTGTTGTATATGAAATTGCTTGTGAGCCAACCTCTCTGTAACATTCTTGGTGGTCACATACATTGTATACATAATATGTTTTTGGCTTGCCGTCTTTAATACCTTGGATAATGCAGCCAATATTTGTTTTACCTTTAGTTCTAGGTCCAAGTGAAGCAGGATCTGGAAGCAATTCTTTCAAGAACTGCAACGGAATGATCTCTTTGCCTTCATAATTAATAGGCTCGATAGATGTCATACCAACATTTTCAAGAACTTTTAGGTGGTTCAAGTAATTGTCAGAGAATGTCATCCAGAATCTGATTCTTTTCACACCTTTAATGTTTACAGCTAAAGACTCTAATTCTTCATGGTATAGAAGATAGATGTTTTTAGGTCCGATTTCTGCCAAGTCATACTCTCTCTTTTCAGAAAGAGGTGCAGTTTCTACCCACTCGCCATTTTCGAAATAGCGGCCGTTTGCAGTGATTTCGCGAATATTAATTTCAGGGTTGAAGTTAGTCGCGAACGGATAACCATGATCTCCACCATTAGCATCCACGATATCGATATAGTGGATTTCATCGAAATGATGTTTTTGTGCATAAGCAGTAAATACACCAGTAACACCTGGATCAAAACCGCTGCCTAATAGTGCTGTTAGTCCAGCTTCTTCGAATTTTTGCTTATAATCCCACTGCCATTTATACTCAAACTTAGCTGTTTCTGGCGGCTCATAGTTAGCTGTATCAAGGTAGTGAACACCAGTTGCAAGACATGCATCCATGATTGTTAAGTCTTGGTATGGCAATGCCACGTTAATAACTACATCTGGCTTGAAGCTGTTGATCAACTCAATTACTTCTTCTGTTTTATCTGCATCGACTTGGGCAATAGAAACCTTCGTTTTGCCGCCGTCTAATTTATTTTTAAGCGCTTCACATTTTGAAAGTGTTCTGCTTGCAATACAAATCTCTTCGAATACATCAGGTACTTGACAGCATTTATGTGCAACAACACTTGCTACACCGCCAGCACCAATAATTAATGCTTTACCCAAAATGAAAAACCTCCTTTAACTTATTGAAAAAATTCAATAAGCATGATTATACAGAATGTGCGACAAATAATCCATAAAATCCGACAAAATATAATTTTTTTTTACACTGTATTTTTTAGAATTTTTCGATATAAAAATATTATACAAGGAAAGGTTTGGAAGAAAAATATATCGATTTAAAATGAGAGGGAAAAGAACGTAAAAAAGACATTTGCCATTGATGACAAATGTCTTCTGAATTTATGTATGTTGGTGGAGACTATCGGGATCGAACCGACGACCTCTTGCATGCCATGCAAGCGCTCTCCCAGCTGAGCTAAGCCCCCGTTTGGTTGATGATAAATTATATTATACATATTTTCAGAAATATTGCAATAACTAAACTAAAAAACAATAAATGGATGGAGATACCTCTCCACCCATTTGGTCAATATAATCAATTTAAGCTTTCTATTTCAATTTCCCTGACGCCATTAATACCGGAAATTTCTTTATAGAATTCTGTTAACTCTCTTTTTTGATCAACTATTAAAATTAAGTTGATAGAATGTTCACCGGTTTCTAAGTCTTTTATGCGCAGGTTTTTAATGCCTGCTTTCAATTCTCTTATGGCTGCAATAATAGTTGCAACATCTTCCTTTTCCGTTGCTTTGAGCTTAACTTTTATTTCTTTTTCTCTTAGCTGTCTAGGACCGATAAGGCTCATAAGGAAAGGAACAAACTTTACGCTCACTAATAAAAGGGTTACACCTGCGATAGCTTCTATGTAATAACCGGCCCCAACTGCAATTCCAATTCCACCGGCACCCCAAATTAGTGCTGCTGTCGTCAGCCCGGAGATACTGTCATTCCCTCTTCTCAATATTACCCCAGCTCCTAAAAAGCCGATGCCGGAAACAATTTGTGCAGGAAGGCGAAGGGGGTCCATTGTAATATTTACAAACTCGCTCCCGGGAAACTTATATGCTGCCTCTATAGAAACAATAGTGAGCAGGCAGCTCACAATACTGATAACAAGACTTGTCTTTAAGCCAACAGGCTTCCTTTTTATTTCTCTTTCTAAACCGATAATCAAGCCAAGTCCTGTTGAAATCCCTAATTTAACTAAGAAGTCGATGTCGATAAGCATAATACCTCCTGTAATCTGGTTGTTATATAATTATGTGGCTTAAAGCTCTTTTATTTATGTTTTTAGTCCGCTTGTATTTTTTATCAATAAAACACAATTGATACTTAAGTTTTTTAGTGGATTTTCCTTTCTCTCTATTTTGTAGCGTATATAACCATTATTAAGAGGTTGAAAACATGAGGTTTCCGATTATCATATGTAATGGAGACGGAGGATAATTTTCTTTATCTTCATAGTATGTAACCTGTTTTTGCAATCATTATATCGGCATTTTTTAATTAGTATTTCTTATTATTAAAAATAACTGAACAAATGGTGTGTTTATTTTAAGATATAGGAAGGAACTAGAGCCTGGGATAAAATTTGGTTTTCTTACGAATAAAAACTTAAAAAATGTATTGCTAATTAAAAATATACATGGTATATTATTTCTCGTCCTCAACAAGGGATTTTAGATGAAATAAAAAAGTTCTGAAAAGTTGTTGACATTAAGATTGCTTTCATGGTAAATTGATAAAGTCGCTTCTGAAGCAAGCGATTAAATGAAACAGATTGCTCTTTGAAAACTGAACAAACAAAACGTCAACAATAATCGTTTTTATAACTTGCGTTATAAAGATGAAAACAAAGCAACAAAAAGCTAGAGTTTAGCAAATGAGCTAATCTTACTCTTTATCGGAGAGTTTGATCCTGGCTCAGGACGAACGCTGGCGGCGTGCCTAATACATGCAAGTCGAGCGGACTTAAAAAGCTTGCTTTTTAAGTTAGCGGCGGACGGGTGAGTAACACGTGGG
>NZ_JAMAUK010000029.1:0-58828 GCF_023714395.1 Niallia sp. MER 6 | reverse complement strand
ATTTATTACAATTACTATAGATATCAGTGGAACTTAAAAAAGATGACCCCTGTTCAATACAGAGATCATCTTCTTAAAACTGCCTAGGCTTTTTTTAAATGTCCTTTACAAAGGGTACACTTTAAAGGCTTATCAGGCTTACATTCATTTATCTTACTGCTTCTTCTAATTTATCAACAAAAATTCCTGTATAGTTGATGCTTGCTGCAAGCTTCTTCATTTGCATTTTGGAAATAGCAGATGATGGATTAATCATGATGATTTTTTTGAAGCCGTTAGACATATACAGCTTGAAGCATCCTTCTAAAACTGGGAGCATATCAGGCTTAGATGCAGCAAGATTGGTTGAATCAATAACTAATGTATATGTTGCTGGAACGATTGATTTAACATGCTTATTATACTCAGCAAGAAACGACTGACCATCTTCTTCTTTCATAAATCCGCTGACAGCAATAAATAATTCCTTTGTTGCTTCCTTTTTTTCAAATGTAAACATAATAATTTCCTCCTAAAATTGATATAAAAGTGATGACATACTATAGCCGACAGCTACAGAGCAAAAAACTACCTTATCTCCGTCTTTTATTCTTTTTCGTTCAAGAGCATCATGGAGCGCAAATATCGGGCTGGTTACGCCTGTATAACCAAACTTTTCACCTACAAATGTATAGTTGTCTAGACCAACCTTAAGTTTCTGCAATGCTTCTTCCACTTCTGGTCTGGAAAACTGAGAAAAAATCCAGTGGTCAATCTCCGCTGGCTGCACATTATGCCGAGAGAGCATGGCAGTAATCAGCTTTTTCCATTCGTCAGAGAAAAAGCTGACATCATGGGGATCAAACCGAAGTTTTTTACTTGCAGCAGGGATGTTCTCATTAAACAGTTGAGAAAATCCTACAGCTGGATACATGACGAAGTCTGCAAGACTTGCATCTGTGTGATAATTGCTTGCTATAAGTCCAATAGGCTCTTCTGTTTTTTCCAGAACTACAGCACATGCGCCGTCTGCAAAGTTAGGATACATAACAGTATCATCTTTTCTGGCGATATTGCTTACATACACACTGCCGATAATAAGTGCTCTCTGAAGGTCTGCACGGCTCTTCAAAAATGCATTCACTTGATCAATAGCTGACAGCATTCCAATACAGTTAGCATTCATATCATAGACAATATGAGCATTTTTCGCCCCTAATATACGATTAAAGAGAAGTGCGTTGCTTGGATAAGTGTATTCAGGTGTGTCAGAGACAAAAACAATCATATCCAGTTCTTCTGCTTTAGTATTAGTACTATCAAGTGCTTTTACTGCTGCTTCGCTTGCCATCGTAATGGTGTTTTCTTTCTCCGGATTAACTAAATATCGTTCTTTCCTGCCAAGATGGTTCATCAATCCTTCTGCTTCTAGGCCTAATGCGTGAAAATGGTCTATAAAAAACTGATTATCATATTTTGTTTCTGGGTGGGCAATGCTAACACCCTTAATTTTGACTTGATTAGCCAACTTGCTCACACTCCCCCAAATTTCATAAAAAAAATCCACCCGAAAAAGGATGGATTGGTATCTGTCTCCTTTTCGGCAACCTGGCAATCATTGCAGCTTAACCACTACTTTAGACCCATAGCTTTGCGTCCTTATTTTTCAATAAGTTTGCTAGTATCGAAGGCTTATCTTCTCATGTACGAGATTATTTTAGTATATTTTTTTCCCTCCGTCTAGTATTTTAGAACTATTAAAGAAAGGTAAATATAACCAATTATTTGTATTTACCTAGTTTTATATACCTATAAACCCTCATCAAGTTAGATGTGTTGTACAATTATACAAGCTGCATTTCCAGCTGTTATCAATAAATGAAAAATTTGTAAAGGATGTATTTTTCAGCGGATGTTCCACACTAACTTGCGGGTCAAGCTCAGCTATAAGCATAGTTAGAAGTGCACCATGACTGACTATCAATATATTTTGATGTATTGCTTTGTCTAATCTTTCACTTCTAAAGGCTTGTGTGCGTGCTTTGACACTTTCAACAGACTCTATCCCTAAGTCTAGCTCACGCCAATCCTCGCCCCATCTTGCTATTCTTTCTCGTTCTGTTGTTCCTTCTATCATTCCTCCGCCTGTTTCGCGCAGCCTTGTATCAAAAATAACCTTTATTTGCAGTCTTTCTGCCATGATTTCAGCGGTTTGTTTCGCTCTCATTAAGTCACTTGTGTAGATTACATCCCAATTATCTTGGCAAAGACGGTCTGCAAGCAAACGAGCTCCATCTACTCCCTCTTTATCTAAAGGAATATTGCTGCTCCCTTGTGCCCTTCCCTCTCTATTCCAAGCTGTACTGCCATGGCGAATTAATCCCAGTTTCATCTTGTTTTTCTCCCTCCTATAAAAAATGCTTTCCACTAGGAAAGCATTTTTAGCTATGTCTATGCAGCTCATGTGCCAGATATATCATTACTTGCCTTTTCAAAGCACAAATTAACCGTTCGTTCTAATGAGCGGGTTCGATGCATCACATTTGCCGGCACAGTATACATGTCACCTGGCTTTAAGCTTACTGTTTGGTTA
Organism: Niallia sp. MER 6; assembly: GCF_023714395.1. Taxonomy (NCBI): domain Bacteria; kingdom Bacillati; phylum Bacillota; class Bacilli; order Caryophanales; family Bacillaceae; genus Niallia; species Niallia sp. MER 6. The sequence goes on along the minus strand of NZ_JAMAUK010000029.1, from coordinate 56,256 downwards.
TTTTCCAAATCAATAAACAGCTCCCCTTCGATCACAATAAACAGCTCATCACAATCCTCATGCTTATGCCAATGATATTCTCCTTCAATGACAGCTATCCGAAGAGCGTGATCATTTACCTCACTTACTATAAAATTACTGTATTCTGCCTTACCCTTTGTCAACTCTAATAAATGAATTAACTCTAACTGTCCCTTTTTAACCAGCCTGCTCACATCCTGCCTTTCATTTTCATTTAATATTTCTCTGCTTATTTCTAATCTCCTGTTTTTTTTATAAAAAGGATAAAAGTAGTAAGAATGGTTAATCTATACATAGTGAATAAAAGGAGGAATAGTTATGGAGCAATCTTTATATGAAAAAGTTGGCGGAGAAGAAGCAATTTCTAAAGTAGTTGATTATTTCTATAATGAGTTAGTATTAAAGGATGAATCAGTAAGTCATTTTTTTGAGCATACAAATATGGAAAAACAACGCAGTCATCAGACTAAATTTATCAGTTTTGCATTAGGCGGACCGAAGCAATATACAGGAAAGGCAATGGCAAAAGCGCATGAAGGAATGAATATCCAGCCGGAACACTTTAATGCAATCGTCAAGCATTTGCATGATGCACTTGCTCATTACGGTGTAGAGGAGAACGATATCCAGACCGCTTTAGAAAAGGTTGGCGGCTTAAAGGACGATATTTTGTACAAATAAAGAGCAAAAGAAGGTTTACCCTTCTTTTGCTCTTTCCACTTACTATTTAAGGTTTGGCAAGATCATCCCGGTTAACTGCATGCGGCGGTTCTTCCATCCAGCCGTTTTCCATCATTATTTTTGCCCCGTTTGTCACAAACATCATAATATTCATAAGCGATTTCGTATACATAACTCCGATATCATGTCTGCCATTTACAGCAAGAGAATTTCCGAACGCTCTTATTTTCATGGAAAACATGTCAACTTTATGAAAAAGCATCAGCTTATCAGAAAAGGGCGCAAACGTCGAGGTTGTTATTAAATGGTCTAAGTATTCGGGAGACGGCAAGTTTTCCTCATGAAGTAAAAGCTTGTACCGTTCCAAATTCTTATGCGTCATCTCTTTCCCTCTTATAAATAAGCTTTTCACTTTTTCCTGTCTTGCAACTTGACCGAAAGCCAGTATTAGCGCTTTGCTTGTGACATTGTTTTCGATATTGTCGTAAAGATGGGTAATCTCCATCGCATGAAGAGGGCGAACTTTCCCAATATATCCATTCAGAAAATTTTCGTTGGCAAATTCAGGCCTGTCTTGCACTGGAATAAGCGGCGGCTTCTTAATAAAGCCCTTTCTTAATAGAATCATTTTTATTTGCTCCATCAATTGCATCGTTGCATCCATACAATAAACGAAAAAATCACGAACATCCTCACGATAGACGAGGGGAATGGCTATTTGATAGATGCTCAAACCTGCTTTGGCTGCGTATTTTAAATAATGAACATAGAATTCATCTTCAAATAGCTTAGGAGCATTTAAATTAACATCCTTTTCTGTGAAGCCGACAGGAAATGGAATCTTATCTTTTTTAAATATTTCCTTCGTCGTTTCCAGGAAAACATCCGATAAGTGTAAAGCATTCTTTAATAATGCTTTAATATCCTCATCCTCCACATGCTGTAAATAATAGCTCAGTATGCATCTCGACATGCTGTTTCCCATATAGGTTGCCCACAGCTTTGCCACTTCTGCCGAAGTAAGTGGTTCATTCGGACTTGATTTATGTGAGCCTATTTTAATCGGTTTGATTGTATTCAAGGCATATTCCTCCACGTCGGTTTTGCTTATTTTTTCCGTGAAGGAATCAGATTATACAAAGGATTAGTTACTCTTACAGCAGACCTACCAACTGAAGACCATGAACAATTCCGTCTTCTTCCACCGATTTCGTTACATATTTGGCACAAGCCTTTATATGCTCCTCTGCATTGCCCATTGCCACACTGTTAACAATAGCTGTCAGCATTTCCAAATCGTTTTCACCATCGCCAAAGGCATATTGGTTCTCTTTAACAATGCCGAGCTTTTCGGTCATTTTGGCAATACCTCGAGCTTTTGAGCCGCCTTTAGGCAAAATATCGACAGATACAGGATGCCATCTGACAAAGTCGAAGTCTTCAAAGACTTGTTCATACTGCTTTTCTTCCCCCTCCTGGCAGAATAATAGCGACTGGAACAGGTCTCTGTCTTTATAATAAAGAGGATCATGTGTTGGAAAATGGGCTATTTTCAGTGTTTGGATGCTTTCTTGTATAAAGATATGCTCCGGAACATTTGCTCTCATATCCTCATGGTCCATATACACTACCGGATGGTCATTTAGCAATGCGGCTTCGGCAAGCTTTTCCAATGATTGAATATTTAATGGGTTCTTATATATAACCTCGCCATTTAACACGACATACTGTCCGTTGTAGCTGACATACGAATCGATTTCAAGCTCCTTGCGTAAATCTTCGAACATAAACGGCGCTCTTCCTGTAGCAATCGCTACCTCATGGCCTTTTTCTTTTAATTGGAAAATTGCTTCTTTGGCAGACTGAGGCAATTGCTTTTCATGTGTAAGCAAAGTCCCATCTATATCAAAAAATATAATGCTTTTCTCGTTCATTTCATTCCCTGCTTTCTATTAGTAATCCTGCTGTAAAAATACTCCGCTGTTATGTCTATTACTTGAAGTAACAGCTTAATTTTCATTTAGTTTACGGTATGAAACGCATTTCAGGTCAATTATTAATTGTGTAAACGCATTAAATCATATTATTTCTTTGTTTTTTTCTGTTGACCTATACAGAAAATAACAGCATACCGAGCATAAGAGAGCAAGCAGTCCTATAAATCCATAACCAAATTTCAAACCAATGATTTCACTGTTCGCTGCACCAAGGCTATTTGCAGCTATACGAGCGGTATCAATGATAAAGCCAATTAAGAAATTTCCGATCACACTCGCTATTCCCATTAAAGTAACGGTAAAAGTGATCGCAGCTCCCGTTCCAATCGGGTATCTCTTGGCGAGCAATGCCATAATCGTTGGATATACCAGGGCTATGCCTATGCCAGAAATGCAAAAGAAGATGGCGCCTTTTTCTCCGATAAGAATTCCTGCAATGGTGCAAATACCAGAAAAAGCCGAAAAGTACATGATGGACCGAGCAAAGCCAATCTTGTCTGTTACAGGACCTAGCAAAAGCCGTGCAAGCATAAAAAACAGAAAGAATAATGACAGCATATTCGATGCTTCCTTTATATCCCAGCTATATGCCTGCACTAAGAAATTGATCAGCCAGCCGCCTACTGCCATTTCTGAGACGACTCCTAACGAAAGAACAGCGACAATCAGCCATGCAACCCTGTCCTTAATCAAAGACTTAAAGGAAGCACCGTCGCCGTCACTTTTACTTTCAGCCGGAAATTTACTAAAAAGAGACGGTAGAATCGGCAGTAAGGATAAAGCTAAAAACAAAAAATACATGCCGCGCCATCCGACATCTCCTTCTCCCCAATGCCAATCCATCACAGAGGCAGCGAAAATTGGTGCGACAGTGGAGCTTAATCCATAAAAGAAATGAGAGATATTCAGCATGGTACCTGTATTTTTTGTAAAAATTCTGGCTGCCATAATGCCAAGGGCAATCTCTAGCATGCCATTCCCTAAATATAAAACAAAAAAGGCAGCAGACAGCGAAGGAAAACTTGCTGACAGATAAATGAATACTCCTGAAAAGGTCATAAGTAGGAATGCAGAGATTCCTGTCCATTTCACTCCGATTCTGTCAGACATCCAGGATGTATAGGAGCATGCAAGAAGATAGCCGAATGAGTTTAAGGCTAAAAGCAAACCAATCTGCGTCTGACTAGCACGAAAGTCTTGTTGAATAAGCGGAATAGCCGGACCTTTTATATTTTCCGAAAAACCAAAAATCAAAAAACCGCCGAAAACTATACTTATGAGCAAATAGTGATTCCATTTACGATCCAACGGATTTTTTTGCAGCACAGCGCTTGCTGTATCGTCTTGTTTGTAATTTAAATTAGCCATAGACTTTCCTTTCTTTAGTCGGTTCTGTTCAATATGTATTTTGCAAAGAACTCTTGTGTCAACTACTAGAGGTCTATGCTAAAAAGCAAAGTTTTATCGATTAATTCCAATTCGATTATTGTCCTTTTCCCTCCTGTTTGCTGAATTTAGATAATGTTTTTATATTAGTCAGCACCTAAAAATATGACCAGCTCTCCCTAGAATCAGTTAAACACATCTAGAATATTAAATTCTTGATGGTTTGCTCTTTTCCTGCCTAAGCTTTGTAAAGAAAAAGAATAAACAGACACAAAATTTTCGGATGTTTTTCGGTTGTAACAAACTGATTATGATAAACTATATTTTGCAATTCATGCTTTTTATTATTATGGCAAGAAATTATTTTTAATGGAGAAGGAGAAATTTACATGCATGAAAAACTAAAAACCATTCCCTCCCTTTCCTCGAATTCTATTTATATGGGTCTTATACTCGCCATTGTGGGGGGCTTTCTTGATGCTTATACTTTTGTCAGCAGAGACGGAGTGTTTGCTAATGCCCAAACAGGAAATATGGTGCTTTTAGCTGTTAAGGCAGCAAACGGCGAATGGAAAGGGGCTCTTTTGTATATCCCGCCAATCATTGCCTTTATATTAGGTGTACTTGTTTCTGAAATAGTGAAAATACCGCATGTACGGCATGTTTTATACAGCTACCGACGCTCTATTCTAATATTGGAGTTTTTTGTTCTTGTGTTTGTCGGCTTTTTGCCATTAAGTGTGCCAAACATGCTTGTGACTGTCAGCATCGCTTTTGTCTCTTCCTTACAGATTTCCACATTCAATAAAGTGGACAAATGGGCCTATAACTCGACTATTACGACAGGAAACCTGCGAACAGCAACACAGGCTGCCTATGCGGCTATTGTCGGACACGATGAGGAAGCTAAGCGGCAGTTTATTGATTTCGGTGTAATCATTCTATCTTTTTTTGCTGGTGCTTTGCTTGGAACGTTTTCTACAACTTATTTTGGAAAAACTTCGATTTGGATTGCTGCAGGCATATTAATGATTGCTATTATTTTGTATCACCGTGATAAAGGATATTATAGGAAAGGGGCACAAAATTAATAAGACAGAACAAAGCCTGCAGCAAATCTTTGCTGCAGGCTTTGTTCTGTCTTATAGCGTAAAACCTAAATATAGTACGATAATAAGGGCGACAACAAACTGAATCCATAAAATAGATGTTTTTCTTCCCTTTTTAGTGCGAATTACAATCATCTCAAGCATTGCAATTACCCATAATCCTACTAATGTTTTTAATGTATGCATAACATCAAGGCCAGTGTAGGTAAGCATCGTCACACCTGTGCCAATGATGGCTAAGTACATCAGTCTTAAAACCATATGCACAATTTTACTTCCTTTGTCTTTGCCGCTCTTATGCAGAAGCAAAGATACCACAAAAAGAATCAAGGCAACCGACCATGCCGTTATATGTATATGTCCCAAACTTTTCCCCCTCCTTTCACTCTCTCAAATCTTATCATAGAATAAAAAAAAATATCCAATAAAACTATCAATTTCCAACTACTTATTTTATAACTGTCCAAACGCCTTGCAATATGGGCAGAACTGCTTTCAGCCCCTCTAACTGGATTCTTCCGAGAACCGAAAGTTCTATAGAAATGCTTGAAATTTTAATTTTAATATTATAACATAGTGAACGTTGTTTATAAAAAATACAATAGATAGTTAACAGAAAAAACAAAATCTTTGGCTTTTTTAGCCTTACTTAGTCAGCATGATGTTCCACTGCTTAATGTATGATTTATAGATTTGATGTCTCCGATTATTTTCAGAAATTTTTAGAAATACTAATAAGGACCGGCAAGGCCCCTAAAGACAAATCATTCTTTAAAAGTTAGACATTTGTTAATGAACAGCATTGAGACTTACGAAGTGGCAGCATCTGGTGATTTTTTCATTTGGCTATTATTTTTTGAAAATTGCTATCTTTACGATTTCGCCATTCAATAATCGTGAAGAGTATTTTCGAAAAGTAGTTAACTTTTATATTTGATCTAAGTTCTGGAGGTTTTATCGTGTCAACTAAAGTACCATTTTCCTTTATTATTATTATTGGCCTGATGTTATTTGCACTGTTTTTTGGTGCAGGAAACCTTATTTTCCCGGCCATGCTTGGCCAATCAGCAGGCAGTGAAATCTGGTCAGCTAATGCTGGGTTCCTTGTTACTGGTGTTGGCTTGCCACTTCTCGGTGTACTAGCTTTCGGCTTTTCCGGGAAAGAAGACTTGCAGTCATTAGCGAGCCGTGTACACCCACTTTTCGGGATTATCTTTACAACGGTTCTTTATTTAGCAATTGGCCCATTATTCGCTATACCGCGTACAGGCAATGTATCTTTTGAGATTGGTGTTAAGCCATTTGTGACAGAAAGTTCTGCCGGTATTGCCCTTCTTATTTTCACTATTATCTTTTTTGCTATTACTTGTTTCTTGTCTCTTAACCCAGCTAAAATAGTAGACATAGTCGGCAGATTCTTGACGCCAATCAAGTTAACATTTATCGGGATTTTGGTTGTTGTTTCCGTCATTTTCCCTATTGGTAAGTTTCAAGCTCCAACAGAGCATTATATGACAAACTCGTTTTTCAACGGGTTCCAAGAAGGATATTTAACAATGGACACACTTGCGTCCTTTGTGTTTGGAATAATTATTATCAATGCTATTCGTGAAAAAGGTGCTACTACTAGAGGCCAAATCATGAAGGTTTGTTTAATGGCAACAGCAATTGCGGCTGTCATCCTTGCTGCTATTTATTCAGCACTTTCCTTTATGGGTGCATCTAGTGTGGAAAAGCTCGGTTATTTAGACAATGGCGGAGAAGTTTTAGCTCGTGTTTCTGACTACTATTTTGGAACATACGGCGGAGTATTGCTTGGCTTGATGATTACAGTCGCTTGTTTAACAACTAGCGTCGGACTAATCACATCTTGTTCTTCCTACTTCCATAAGCTGTTCCCGTCTATTTCGTATAAAGCAATTGCAATCAGTTTATCCGTATTTAGTGCAGTAATTGCCAATGTCGGTTTGACTGAGTTAATTACGATTTCTGTGCCTGTGTTGACTATTATTTATCCACTGGCGATTGTGCTTATATTCCTGACTTTCCTTCATCCACTTTTTAAAGGAAGACCAGCAGTATATCAAATAAGCCTATTGTTTACATTTATCGTCAGCCTAGTGGACAGTTTGCAAGGAACTGTATTAAAAATTTCAGCACTTGATTCGTTCTTTGCAAGTTTCCTGCCAATGTACGGCATTGGTTTAGGATGGATTTTTCCTGCTATAGTCGGCGCTATAATCGGCTATGTAGTGCAGCTTAACAAAGAGAGTGTTGCTACTTTAAATAAATAGATCAAACTAAAGAAAAAAGGAGACTGACGCAATTGTCAGTCTCCTTTTTTCATGCTATTTGACAAAAATTTATAAAAAAAGCAAGACTGGTAAATCGTTCTAGTTCCATGTATAGTACAACTATCTTCTTATGAAAGGAATGTTTTACTTGTTTTATAAATTAACAAAAGAACAGCAGCAGCTAATGGTTTCGGAAATACAAACGTTTTTTGCAGCTGAACGGGACGAGGAAATATCAGAATTCGCAGCGGAAAGCGTGCTTGAGTTCTTTAAGGACACGATTGCTCCTCATTTTTATAATGCTGGCGTTATGGATGTCAAAAATTTAGTGGAAGAGCAATTCTCTGCTATTGAAGATGAAATTTTAACATTGGAAAAACCAATCAGAAAATAGAATCCCTTTTTCCTGCATATACCATTATTCAATGTACATATAGGAGCTGCCAAAGTAACATGCTATACTAGACTTCATTTCTTTTATAGGAGGTTTTCTAGCTATGCGTAAAACAATGCTTGCACTGCTCCTCGCTGCATTTCTTGGCTCAACGATGACTGGCTGTGATGAAATTAATCCAGGCACAGACCAGCCAGGAGAAGATGAAATCGGCGATAATGAAATTAATGACGAAGAATAAAGGCATCGAGTTTTCGATGCCTTTCTAAAAAGTAATTCAAGCTTTCCTCAATCCTCATTATTTGCGTATTTCAGTTCATATCTCTCTTTTTTTGCAAGCCTGAAAGCGCCGCGATAATTGTGCCTGACTGTATTGTTCCAGCGATACCCGCAGGTTGCCGCCGTTTTATTTAATACAACGGCAACCTCTTCAAAGGCAGCAATTGCTGTACTGCCCTCACGAATATGATTCAATACCGTTTCTGCCAGTAAAGCATCTTGTTCTCTCGTAAATGTATGTGGCATTTTATCACCTTTTGTTCGTCTTGATTATCCTTAATATCGACACGAAACAGTTTAGTTTTAGTGCCATTTTACATTTCTAGCAAATCTGTTATATCATCGTTGTACCCTTTTTCGTTTATACCCAAAAGGAAGGAATGAAAACAGCGTTGGAACCCGCTTAATTATCCTCTACGTTGGCAAAAAACTCTTCCAATGTCCAATTCTTCTCTTTTATTAATTTAGCTGCTTCCTTGCCAACATAGCGATAATGCCATGGTTCATATTCATATTGGGTTATGTCAACCTTATCTTTCGGATAGCGCAGAATAAATCCATATTTATAAGCATTGTCCATTAACCATTTGCCTTCTTTATCTTCTCCGAACTCTTCCGTTAATAAGAAATTCTGACCCTCTGAAGTGATATCCATTGCTAACCCGCTTTGATGTTCACTAGAGCCGGGAATAGCTACTGCCTGCTCTGCTTGTTCTTCCCCTACATTTGCAACCTCTTGGTCAAAAACTGCAGATTGTCGTTCATATGACCTGTATCCTGAAGAGGCATAAAGAATCATACCTTCTGATTTAGCTCCATTAAACATTTCAGCAAGCGCTTCTCCTGCTTCCTTCCTCATATAGCTTTTCTCAATATCCTCATTCCCAAAGGAAAAGGAAACTTCTGGTCTGATAAGATCCTTTGGTTCATAATCACTTGGCAAATAATATTCTTTATTAACTAACGCTAATATATTTTCAGGATTCAAAATGACATTATGTCCGTCTTCTTCCTTTACTTTATTTAGATTTTCACTTGGTATGGTCCATTCCTTTGTTTCTTGATTTTCTGCCTGCTGCTGGGAAGTTTGGTTCGTGTTTTCCTCTTTTGGCTGACTCTCTTGTTGTGTCGTACTGCAGCCGCTCAAAATAAAAGCAATAGCTCCAGTCGTAATTATTTTTTTCATGTTGTCACCTTTCTTCTCTTGCTCAGTAGTCCATTTTATGTATTTCTTTCCTTCTACCTTCATTATTATAAGGGAATATTAACATTATAGAAGTGTTTGTCGACAATACCATTACAAAAAAATGACAAAACAAAAAAATATCTATTACGTTCCGAATACGAATAGCAACATAAAAACCGCTTTTTCATCTAACAATAAGGAAGAGATACATCAAGCAATGGGAGGGAATCACAAAATGCCTAGAGATGCAGACAATATTCATGTGGAAACAGAATCTCATAAGGATGGTCCAAGAGAAGGAGTCATCCCAAGTGGAAACAGTAATCAGATGGGGATTAGAACAGAAGCTGGACATAAAAAGGCAAATGCCTTCCATGTTCAATCACTGAAAGCAGATGCTGATATGCAGCAATTCAGCGATACGATAGATAATGCCTTTCCTAAATAAAAAAAACAGGATGCAAAAGCATCCTGTTTAGCTCCTAATACCAAATCTTTCTTTCGCCTTTAATATAAATTCTTGCGAATCTATGTCTTCCTTTTGTTTAGTTCCGTCCGACCATTCTGTAAATGAATGATTAGTCAAAACTATACTTCCCTTATCTGTTAACAAGCTAAGCAGAGGATCTTTATTAAAACGCGACGCAGGATGATTAACGATAATTCCTTGCATTTCATTTAACTCTTTGACATCATCGAAAACTTTAGTTGAGCAAAAGGCATAACCAATCCTCCAGTCCTCATCTTTATCCTTCAGCTTGACATATAACATATAATCTCCATACTCACTCGGCTTCTGCTCTATCTTAAATTCTCCATTATCTGAAACTATTAGCTCTCCATCAAGGGGCACAGGCTTTAATGGCAGATTGGCGCCATATCCTGAATCCACCACATATTGGCGTCCATTATCCTCAAGCAATATACAAGCGTGGGTAGCTCCTGTCTTGCTCCAAGCTTGATTGGCAGGATCATAGGTAATCCCCTTAATTAGGGCGACATTTAACCCGTTTTCACGTAAAAACAAGTAAAGAAGGGAATTTATATCATAGCAAAGCCCGCCTTCTTTTCGCTCAATGATCTTATCTTGTAAATAAGCGGGAGATATCTCGCCCGTTTTCCCTCCGATTATAGCCATATTTTCAAAAGGGACTGTTTTTGCCACCTTTTCCAATACAATTTCTAGATTTTGCAACGTTATTGCTTCTGCAAGAGGGAAGCCAATTCGCTGCCGAAAGCGTTCATTTAATTCATGCATTTGTCATCCTCCTAACTATATAAAAAGATTCTCTCCTTGAAGGACAAGGACTGTCATGCCTTGCTCACTGCCTGATTCATGGCCTTCTCCCTTGTCCCACAGCACTCCCTCACCTGTTTGCAGTGTCTGTATTTGTCCGTCCGCTCCTTTAATCCAGCCTTGCCCTTCCATTATGATGAAGGCCTGTTTAACCGGAGCATCATGATAACCTACCATTCCCCCAGGCTCGACATGAATTATACCGATACTAACAGGTTCATTTGTTCGCATTAAATTCGTGTAATAAGCAGCTACGGAATTATAATTGCTGATGGCCTTGCCTGTAAGCTTATTAAATGACATTATTTCCTTCATTTAAATACCTCCTTGTTCGCCATCTTATTATCGCATACATTTATTTAAGGTCTCTAGGAAAAGCTGTTACAACTGCTTCTGTTTTTTGTAGGCTAAAGGCGTTATCTTCATTTCCTTACGAAACTTTTGAATAAAGTAGCTTGTGCTGCTGAAGCCAACCCGATAAGCGACCTCCGTAATATTGGCATCCTCTTCTTGAAGCAAAATTAAGCTTTTCTGAATGCGATAATGCTCCAAATAATTAAAGGGCGAACGGTTTAAGATCCTTTGAAAATAGCGGCAGCATTCCGATCGACTCAAATGGCCTGCTGCAGCAATATCGACAAGCTTTATTTTCTCCTCATAATGATGATGAATCCAGTCGAGCATCTGTTTCATTCTTTCATTTTTAACTGACTCTGCTTTGTTAAAGGCAGGTGGAAGTCCATTTTTCATAAAACTTTTCCATAATAAGGAAAGCTGTATACTAATATCAATTTCAAAATACGGCTCCTTTTTTTGAAGGAGTTCGTTAATGGCTAGGATAGCGTCCAATATAATTCTGCCCCATTCTTTATGACCATCAAGAGGAACATATGGAAGATTGCTTGCTTGCATATATGGATAAACATACTGAGAAAAAAGTTCTTGTGTGAGCATAAAGGAAGGTGCGACGTTAAGGCAAATATAGGATGCGTCCTTAGTGACCTCCGCTGCCATATGCAGTAAACCGCTGTTTATAAATAGGCCGCTGTCTTCTTTCAGTAAAATATCGTCTCCATTTACCGAGAAATTCGCTTCTCCTTTATGCATGTACACAAACTGCAGTTCATCATGCCAATGCAGCGGGATGTGCCCATACATGTTTTTATTAATGGTTGTTTCGTAGCAGGCTACAGGCAATAATACAGTATAATGCTCTGTCAGCTCTTTTAGATCATCACCGATAGGAAAAGGACGGTTTTGCATAACAACCTCCATATATTTATATTTTTTCCGTCTATTATCGTATTTTTCCGCTGATTATTCCTTTATTATAACAATATCTTTATAAAAGGCGGAGACATAATGACTAGAAATAGAGGTTTGTTTTTTGTAATTACAGGTGCTGCTTTTTGGGGAGTCGGCGGCACAGTTGCCCAGAAGCTCTTTCAAACCTATCAAATCGATGTAAATTGGCTAGTTGTCGTAAGGCTGCTGCTTTCTGGCTTAATGCTGCTTTTGCTGACAGCCTTTAGCAAAAAGCGCAGTCAAATTATTGCTGTTTGGAAGAGTCCTCAATCCGCTTTCCGATTGATTGCCTTTTCCCTTTTTGGGATGCTGGCCGTTCAGTATACTTATATGGCAGCCATCAATCATGGCAATGCAGCTGTTGCTACGTTGCTGCAGTATTTAGCACCAATCATGATTATGATATATTATCTTTTAACCAAAAAAGCGCGGTTGTCTAAACTAGACGGATATTCTGCCGCACTTGCATTAGGCGGCTGCTTTCTTCTGCTGACAAATGGTTCTTTTTCCGAGCTTTCTGTTCCTGTTCAAGCTGTTGTATGGGGTGTGCTTTCTGGAATAGCGGCTGCTTTTTATACTTTAAGTGCCGGACGCTTGCTGGAAAAGTTTGATTCTATGGTAATTGTCGGCTGGGCGATGATAATCGGGGGACTTTGCTTAAATACGTTAGAACCTGTGTGGAAGACAGCACCTGCTGAACTGCCTAGTGCAGCCATTGGTTATTTATTGTTTGTGATTGTGTTTGGCACAATGATAGCCTTTTGGTTTTATATAAAAAGTTTAGAGTCACTATTGCCGAAAGAATCCAGCTTGTTAGGCAGCATTGAGCCGCTTGCGGCTGTGTTGACGACGGTCTTTTGGCTCAACATGCCATTTGGCTTATTTCAATGGCTTGGCGCAGCCTGCATTATCGGTGTCATTCTGCTTCTATCTGCTTTTAAACGGCAGAACGCTCAATCTGTCCAACTATAAAAAAAGAGAAGCTGCCGTCAAAAAATCGGCAGCTTCTTATATTGCGTGCTCTTCTACCTTATACTTATAAAACTTCTTATCAACCTCCATAAGCGGAAAGGCCTTAGGCAGTTCGGCCAGCTCAATACTTGTAAACTGGTTTTTCTCATAAAAGCGATGAGCTGCTAAAAACTGAGGCGTAGTGCCAAGGTAAACTTCTAAAATATCGACTTCCTTTGCCCAAGCAAGGGCATTTTCCAACAAAAGTCTCGCTGTATTATAGCCTGCGCCGCGATAATCTTTATGCACGAACATTTTTCTTAAGGCAGCTTGGCTGTTGCCGATATCAAGTAAAGCAATGGTACCAACTACCTTCTCCTCACTACGAGCAACCCAAAAGTTGCCTTTTCCTCTTTGATAAAATGTTTCTATCATCAATAAATCAGGCTGGTCTTCTTTTGTAATAGGGATATTATATTCTGTTTGCTGAATCGTTAATATCAAGTCAACCACTTCAGCTTGATGCTTTTGCCGAAATAGTTCCACAATTGGTTTGTTCAACTATTGCCACCACCAAAAATTATTTTTCATGCCAATATCTCTTTATTCTGTTTATCCTGTTAAATTCCTCCTTTTAAATATCAGATTTTTCAGTTTAGTTTCACTTAGAATAATTCTGTTGTTTTAGGACAACTTACTTTTTGGAGGAGGTGATACATATGGCAAGAATTGGTGTAGAACAATCACTAACAAATATTTCAGAGGCTCTCCGTGAACAAGGGCATGAGGTGATTGATTTAAAGCAAGAGTCTGATGCACAAAACTGTGATTGCTGTGTTGTCTCAGGAATTGATTCTAACGTAATGGGCATGCAGGACACACAAATACAAGGCTCTGTTATTGAGGCAAACGGCCTTTCTGCTGATGAAGTATGTCAGCAAGTAGCACAAAGAACAAACAAATAAAAAACATGCTTAAGCAAGCACCTTTTTTGGGGTGCATGCTTAAGCGTAACCTCCTATGAATCCAGCTAGACTCCCCTTTTTCCTTCCCCTTATGTATGAAGAGCTTAAATCATGGCGATAAACATAAGGGACACTTTGCTTTTTTATCAAAAGAATTATGTATTTTTAGTAAAATTTCCACTCTCGTTACATTAGTTTTTTCCCTTTTGTCATATGATGTAGTATTCCTTTTAAAGAGGGGAGCTGATTAAATGATTATCTTTTTGATCGGGTTAGGCATATTGCTTGTAGATGTGTTTTTTTGAAGGTCATCTTCTCCAAAGAAAAGGAAGGATTACAAGCGCAATCCTTCTTTTTCTTTGGTTTTAATTGGCCTTAAAATTATACAAAGGCTTAATAACCTTCATAATTTCAATGGTATCAACACTATGTCTAATAATATCCTCCATTGGCTTGTATGCCATCGGGCTCTCATCTAATGTGCTTTCATTAACAGAAGTCGTCCATACTTCCTTCATTGAATCCTGGAATTCTGTCAATGACACCATCTCTTTTGCTTTCGTTCTTGACATTAATCTGCCTGCACCATGAGGAGCCGATTCATTCCATTCTGCATTACCTTTACCGATTGCAATTAAGCTGCCATCACGCATATTGATTGGAATGATTACTTTTTCCCCTTTTTTGGCAGAGATTGCCCCTTTTCTGAGAATCATTTGTTCCATATCAATATAATTGTGAATCGTTGTAAAGCTGTCCGCTATTTCCCAGCCCATACGGGAGACAATTTCTTCTGCCATTGCTTTACGATTCAAAAGTGCATAATGCTGCGCGATTTTCATATCATTCATATAATGATCAAAGCTTTTTCCTTGAAGATAAGCAAGATCCTTTTTGATGAAAGGACTTTTAAGGCTTTTTAACGCTTCTTCAATTTCCCTTTCCCTGCCTTCTGCTTTCAATTCATTAATCAGCGTTTGGCGTTCTTCCTGCAAACTTAACAGCTCATTATATGCTAAGTTTTGATAATGCTCTGCAATTACCTTGCCTAAATTTCTAGAACCAGAATGGATGACAATCACAATTTTATCGTCTAATTCGTTCAACTCAACAAAATGGTTACCTCCACCTAAAGTTCCAACTGATGATTTAGCTCTTTTCAAGTTAAAAGGCGCGACCACATTACGAAAATCAATTTTTTTGGAATACGGATGGAATTGACTGCTTTCCCTTGTGGCAAAGCCGCTTGGAATATGTTTGCGGATTATTTCATCGAGCTTATCGAAATTAACTTCTGTTTTATTTTTATTTATAACGGCAACTTCCATGCCGCAGCCGATATCACATTTTTCTCCTAATTACTTAAGAGTTTGGACTATACCTTCTCTGCGGTTATCGGAGTTAGGCAGCTCCTATCGCAGGCTCGCCGTATTAATTATCCCATCATTTATAAGGTTTGGTAATAATTCTGCACGTAAATCTGCCACTAGCGTGCAAGTCTCTGAACCATTTGACTATGTTGCCACAGCCTCTGGCTGCTGATTGCCCTAATAGGGGTTCCAGCAATTGAGCGAGTGGTTTAACGTCTGGGCCAACATCAAGCAACCCCGACTAAGTTTGGAACAATTTTATCTGTTATAGTCATCGTTGTTCCGATTGTACAGCCTGCGCCTGCATGAGTATCAGGCATAATCCGGATTTTGGTTCCTTCTGTAAAGTCCTGATCGCAAAGCTCTTGAATTTGCGACAATGCTGTTTCTTCGACTTTATCTGTAAAAACTTTGGCGCTGTTAAATCTCCCTTGCACTTCAATCATAAAATCCCTCCTCATTACACTTATAACAGCAGTTTCACAACTGGGAATGTGCTGCCGTTTTTAGTCCAGTTCGCTTAATAGTGTATATAATCCTGCTTATTTTGTAAAATAATAGAAAACAATTACAGCCAGCAATGAATGAAAATCAGACATATGGGAAAACTTTTTTTAGACAATATAGACCGTTATCGTTCTGATGGGAGCAAATCATATATGACGAAACTTAACAAACCACCGCTAACAAGTGCTGAACAGGGAAATTTATGGAACTTTTATATAGCAAACACGATGTCTCACTGTATGTTCCAGCCTTTTTTAACAAATGTGGAGGATAAAAGAATCAAGGCAATTATTAAAGACAGTGATGTTTTAAGCCAAAGAATCATTGATCGTGTTACCATTTTATTCCAAGCAGATAATATCCCTCTTCCTGTCGGTTTTTCAGCAGAAAAAGATGTAAATCTTTCCGCACCACGGCTGTTTTCTGATGAGTTTTATCTTGAGTACATAGACATGATGTATAAGTTGGGAATTATCTTTTACAGCATTACCTTGCCTAATACATCAAGATTAGATATACGTCAATTTATTGTCGAAATCATGAGGGACGCTGCTACTCTTTCCAATCAGGTGACAGAGTTAATGCACGAAATGGGGATTCATGTGCGGCCTCCGAATATACCTGCGATGGATGCTGCTGAAATGGTTCAACGGCAAAGCTTTTTTAATGGCTTTTTTGGTGATAAAAGGCCATTAACAGGTATTGAAATTTCACAATTATTTGCTAATATCCAGTTCAACACGATGAAAACCGTGCTGCTGCTCGGTTTCAGCCAAGTCGCAAAATCAGAGGATATCAGCAACTATTTTATAAGAGGCAAGCATATAAATATTAAACAAAATTCCGTATTTTCCAATGTACTAAAGTCAGAAGACTTGCCATTGACAATGCCAAGTCAATTTAATATCACCACATCCCAAACAGCACCCTACTCTGAAAAACTGATGCTTTTTCATATCAGCAATCTGTCTTCTGCAAAATTACGAAATTTTGGTGATTCTATTGCAGTTAGTCCGCGCCATGACCTTGGTTCTATCTATCTTCGGCTAATGGTGGAAACTTCAAACTATCCAGAGGACGGCGGAAATCTATTAATCGAGCACAATTGGATGGACAAGCCACCGCATAACATCGACCGTAATTTACTTGCAAAAAAACAAAAATAATATATTTTGCTTAAAGGAGCCTTGATAGATGAAAAAAGAGCAAGAAGTTATCTCAGATGAATTTTTAGATCATCTCGTCGAGGAAATTAATGAAATATATGGATGGGATGATAAAAAAGACAGTAATGAAGAAGAAAATAGAGGTTAAAAATAGCCATGAAAAATGTTAGTCCCCATTTTTCATGGCTTTTAAAAATGTAAGTGCTACTACTCTAGGCATTGGTGATAGCATTACATTTCTATTGTAACGTTCTTTATAGAGAATGTCTCGTGCTTTTTACCATTTTAATAAATTTTTTATAGGAGTAAATAGTATTAGCTCTTAAAATCAGTCTTTAATAGGGAATACATATAAAGATCATCCATTTTTCCGCAGCTGTATTCATAGCTTCTTAACAGTCCCTCCTGTAAAAAGTTATTCTTTTCCAGCACTCTTTGTGATTGGCGGTTTGGAGGCTCTACAAGTGCTTGAATCCGCACTAGTTTCATTTGGTCAAAGCCATAATCAACGACAGCGTGAAGAGCCTCACTGACAAGTCCTTGTC
The DNA here is from genome assembly GCF_023714395.1 of Niallia sp. MER 6. Lineage (NCBI taxonomy): Bacteria > Bacillati > Bacillota > Bacilli > Caryophanales > Bacillaceae > Niallia > Niallia sp. MER 6. Next base: position 38,803 of record NZ_JAMAUK010000029.1, on the reverse strand, counting down.
CCCAATACTGTTGATGAAGCTCAAAGCCAACTTCTGAGCGAAAATGGCGCTTCTCCCAATTTAAAAAACCGCAGCTGCCAATTACTTTGTCTTCGCCTTTTAATGTAATGCCCCATCTTATTCCAGTCTGCTGCATGTGGATTTTGCTATACCAATCGATCTCCTCGACTGTTTCCTCCACTGACTGAAAAGGCTCCATTCCATAATATTTCATTACAGCTTTGTCAGAAAGATAACGATAAATATCTGCTGCATCTTCCTTCGTTATTTTTCTTAAATGTAAGCGATCTGTTGCAAGCAGTGGGAAATCTTTATGCTTGAGGCACATGTATTTACCTCCATTTATTTATACAATTCCATAAACGTCCCTGCCACCATACATGGCTTAACATCAATTTTTTGCCACACATTGCCTGTTACATAGGGTTCTACCTTTAACCATTCGTCAACAGCTTCTCTTGTCGGATATTCAACGACCATCATCGAACCAATCATTTTTCCGTGATCATCCAATAAGGCTGCACCATATAAATGCTTTCCTTCCTTAAACCGCATTTCTACGGAACTTAAATGCTCTTTTCTTGCAAGCATTCTCCGTTCCAATGCCTGCTCATCCGTACCATCATATGCCGTAACAACAAATTGCATTAATCATGTCCCCTTTGTATTTGTAGATATCATTGCCATTAATATTCTTTCTACAGCAAACAGCACTTTTCCTTCACAGAAAAGTGCTTATTCTTGTAATCCTTATGACAGCTCTTTCAGCTTTTTTGTTAGCTCGTTGAATTTCGCATCAAGCTTAGAATATTCCTTATCATGCGGCATCATGAAACTTAACCTTCCTAGTATTTCCTGCCTTTCTGTTTCAAGCTTCAGCCGCAGTTCTTCCACATCATCTCTAGCTGCAGCAGGTGATTGCCATTGTTTGCGAACTCCATTATTCGTGATTAAAAGCGAGCTTGTTGTCGTTTTCTCCAGGAAATAGCGGTCATGTGAAACAACAATTAATGTTCCATTATATTGTGCCAGTGTTTCCTCCAGCTGCTCACGGGATGCAAGGTCCAGATGGTTGGTTGGTTCATCTAGTAGAAGCACATCTTTATCCTCTAATATATATGCCATCAGCTTGCATTTAACGCGCTCGCCCATACTCATCGAGCCGATTGGTTCCCTCCATTGAGACGCAATAAAACCTAACTGCTTCATTAAAGTTTGTACCTTGCCTCGTTCTGCAAACGTCTCGCGATGAAAAAGCTGTGAGGGTGTCTGTTCAAGGGGAAGATCAAAAACCTCCTGCGATAAATAGCCAATCTTAGCTGTAGGAGATACCCATATCTCGCCAATTCCTTGCTCACTACCAACAATCATTTTCAAAAGAGTCGTTTTGCCGGATCCATTTGGACCTGTTAGAGCTACTCTTTCGCCGTGTTTAATGGTAAAATGCACATCCTTAAACAATGTCCGCTTTCCATATGCTTTCGCCAAACCCTTCACTTCGAGAAACCGTTTGCCGACCTTACTGTTGGATTGAAGGGAAAAATAAACGGAGTGCTCGCCTTCAACAGGTTCCACCTTATTCTTCTCCAGCTCCTTTTCAAGCCGCTTTTGTTTTGATTTTACTTGGGCATCCATGCGCTTTGCTTTAACTCGGTAGTACTCCTTTACCCCTTCCTTTTTCGTGGATTCGGCGTGAGCTTTTTTTGACCAGGAATTCAATTCCTTAATCTGACCTTCTATTCGTTCTGTCAGCTTTTGCTGTTTTTCATATTCCCTCTGCTGCACAAGTCTTTTTTGTTTGCGAGCCTCCATATAAGCAGTATAGTTCCCCTTATGCTCCACAAGCTTCTTGCCTTCAATAGCCCAAATTTTTGTGGCCACTTCATCAAGAAAATAGCGGTCATGTGACACTAACACAATGGTGCCTTTATATTCCTTTACCTGCTTTTGAAGCATCTGCAGACCCTTGTCATCAAGATGATTTGTCGGCTCATCCAGCAATAACATATCAGCATCTTGTGCGAATCCTTCAGCAAGTCTGGCCTTTAGTTTTTCGCCACCGCTTAAGTATTCATATGAAGAGTCAGGCACTTGCCATTTTTCTAATAGCTTTACTTCAGCGACTGATTTATCTGCAGACAGATGCGTCGCTGATTCCTGAACAACAAGCCAAGAAGTTAAGGGAACAAGCCATTGGAGCTCACCGTTAGAAGGAGTTATGTCTTCATTCAACAGATGCAAAAGTGTCGATTTGCCAGCACCATTATTACCGATAATGCCGATTATATCCCCTTGCTGCACCGATGCTGTCACTTCTTCGAATACAAGATGGTCCTTGATTTCATAACTAATATGATGCAATTTCAATAATTCTTTCATTAATTAATCCCTCTCTTAAATAGGGAGGACAAAAAAATCCTCCCAAAAGTAATTTTGGAAGGATTAGCCGAACATTTTAAGCATGACCAAATAAGCCTTGTAAGACTTATTGATACGTATAGATAGAAAATGGGCAGACTAATCCTATTTTAGTTTGATTTGCAAATATGCATTTCAGGCTAAATAAAATAAGATTAGATAATCATCGTCCACCCATCATCCCTTTCTGCTTTGTTACTAACAGTGTAACAAAACTCTTTTTTCAATGCAATGGTTTACAAACTACAAATGACAAAAAAAGGAATCGGCTTATATGCTAAATCGCGCTCGTTTCCCATTCCTCCCGCAATATTCCCATGCGGATGGAATCATAATAAACACCATTATAATAACGGCATTTCCTGAGCCGTGCTTCTAGCTGCATCCCAAGCTTTTCTCCTACCTTCATCATGCGATGATTGCCAGACCATGTTGTAAAGCCAACTCTTACTAGCGGGAGTGTTTGAAACAAATGACTTGTCCACAGCTTTAGTACTTTTGTTCCGTATCCTCCGCTCCAATACTGAGGATTGAAAATAACGATACCCATTTCCAACCAATTGGAAGGTTTATGCTCCCAGTAGTAGCTAACCGTACCAATAAGCTTTCCGTCTACCTCAATCCCCCAATAATCGCCTTGACCGATTATTTCATTCTTGCGCTTCATAAATTCGGCCCACGGAACAGCCTTATGTTCATAATAAGGCGCATCCCAGTTTTTCCATTCAGGTGCCTCTTCTTTATATGCCTGTTCCCAAAGCGGATAAAGATCAGCCTCTATCAACGGTCTAATGATGATGTTATCTTCTGCATACATGCTTGGAATAATCGAGCTTTGTCCGCCAAAGAAAATATTCTCAACCTCTTGAATAGTGTCTGCTAGATAGGTAGGCTTGGATAAAGCCAGCTCTTCCCGGGACCCATATCCATATGTAACACCGACAGAGTCTATGCCAGTATTATTTGCTCCAATTAAGTCATATTTTCTATCCCCAATCATGATAAAATCACTAGGTTCATATTCTTTGTAATAATCAAGCAAATATTGAATGATGTCTGTTTTCGCTGATCTAGTTCCATCGAGATTGCTGCCGACAATCATATCAAAATAAGAATCAATTGCAAAATGCTCGGCAATTTTTTCAGCAAAAACCGTCAGTTTTGAGGTTGCGATTGCCAAAATACAGCCGTTCGCTTTTAACCGGCTTAACAATTTTGGTATCTCTTCAAAGAGTTCATTTTCATACATTCCGTATTTTTTAAATCTCTCCCGATAAAATCCAATTGCCTTTGGAATTGTTTCCTCATCAAATCCAGCATATTCTGCAAAAGAAACATGCAATGGCGGTCCGATATAGCATTCTAATTCATCCAATGTTGGTACTTGTTTATTAAGCTTTGCGAAAGCATGTTGAACAGATTTCGTGATTCCTTCCTTAAGATCTGAAAGTGTTCCATCCAAATCAAATAGTATGACTTTATATGTTTTCATTCCAACATCCCTTTCTGCTTGTAAACTACCTCATTTTACCATATTCAAATTCAATGAATACCCACATTGTCCTAAAAAAGAAAAAAACTGCTAGTTAAGCAGCAGTCTTCCTGAATAAAAACAATATTGCACCTTCTTAATCAAACACTAGCGCCGCCCTCAAATCACAGATGTTATGTTCTAAGTAACCTTTTAAGCAGGTAAGGGTGTAAACCCAGCCTTCCTTTTGGCCGAGCAGTTTTTCAACAAGCAGGGGATCTTCGGGCTTGAAGCCCGATTCCCGCACTTCCATTATTGTATTTGTTTGTTCGTGCTCCCTTAATTTAATGGTAACGATTGTTTCCTCCCGTTCAGCGCCCCAAGCAAACACAATTTTTTCGTTATTCAGAATTTCCAGCAGACGAATTGCTGCTTCTGCCTTATACTCGTTATATTTAAGGATGACAGTATGACCTTGCGCCCAATTTTCTGAACTGGATGAAAACCAAAAATTGCCGATTTTTTCTCGCTCTACAATCGCTGCGAATACATTTTCAACAGGCTTGTTTATTTGCAGTTTAACAGTTACTTCTGTTACCAACTATAATGCCCCCTTTTTTATATTATTCTATTCTATCATAGGAGGATACGGTACCTAAACGGAGCAATGCGATAGTTTACATAATTAGCTTATCTTTAACAAAGAAGGTGGATACTGTTCTATCAGTATCCACCTTCTTGTACAGCTAAACTCTCATTTTCGGTGGTGACTCCAGCCAGCCTTTATCAATCATAATTTTAGTTCCGTCCTCTGCATACAGTTCAATTTCTCCTAACAGACGGTTATAAGAGACGCCTAAATCCCGACGATAGCTTGTGCCTAACCCTAATCCGTAAAAGCCTATGCCTGCTGATGTAAGTGCGCTTGCAATGAACATCATCAGCTTTTCAGAGAATACTTTCAAATCCTGTGGTATGACCTCTTTATCCCAATGAAGGCTAGCGTACAAATCATTATCTTTCAAATATGCTTGGAAAATCTCGCAATGCTTCTCAGCAATTTCTTTTCCGCGAATTAAATATTTTTTTACTTCCTCTGAACGTGTTGATGGAAGGAAGCCAATCATTAATCCAGCACCTAAAGCATTTCGGTGGAAATTGGCATATAAATTTGTAATCTCTGGAGCAGTGAGCGGTCTCTTATCTCCTAGGAATCCAGACAGAAAGCTCTGGCGCTGGATATAATCGACTTCCTTTGCTGGCGGAACCTCCGGTAAGCTCTGGTATTTTCCTTTAAGTGTAAGAAGTTCCACCAGCATTTCATAAAGCTTCATAGCATCTGTTAGACACTTCTTATAATAGTCCATACAATCTTGTCTTTGAACAACAGATAAATTTATCCCATGCGCCCGTAAACCCATTCTGGCAAACTGGTGAATATACTCCAGTATAAAATCGTCTGTATACACCTTTTTTGCTGTTGGAGATATATCCTCTTCTACATGAAAACCATGAGGTATTGCCCTACCCTCAGACTTAAAGATCTTTTTTATTTCATCCAGCTGGCGAACCGATGTGTGATAAGCAAACTCCACAATATCCTTTGTTTGCTTATCTTCGGCAATTTTCAAAAAATAACTGAACATGCATACTTGAGAGCTTTCTCCCATATAAGATCCCCATAGCTGGGACACTTCTGCTGAAGATAATAGATGTGAGTCTTTTTTTGACACAGTAAGTCCTCCACGTATTTTTTTATGAGTTTGCCCATTACCGGAGGATTTCATGTATGTTCCTTAAAAACGCAAACCTTTTGCAATATTCTAATACTTGTATATAATAAAATGACCAGTACATACAGCTTTAAAAATTATTATTCTTTTTGTCTATAAAGGAGCAGTTATGGAGCAAAACATCGGCAGATTAATTTATGAGCTTCGGCGCGGCAAAAAACAAACATTGAAACAGATTGCAGAAAAAACTGGCTTATCTATCAGTTTTATATCTCAGGTGGAACGATCTAAGTCTTCCATTACGATTGAGTCGCTCACAAAAATTGCTGAAGCTCTTAATGTCAGCCCAAGCTATTTTTTCACAGATAAAAACAAAGAGAAAAAATTTGTTCATCGCAGTGTTAAAGATGCGGTAACCATTCAAGCGTCCCAATTCATTTATGAAAGCATCACAGGTGATGTAAACAACCCTGTGTTTGAACCGATGATTGTCACATTGTTGCCGCGCAATCAAAAAGTAACAACATTCACTCATTCAGGACAGGAGTTTCTGTATGTACTAGAAGGAATACTTACCGTCCTCTATGAGGAGGATGAATACGAGCTTCATCCTGGAGACAGCTTTCATGTAGAATCTACCAATCCTCATAACTGGTATAACAGAACGGATAAATTAGTTAAAATACTATATGTGCGCTCAAGCGTAACTTAAAGTATCTCCATCATAAGATGGGGATTTTTTTATAATGCAACTTCGTAACCCACCCCATTTTCAACTGCCTTCATAAAGACTGCAGCTGCAACGGCAGTATCTAAATAAGCAACACCGACAGATTTATATAGAGTGATTTCATCCTCCGAAGTACGGCCGGCCTTTCTGCCAGCTACAAGCTCTCCTAATTCCCCGTAAAGCATGTCAAAGCTCCACTGCCCTGCTTTTTCTGGTATGAGTAAGTCTCCTGCTTCATCACGAGCACCTTCGATTGTATCGACAACAATCTTGCTGCAGCGTTTTAATGTCACTAAATCAACTTCCCTCATCTGCGGCTTAAAGGCGCCGATTGCATTAATATGTGTGCCAGGCCGTATATGGCTGCCATCAAAAAGCGGCTCAGTCGATTTAGTGCTACAGACAATAATGTCTGCTTCTTTCACCGCATCATTGCCTGTTTTTGCAATCTTTATCTCACCATTCCAGTCTGGATAGAGGGAGGAGATTACTTCAGCAAACTCGACTGCTTTTTCCGTCGTCCGGTTATACAAAACCAGCTGTTCTAGATTACGAACTGCCATCACAGCTTGTACTTGTCCGAGAGCTTGAGCTCCGCAACCCAGTATGGCAGCACTCCTAGCATTCTTCCTTGCGAGATGGTCTGTTGCGACACCACTTGCCGCACCTGTTCGTAATACAGTTAAGAAACTGGCATCCATAAGGGCTGTTTGCTTGCCGGTTTGTGTTTCAGTTAACAAAATGACGCTTTTTAAGGCAGGATTGCCTTGTTCGTTATTCGGAAAAATTGTGATAACCTTAACCGCTGCATAGTCGAGCGGCTTTAAATATGAAGGCATTATAAGGGAAGTTCCACCTGCCTTTTCATGCTCCACTGCTGTCCTGACAGGAGTAATTGTCTCTCCTTGTGCATCATATAAAAAGGCTTTGCGCACATCTTCTAAACAATCTTCCATAGGATAAATGGTGCGAATCTGCTTCTGTGATAATATCAGCATCTTTTTACCTCCCCTTAAAAAATTTTTCTGGGAGCAGATCTATAGCCCCCATCCCCATCAATCCAGTTCTTCGTTGCTTTTATCTTTCGCAAAGTAAATGGCAATTAAAGATATGACACTTGTAGCAACAATATATAATGCAACAGGAATCCACGAATTACTGTATGCGCTTAACAATGCTGTTGCAATGAGCGGTGCTGTCCCGCCGGCAAGTGCAGCTCCAAGCTGATAGCCTAGTGTGACACCTGTATAACGGACATTTGTAGTGAATATTTCAGTAAACATCGTGCCAAGTACAGCTGTAACTGGTGCCCACAGAATGCCAAGGCCAATAACAGTTGCTATAATCAGCAAGAAATCTGATTGTAAGGATACAAGATAGAAGTACGGAAAGGCATAAAGAAGAATCGCAACCGTTCCGCCAATGTAGAGCGGTTTTCTCCCTACCTTGTCTGATAATTTTCCCATCAAGGGAATCATGACAGTTGCAACTAAGACCGAGATTGTAACTGCATTCAAAGCAACAGTCCGCTCATAACCTTGGTATTCAGTGGCATAGGCAATGATGAAGGTTCCAAAAATATAAAATGGTCCTGTTTCCACCACTTTTGCGCCGACAGCTATTAACACTGCTCTCCAGTGATAGCGCACTGTCTCAATAATCGGCACCTTTGCAACGTTTCCACTTTCTTTAGCTTCTTTAAATGCAGGTGTTTCATCAAGCCCCTTTCTAATCCAAAGGCCTAGAAATACTAATAAAGCGCTTAAAATAAACGGTATTCTCCAGCCCCATGACATAAATTGAGCATCACTTAACACAGTAGTCAAAATAGTAATGGATAATGTTCCTAACAGCATCCCAATTGTTACGCCGATTTGCGGGATACTTCCAAAAAAACCGCGGCTGTTTTTGTTTGAATACTCGACTGCTAGCAGCAAAGCACCGCCCCATTCCCCGCCAATGCCAAGGCCTTGAATACATCTTAATGTAATAAGCAGGATTGGTGCCCACACACCAATTGCATCATAATCTGGCAAACAGCCGATTAAGACTGTTGCGCCGCCCATCAGCGACAATGTCATTACTAGCGTTGTTTTTCGCCCGACTCTATCACCAATATGGCTAAAGATAATTCCTCCAAGAGGTCGAATGAAAAAAGGCAATGCAAAGGACACATAAGATAACAGCAATCCGACAACAGGATCATGATTTGGAAAAAACAAGGTTGTAAATACTAAGGAAGCAACTGTGCCATATAGAAAATAATCAAACCATTCAATGGAACTGCCTATTAAACTAGCAATTAATGCTTTACTGGCAATCTTTTTTGTCACTGCCGGCTGAACTTGTATTGGCTGTGTCTCCATTATCCATATCACTCCATCTTCACATTTTTTTATCTGCTCTGCCTGCCCTAGATGAGGTAATCATATGTTTTCTCCTCCCCACTCCCCTTTTAACCTAATATCAAATATTTTGTTACCACTTCATATCCGTTTAAAAAATTGAAGTGACACTTAAATATTTAAGCAAAAAAATTTTCCGATAATTGGAGTATATTATATTCAGATTTTTCAGTCAATGTGTTTTGTAAGAAAATCTCTCCTTAAAAATATCCGTAACTCTACTTGAATTTATTGGATAAAATAAAAAAGAGTGCATCTTATTATGCACTCTGTCTACTTTAAAAGAACCTCTTTCGCCAAAAAACAACCGCTGTAATACTAGATAAGATTGTTGAAATTAAAATAGCGACAAAAAAGGCATATTTATATTCTTGATAAGGAATGTCTACATTCATTCCATAAAAGCTCGCAACCATTGTCGGAAAGGAAAGAACAATCGTAAAGGAAGTTAAGAACTTCATTACCATGCTTACATTGTTAGAAATAATGGAAGCAAATGCATCCATCATGCTGCTTAAAATAGATGCATGTGTTTCAGCCATCTCAATCGCTTGCTGGTTCTCTATAATAACATCCTCAAGGAGATCCTGATCGTCTTCATACATTTTTAAAAATCTGCTTTTCATCATTTTATGCATAACAATATCATTTGTTTTGAGTGATGTTGTAAAATAAACAAGGCTCTTCTGAAGATGCAGCAGAGAAAATAACTCCTTGTTTCGCATCGACTGCAGAAGTTGACCTTCAATCGTATCTATCTTTTTGCTGATTTGTTTTAAATACTTTAAATACGCATTAGACATAGAATACAGGATTTGAAAAGCGAATCTCGTTCTTTTATATGTAAAGAAATCCTTGACTTTCCCTTGAGAAAAAGCTTGAAAAATCGGATTATCCTGTAAACAAATGGTGACGAAACAGTTTTTCGCAATGATAATTCCTAATGGAATCGTATCATACTCCGGTTTCTTTTTTTCATTCATCGTAACATTTGGAACGTTGACAATGATCAAAATATCTTCACCGTCTTTTTCAATTCTTGAACGCTCCCCCTCATCCAAAGAGTCTTTCAAAAATCCATTCGGTAGTTCAAGCTTCTGGGCAATAAACTGTATCTCTTGTTCCGTTGGGGCAACCATGTTGATCCAGCACCCGCTCGTAATCGTATTCGTTTCTTTAAGTACTCCTTCTTCGTTAGAAAGATAAATGTTTAACATGATAAAACCTCCTCTAAAAATTATGAGGAAGCCAAAACTTAGCCATAAACAAGTTGAATTTTACTTGCATTCAATATTTGAAGGAATGACTCCTTATTGACTTCCCCCTTGGTCGACTCGGGCTCTGGTTCACTGCAATAATGACTACTCATAAAAATTCAACTCCTTTTATAATCTAATTTTTATCAACTACTTCATTGTACTTATTTCCTATGGTTTTGCAACTAAACTAGTAAAATATTAAATAAAAATCCAAAAAATCAAACTTTTCGACTATTGTGTAATTCAATGCTACAAATTCGAATTTCCTATAGATTTTAATAAATTTTAAAGTAGGTTAACTTTCTCCACAAAAATTCAACTGGGCCTTGTTTAAAACGTTGTAACCAAAGATAGCTTAAGCCAATTTGGCAGACAGCAAGTACAAAAGAGATGAGTATTAACTTTGACGGCGGTATTGTTGCATACAAAGAAAAAATTCTAAAAATGAGTAACCCAATAATGTTTTGCATTAAATAATTAGTAATCGCCAATCTGCCAACATAACGGAAATAGATTAGACTCATTTTGCTTAGCTGCAAAAACAGTAAAATACTTAACCCATAAAACAATGACATAAGCGGATTACCAAATGCATCAGATGCTTGAATAAACAGCAAGTAATCAGGGTGCAGCACAGCCAATATTTTCAAGCCTAACCCTAGTCCTCCAAACAAAATCCATACAAACACATGCTTCTTCGTTATATGTATAATAGTTGATTTATTTTTCGCTAGTAAAACCCCGATTAAAAACATCGGAAAAATGCTTAGAAATAAATATACAATAGAAAAAAACTCAAAGGTTGACAGCCAATCATAAAAATTTTGTAAAAAAGCTGTGATTCCACTTGTCTGATAATTTTCAATAACGGTTAGTAAGTAATCGTAATCAAAGTACTCAGCCGGATTATACGGAAAATGAATAAATAAAAAAAGCAGCAACATATTTGGCAAATATAACAGTATTAGCAGAATGCTAATTGTCTTACTAGACGCCTTATAGAGTGGCAGCAACAAAAAGCCAAACAGAGCATAGGTGGTTAGGATGTCTCCGTACCAAATGAAAATAGCATGCACTGCCCCAATGCAAAGTAGAACGAATTGCCTTCTGGAAAATAGTATGTACGGATTTTTTCCCCTTGCCGCTGCCTTGTCCATAAACAGCATAAAACTGAATCCGAACAGAAGAGCAAATAAAGGATAAAAATTTCCTTGTACGAAAATAAATAATAATTGTTGTATTAATAAATCAACTTGTCCTGTCCAAAGACTGCTTGGAAAGCTGTCATATAATACGGGACTGCTTAACGGCACAATATTCGCAAAAGCAAGCCCTAAAACAGCAAAACCTCTTACTATATCTATTTCATGAATTCTCTCTAAGCTATTCATATCATCCCTTCTTTCATAAAAAAGACTCACCGCATATAACAATTGCAAATTCTGCTATATGCTGTGAGCCCCGCTACCTATATTTTTTAATGAAGTTATGCATCACATGAAATTCTCAGACCATTTTCCTCTAGCCAAGTAAATCTTTCCGTTTGGTCAGGGATATACCGGAGCACATCTTCAATCATCGGAAAATACTTCGTATTGCGTTCAAGAGAGTATATCATCCATTGCCCTCGTCTTTGTTCCTTCACAAGTCCTGCATCCTTTAACTTTCTTAAATGCTGACTGACTGCCGGTTGAGACATTTGAAAAATGTCAACAAATTCACATACACAGCAATCATGGATATTCAGCATCCCGATTATGGACAACCTAGTCTTATCACCTAATAACTTTAAAATGGCTGCTGTTTCTTCCAACTCTTCATTAGACATTATAATCATCCATTTCCATTAAATTATAATTATATAATAATGCCGTTTTCTAATGTCTGCAAGGATATGCTACTTCTAATTACCTATTTTGCTTTATTCTTCATAAATAGAACATCCAAAAATACTATACCGAATGAGCAGCCCAACGGGATAAATAAATAAGAGTATGCACCGTTATTATCTTGCTTGAGAACATTATTAATAAAAAAAGAAATAATGGCAAGCACAACAAACCAAGAGAGGAATTTTAGCATTCTCTTTTTAATTTCTGTCCGATTTGCCTTTCTCCAATATTTTAAAGCACTACCACCGAGGTACAAAGCATACAGCAAAATAAATACTATATATCCATAAATAAAATTTTCTGCAAAGGCAAGACCATTATGAAAATAAACAATAAAAATAGCTAAAACGGTAGATAATCCGAACACTGCAAGCATGAGCCAGTTAAACCAAACATAATTTTTTACCATCGTACACCACCAAAAACATTCATTAAACTGCTAATCCACTATCTCAAACTATACATTATTTGTAAACTTTTTTGTATTTTTCCAGTCAATCTGGATATTCCTCTAACACCCATGGAAGAAAAACTTCAAAATTCAGCTGAAGAATCGGCTCAGGAAAATTTGCTTGTACCTGTTCTGCTTCCTGTGCTAGACAAAACTCAAAAGGGCCGAGCTGGTATGTATGATGATCCTGCCAATCAGACATTGTACATGTGTTGCCCTTCAAAACCTTGCCGACAATATGATAAAAGCCTATATAATGATGCAGCTCTGCGTTTTCCATTGCAAACTCTGAAACTTCTGCCGGTTTTTCTGGTATGATGCCAAGCTCAGCAAAAAATGAGGTGACAGAAGCATCGGCACTTTTGACCGCCTCTGCATAATTACAGCAATAGAGACAATCACACACCTCTATATCTGTTTTGTAAAATTTATTTGTTTTTTCCACATCTATTTCCAATATCCAGCCATTATATGTCCGTATTTTCATATCCTTCCCTCCTATAAGAATAGATATATATGGAAAAACATAAAAGGTTTTCTTAGCAGTGTCAACAAATTCTTTTATTGACCAAAAAACCGTCCAGACGGTACAATAATAAAAAAACAGGAAGGAGACATTACAATGGATTCAAAAGCTGATGTTAAACGCCGGCTTATTATTGATACAGCGAAACAAATTATTCATGAGAGCGGCATTACCTCCTTAACCCTGGATGCTGTTGCCAAACAAGCTAATATCAGCAAAGGCGGTCTTTTGTATCATTATTCGAGCAAAGAGGCTTTAATAAAGGGGATTGCTTTGTCTATATTTGAAGACTTGGATACAGCTTTAACGGAATACGCAAAAAAAGACCCCGTTGAGACAGGCAAGTGGACAAGGGCAATGATTGAAGTGACAAAGGATGATTTATACAACCGTGCCGAGCTAAATGTTGCAGTGATGGCTTCCTCGTTATTGGATAAGGATGTAGCTGAAGGTATTTCAAACAGCTATCAAAGAGCTTTAACAAAATTGGAAAACGACGGCATTTCTCCTGTGACAGCTTCAGTTATCCGTCTCGCCCTTGATGGACTGTACTACTCGCAAATGCTCCATGTTGCTCCATTGGATAAAAAAATGCAAACAGCAGTGCTTGATCAGCTCACACTCATGACAAGGAAGGAGGATGTGTAATGAATCCATATTTACTACTTGTAGTTTCCATTATAAGTGAAGTGTTTGCAAGCTCGATGCTGAAAGCAACAGAGGGCTTCAAAAGGCTGCTACCGTCTGTTGGTGTCGCTTTAGGATATGGAATTGCCTTTTATGCTTTATCGTTGACATTAAAGACCATGCCGATTGGAACAGCCTATGCAATTTGGGCAGGTGTTGGCACAGCACTGACGGCGGTGGCTGGAGCCGTACTTTATAAAGAAAGCTTCAACAGCAAAAAAGTAATCGGCCTCTTACTTGTCATCGGCGGGGTAATCTTATTGAATTTTGGCGGAGCTCATTAATTGAAAGGAGACTTCCATTGTGAAAGGATATATTTATTTAAAAATCTCGATTATAGCTGAAGTATTTGCCACTACAATGCTTAAATTGTCAGAAGGCTTTACCGTTATGCTCCCGTCTGTCGGTGTAATTATCGGCTATGTACTTGCCTTTTATTTCATTTCAAAAGCGCTCCAAACACTGCCGCTAAGCTTAGCCTATGCAATATGGTCAGGTGTTGGGACCGCTGCGACTGCGATAATAGGCGTCATTTTATGGGATGAGCTAATGAACACAGTCATGCTGTGCGGAATTGTGCTTATTATTGGCGGTGTTTTTCTTCTGAACGGGTCAGAAAAGACAGAAACAGCGAAGAAGCCTGCTAACTAATGAGCTTCTTCGTTTTTCTTAAAAAGATCTCCCTAAATATAAGGCAATGTCTCGTATCCTTTCATCTATTTCCGCTTCTATTGCTTCCCTTTCCTTACTATAGGAATAAAAAGTATCACCTTTAAGCAAATGGTCCGATAAATTTAATAAACTGACTGCTTTTTTGTTAAATTTGTTCGCAACAGCAAGTGTAACGGCTGACTCCATATCAACACCTAAATGCCCAGCTGTTGACCAGGCTTGAACCATCTTTTCTGTCTCTAAATACGGAGTGCTCACAGACAAAACACTGCCTGTAACATACTTGTAGTTTTTTTTCTGGCAAAATTCAATGGCCCTCATTGCCAGTTCCTCATCGGATGTTACCGTTTCACAGCCTGGCAAATAAGCAGCTGAAACTCCATCGTCCATTTTTGCCTCAGTCACTATCAAAATATCACCATAGTTGACTTTAGCTGACAAACCGCCAAAATAGCCTGTTTGGATAAATATGTCAGTGCCCATTGCTGCGAACTGGTGGGAAACTGCTGCAGCCATTGCTCCTCCGTATACATTAGCAAATCCTGTTAAGACAGCCTTATTTCTCCCAATGACTGTATTCCACTTTGGCAAAAGCATTTCCTGGCTCAAGATTCCCTTCCACTTATTGATATTATCTGCATGATTCCATTCCCCATGAACAATTAAAGCATCAGGAACATGGTGTTTTTGGATGCCAACAGCATGAAGCCAATCTTCTTCCGTAAAGTCTCCATATAGTTTCATATATTAGTAACACCTCTTAAAAGTTAGCTAATAAATCCCTACTTCCACGATTCGTTCAATTTATCTGAATAAAAGGTAATTGCTTTCTTGTACTGTAATATACTTTCATCCATTGTTGTCTCCACTAAGGCAGTAAGCAGGAGCTCCATCGCCTTTGCGTGATTCTCCAGATTGTATAAAGTCATCGCGTAAAACACTTGGAGTGCTCTGTTGGCCGGATACTTCTGAATTGCCTGTGAAAAAATGTCGCTTGCCTTCTCATAATCTCCTAATGTTCGGTATGTGCTGCCAAGCCCCAATAAGGCTCCTTCCAATTCCGCTTCGGGAAGTCCTAACTGAATAGCTTTTTCATAAAATAACACTGCCTTCCTTTCTTCTCCTAATAAATCTAGACTCCAGGCGTATTGATAAAGGATAAACGAATCCTCCGGATAGCTTTGGACTAATTCCATCAGCACACCGCTTGATTTATAATACTCCCCGTCCTCTCTCCACTTTAATGCTGCTGCAAGTTCGTTTCTCATGTTTCCCTCCTAAATACTGCTATTAACTTATTAAGTTCGCTTAATCCCCCGCTTCCCCTGCTTGTTTTTAATATAGGAACTTAGATTTTTTTATTATTTTTATTAAAATCCATCTAAACCACTTGGATTAGTGTATTTTTTTGTTGTATAATGAATATATGATAATACGAACAAACAAAATCAGAGTTATACAGTAATAGACACATATTGATATAGAATATCCATAGGAGGGAATACCATGGTAAATCTTAATGATGCAAAAAGAAGATTAATGATTCAAAAATTAGCAGTGTATGGCAATTACTCGTTTGATGCCTTAAATAGCTTTTCTCTTCCTGAACTGAATAAAAGATACCATGAGTGTATGGCAGCAGTGCATCCTCATGATGGAACAGGCTCTATTAAGTGGAAAAAGCAAAGATAATTTTTTACTCGAAAACCAACCTAACAAGTAAGAATAATTGGATATAAATATAATCTGCTAATCTAAATGAATATGCCGATCAGTCAGCCTGAAGGCCCTAATGTATAGTGTTTGCTATACTTAGGGCCTTTTTATTTTCAGCTTGAAAGGTGGTGAGAACTGTATAGGCTCTGATTTGTTTGTTTATAAAAATCGTATGGGAGGATACATAATGGTTTATTTTAAGAAAGCAAGTTTCTTACTATCTGTTTTACTGTTAATCTTTGTGAGTGCCGCCTGCGGTGCGCCCTCTGCATCAAACAGTTCGTCTGACGAAAAGGCTGGCGAACTAACTGTAAATATCGGGGTACAGCAAAGCATTTGGCCAATTCTGCTTGCGAAAGAGAAAGGCTGGTTTGAAAGTGAGTTTGAAAAGGCTGGTGCTAAAGTTAACTGGGTAGAATTTCAGAGCGGGCCTTCTTACTTTGAAGCAATTGCTTCTAACCGCCTTGACTTTGGCCGTGTCGGCAATATCCCCGTTTTAGCTGGCCAAGGCGGGGGAATAAAATTCGAGGAAATCGCAACAGCAAGCACCGGGGAGCTTGGTGATGCCATTATCGTTCCCAAAGACAGCCCGATTAAAACAGCAGATGATTTGAAAGGCAAAAAAATTGCTGTTGCTAAAGGCAGCAGTGCATATGGTCTTTTATACAGACTGCTTGAAAAAGAAGGCATTAAACCATCTGAACTGGAAATTATCCAGCTTCAGCCAGATGAAGCTCAGCCTGCATTTGAAACTGGTTCTGTTGATGCATGGGCCATCTGGGAACCTTATCAGTCCATTCAGGTGATTAACAAGAAGGCGAAAGTAATCGCAACAGGAAAAGATATCGGCAGCTACAGCCCAGGCTTCCAAATTGTTCGATCTGAATTTGCAAAAGAACACCCTGAGCTTGTTGAGCTGTACTTAAAAGTTACGGAAAAAGCAACTAGATGGCAAAATGAACATAAAGAAGAAGCAATTAAAATTTATGCAGACTTAAAGAATACGGACGAAGAAATAATCAGCAGAGTCCTTGAAAATTCTGTTCCTGAAAACACACCTATTAGCGCTGACATTATCAAGGAACAACAAATAACTGCTGATTTGCTTTTGGAGCAAGGTGGATTGACAAAAAAATTGGATGTGGCAGAGGTTGTTAATAACCGTTACATTGAAAAAGTTTTAAAAGAATACGAATAAGCTAATAGATTTCCTTCTGAATGCTTGTCTCTTACATTCTATCAAGCTAATGAAAGACACCTCTCTTTTTATGAGAGGTGTCTTCTTATATGCCCAGTTTATCTCGAAGCGTGCCGTCAGTGTATTCTGTTTTAAACAAGCCTCTGTTTTGTAGTTCCGGGATAACGGACTCGATAAACTCCGTCAAGCCTTCACTCATCTGCTGGGGCATGATGTTAAAACCGTCAGCAGCACCATTTTCAAACCAGACCTGCAGTTCGTCTGCAATTCTTTCTGGTGTTCCGGCAATAGTGAAATGCCCGCGACCGCCGGCTAAGCGGAGCAGCAGCTGTCTTAATGTGAGATTTTCTTTTTTAGCTAGGTCGCTGATTAGTTTTGTTCTGCTCTGATGCCCCTTTATTTCTTTTATATCAGGCAGTTCTGGGAAAGGACCGTCTAACGGGTAAGAAGTCAAATCAAACCCGACTCTGTTGGACAGCTGAAGCAAACTGTACGCTGGATTTGTAAGCTTATGCAGCTCTGTCTCTTTTGCTTTTGCTTCTTCATCCGTATTTGCGATAACAGGGCAAATTCCCGGAAGAACAATGACCTTGCTTGGATCACGTCCAAAATCTTGAACTCTGGACTTTAGTTTTTTATAGAAGATTTGTGCGTCTTCCAGTGTTTGCTGTGCTGTAAAAACGATTTCTGCATATTGTGCCGCAAAGTCAATGCCGTCTTTAGAGGAGCCAGCTTGAACAATTACTGGCTTGCCTTGCGGTGATCTTGGGCTGTTTAATGGGCCTTTAACAGAAAAATAGCTACCTTTATGGTTAATTTCATGGACTTTTTCGCTTAACGCATAAACCCCTGTTGCCTTATCCTTGACAAGTGCATCTGCTTCCCAGCTGTCCCAAAGCTTATTGGTCACTTCTAAAAATTCCTGTGCCCGCACATACCTCTGTTCATGATCTGGTATTTCTTCTAAATTAAAGTTTTTCGCTTCTTCATCTGTTCCAGACGTGATAACATTCCAGCCTGCTCTTCCTTTACTCAAATGATCAAGGGAGGAAAAACTTCTGGCAACATTGAAAGGCTCTGTAAAGGAGGTTGATACTGTTCCAATTAAGCCGATTTCCTTCGTAACAGCTGCCAGCGCGGACAAGAGGATGAGCGGTTCCATCCCCCCTCCACCGAGTTCTCCGTATGTAACTGCTTTAGTCGAAACAGAGTACCTGTTTGCCATAAAGATAGAATCAAATTTTGCCCTTTCTGCTTTAGCAGCAATTTCTTGATAAAGCCTGAAATCCTGCACACTTTCTACTGCAGAGGCTGGATGCCTCCAAGCTCCTTCATGATGACCCATGCTTGTTAAAAACAAGTTTAAGCGCATTTTTTCCCCTTTTGTACGGTATGTCATTTGATTTCACTCCCTTTGTTCATTAGCCTTTAAAGCTGTCCTGCCATTTCAACAATCTTCTTTCAAATATCCTTATAAACGAATCTGAAGCCTTCCCAAACACTGCAAAGATAATAATTCCTACAAAAACGACTGTTGTTTGTGAAAATTGCCGCGCATCTGTAATTAAATAGCCGATACCTTCAGATGATCCCATCAGCTCTGCTGCCACTAACGCAAGCCAGGCTGCTCCTAAGGCAAGACGCAGGCCGAGCAGAATATTAGGAAGTGCTGATGGGATAATTAAGTTAGTTATTTGTTTCCATTTGCTGTACTGTAAAACTTTCGCAACCTCATACATTTTCCCATCAACACTGCGTATGCCTAAAAAAGCATTCACATATAGCGGAAAGAAAGCACCTTTGGCAATCAAAAGAACCTTTGAAACCTCTCCAAAACCAAACCATAGGATAAATAGCGGTATGACAGCTAATGTCGGAATTGTGCGTAGCATCTGCATAGTCGGGTCAAGGGTATGCTCTATTTTGCTAGAAAATCCAACAGCTAATCCAGCTAATAGACCAAGAGAACCTCCAATTATAAACCCTCCGATTGCCCTAAGAAAACTGACTTGGAAATGGTAGAGCAAATTCCCTGTTGTCCATAAATCAATGAAAGCCATGAAAATCTCACTCGGTCTTGGAAGCAGTGTCTCTGATACAAACCCATATATTCCCGCTGCTTCCCATACTGCTATTAATAGAACAGGGAAAATCATTCCCCGCAAAAAAATAACCGTTTTAGAAGGCAGCTGTTTTCCTTTTATCTTTTTTTTACGCTTAGCTTTTACAACTGAGTCTCCGTATAACAGTTCACTATTATTACTCAATGTGACCTCCCTCCCATCACTGCATGCTCTGATTTCTCAAACTCCTGCAAAATCGCTTGACGGTATGCTTGAAATGCATTATCCGCTTTCTTCCGCGGGTACGGAAGTTGAATATCTACAACCTTTTGTATCGATCCTGGTCTTGCATTCATAATGACAACTTTGCCTCCTAAATAGATGGCTTCATCTAAATCATGTGTTACTAGCAGCATGGTCGTTTTGTTTACTTGCCAGATATTCAACAAAGCATCCTGCATATGTGTCCTTGTGAATGCGTCTAACGCACCGAATGGTTCATCTAATAGCAAGACTTTCGGATTGCGGAGCAGAGCTCTTGCAATTGCTGCTCTTTGTGCCATTCCTCCTGATAGCTCCCTTGGGTATGATTTTGCAAAGCCGTCAAGCTTAACGAGCTTAATCAGCTCTGCGACCTTTTCTTGAACTTTTTTGTTTTTTAGGGAGAAGTTTGCGGCGATATTTTTTTCTACCGTGTGCCAAGGAAAGAGGCGTGGTTCTTGGAAGATAAAGCCCTTATCGGCGCTGGGCCCGGTTACTTCCACCCCCTCAATCGATACAGAGCCGGACACTTCCGTATCAAGGCCTGCTATGATTTTCAGCAAGGTGCTTTTCCCGCAGCCGCTCGGGCCGATAATGGTAATCAGTTCACCTTTTTCTACTGCTAAGTCAATATCCTTTAATGCATGTGTATCACCATTTTTCGAGCTGAATTTTTTATTTAATTGATTGATTGCTAATAATGTCATAAACTTCTCCTCTCCTTTCAATCTTCCTATTTACGATTGGAATATGGATAAAAAAAAGACACGAAGCAAAAAAATCAGCAACCGTGTCTTCTCCGGTGGTCCGGTAGCAAGAGCATCTTTTATTTTTTTGTGTCTGTTTGTATACGGATTTTTTCTTCTCTCTCAATTTGTGCTATTCTCCCGGCATGAAGGGTAATGGTGACAGAACCATACTCAATTTCCTTTAATATGGAGATGATATATTTTTCATTTTCGTAAGTTACTTCGGCCATTTAAATAACCCCCTATATAAATTTAAAAAAGCCGCTTACTCCAATATTGGGAAGCGGCCTTCAGTTGTCTGATCAGCACCTTGCTTATTCTTTTGTATTCTTTATGCGTGAATATTCCTTTTCCAGATCTGTTAGTGTCCATTCAAACAGATGCTGTCCCTCTTTTTTATAAATGCCTGCAGCTATCAAGGAATGGATTAAATAACTTTTTCTTCTGTCTACCAACTCTCTTAATTTTCCAGACATTTTTCATCGCTCCTTAGTAATCTCTTTAAATACTAATTATTTTAATCTCTTTACTGGGTATTAAATCACAAAAAAATTATGGACGAATTTTTTCTATATATTTTGCGGTATATTCCACTGTATCTGGATACTTAATACCAACTCCTGTATTTAAACAAACGACTTTTTCTTCCTTGCCAAGCCAGCCTGCTTCCCGAAGTTTATCAGCTGCTGCAATTGTTGCGGCACCCTCTGGACATATAAACTGACCTTCTGACTTTGCGACAAGCTGCTGAGCTTTCGTTAATTCTTCTTCGGATACTGCCACTGCACAGCCATTTGTCTCATATATCGCCTTTAAAACCAAAAAATCTCCTAAAGCTTTCGGTACATTAATTCCAAATGCTTTCGTTTCTGAATTCTCCCAAAAATCAGACTCTTCTTCCCCCTCTAAATACGCTTTGACAATAGGCGCACAGCCTTCTGCTTGTACAGCGACTAAACGGGGAAGTCGACCGCTGATCCAGCCAAGCTCTTGCATTTCCAGAAATGCCTTGTAAATACCAATTAAACCGACACCGCCTCCAGTTGGATAGAGAATGACATCTGGTAGTTCCCAGCCAAATTGCTCAGCAATTTCATAGCCCATCGTCTTTTTCCCTTCAATCCGATATGGTTCCTTCAAGGTTGATGCATCAAAATAGCCATTATCCTTTACCAGCTGTGCCGTGATTTTGCCTGCATCACTTATAACACCATCAACTAAATATAGCTCTCCTCCAGAAACGCTCACTTCTTTGCGCGTAATTTCTGGAGCATCAAGAGGCATGACGATATGTGCGCGAATTCCCGCTTTTGCAGAATAAAGGGACCATGCAGCACCTGCATTCCCATTTGTAGGCATCGCAAGCTCCCTCACCCCAAGCTCTGAAGCTTTTGAAACACCGACTGCAGCGCCTCTTGCTTTGAATGAACCTGTTGGAACAAGTCCTTCATCCTTTAAATAAAGATGCTGAAAGCCTAACTCTGCTCCTGCCCTTTCTAATGGAAGCAGCGGTGTCATCCCTTCGCCTAAAGTTTTTACATTCTCTTGGTTCAATACTGGAAGCACCTCATGATATCTCCATAAAGTGTTTTCCCTGCCTTGCAAATCCTCTTTCGATAAGTCATGTTTTAATTTATCCAATTCATATCGAGCGAGTAGTGGGGAACCACAGCTACATAATTGCTGTATTTCTTCGGCAGAATAATATTTACTGCATTTTGGGCATTCCAGATGGTGTATGTAGCTAAATCTCATGGCCATCCTCCTGTATAAGTATTATGTAATTTAAGTTGATAAAAAAAGAGACCAACAAAATACAAGTCTGCTTGACATGTATTTCGCTGAATCTCTAGTGATCTAGTCGATTCCTTTAAAATATTTACAAATATCTGTTAAACCTATGTTAACAGCATCTAAAAGTCGTTGTCAATCATTTTTTAGGGTATTCTGATTGATTTACTTGGAATAATAGTTTAGTCCTATTAATCCTCCTACATTCGCTCTTATTGGACGGAATCTCCGCTAGGGTAGACTGTTGTAACATAGTGATAAAACAACCCAGTAATCGTCTGGGTTAACAAAAATATCGGGAAGGAATAAGGCAAGCTGTAATTATTCTGATAGGTGATGATATGCAACAAGGTGAAAAGCCATTGTGCAATAACCCCAAATAGAGCCCATCCTCCTACATAAAACGCAAACGTTTTTTTACGTATTTTTAATACTTCGTAAAAATATATAAAGGCATAGCCAAAAGGTCCATATAAAGCATAATAAAACAGGTCAAAAAGCTCGTAGTGGTTCGTATCATTTTCCCGATATAAATCGAGTAATCCTCCCCCTATTGTAAAGTCATATAATATTCCCGTAGTTATACCCCATAATATACTCATACAGGTTATTTCCCTGCTCAGCTTTTTCGGTGTGAACATAACGAACAAATAGGCGGCAACCGTCAAGAGCAATAAGGATATCTCATTAATATCAAATTTTCCAATCCAAATCATTTTGTCAGCACCTCTTTCTCTTTATCCACCATATATGTTTGATACCATTTATGAATCCCTAACACTACAAGATGGAGAAGAAGATAGTAAACCAAATCATAAAATATCGACCAGTGTTTGACTGTAGTGACCTTTAATAAATGACTGATAATTGTTATACCTAATATCACTAATGATGACACGAGGATATGCATTAGCTTTTTCACTAGGGAAGATTGTTTGCGACCAAAATTCAAACAAATTAACACAATCACCGGAATAACAATGCTTCTCTTAATCAAATAAGCAACAAAATCCCACGGTTCACGAGAATAGGTAATCAACTCAAACTCCTCATAAACAAGCCAAGTCCAATTAAGATTTATAATTAAAACACTTAAAATTAAAACCGTATTTTCTACAATGCTGTACTTCTTCTTTTGAACAAAAAAACAAATAATGGTCAGCCACCCTATAAAAAAATAAATTGCAAATGCCATCATAACCTCCAACTGCTTTTTCCATATTGTCACCTGAACTCCAAGGAATTATGAATGTTTGCTAATAGATACATGTTAAAAGCTTCGCCCTTTTTTAGCTGATGATGCTTGCGCCATTCCCTTTTTTTTATAAATTTCATTTACTAATAAAAAGGAGATGTTTGTAATGACAGAACAAGACTTGATTATTTTTCTCCACATACCTAAAACAGGCGGGTCCACTCTTAATACTATTTTCAAACGGCAATTTTCGGTGGAGGAAATTTATGATCATGAGCTTTTTCAAAATGAAGTTATTCCATTGGATCAGCTGACAGAACGGCAAAAAAACGATATTAATGCATTTGCCGGCCATCATTTGTATGGAGTTCATGAGCATTTTCAAAAGCAGCACCACTACTTCACTATGCTTCGCCATCCTGTCGATCGGGTTTTATCCCTGTATTCTTATTTGAGAAACTATCCAGGCTATGAAAGATTAAAAGATATGACGTTAGAGGAGTTTGTGAGGACAGAACCAGAAGCTAATAACTGTCAGACACTGCTTTTATGCGGATATCCTGTCCAATATGATCTTAACTTAGCCAAAGAAAGATTAGAGTCATTTGATGCTGTGGGGATAACGGAAAGATTCGATGAATCCTTATATTTACTTAAAGCTGTGTATAATTGGAACGACATTCATTATAACAAGGTCAATATTACAAAGAAAAAGCTTAGACGGGCAGATGTCCCGAAGGAAACGATCAAGCTGATAGAAGACTTTAATAAGCTTGATATGGAACTGTATCAGTTTGCTAAAGAGCTTTTGCAAAAACGATTGAATGGCTTGTCAAAAAAGGAAAAAAAGGAAATGAAAAAATTTATTCAAGCCCAAAGAGCCTTAAACAAACAAAATAAAAAAGCAAAGCCTTAAAAAGCTTGCTTTTTTATTGGGGCTCTACATGGACATGCACTTGGTAAACTCCGTATTCACGCTGCAGCTCTGCCTCCACATCATCAGCTATCCCATGGGCTTTTTTAATATCCAATGTAGAATCAACGAGAATAGAAACATCGACCACTTCGTTATTGCCGTAGTTTCTCCCTTTTATTTCTTTAATGCCCTTTACCCCTTCCATAATCAAAATAGCATTCTTTAACTTTTGCAGCCTGTCCACATCAAAGCCGTCTGACAGCTCATGGGATGCTTGCCTGAATATCTCAATAGCTGTTTTACAGATCAGCATTCCGACAACCAGTGCAGTAACAGAATCAAGCCACGGCATGTTCAACTGTGACCCGAATATGCCGACAGCCGTACCGATACTTACCCACGCATCTGAAATATTATCCTTTGCCGCAGACATAACAGCACTGCTGTTAATTTTCTTAGCCAAAGTGCTATTGTAGCGATATACACCATACATTACTGCTGCAGCAAATAAACCGACAAACCCTGCCATCATATCAGGTGACTGACTATCCTTGTGCATGAAGGAAGAAACAGAATCAATTAACACCTCAATGCCGACAACCATCATAATGAATGAAGCTACCATAGAAGAGATGCCTTCGCTTTTCCAATGACCATAGCGATGATTCTTATCTGCAGGCTTTTGTGATAGTCTTAATCCTATTAGGACTGCAACCGAAGCAATAATATCTGTTGCGTTATTCAGACCATC
Organism: Niallia sp. MER 6; assembly: GCF_023714395.1. Taxonomy (NCBI): domain Bacteria; kingdom Bacillati; phylum Bacillota; class Bacilli; order Caryophanales; family Bacillaceae; genus Niallia; species Niallia sp. MER 6. The sequence goes on along the minus strand of NZ_JAMAUK010000029.1, from coordinate 13,919 downwards.
TGCCCGCAATGCTTGTGAATCCGTCATAAAACCTACCGACAGCTTTATAATCGAAAGGAAAATATAGGCAGCAATACTGATTAATGCTCCTCGTTCTCCTAATTTTAAGTCCTTAAATTTTTGCTCCTCCATGAAATCTCTCCCTACTTAATAATAATCATATGATAACAAGCATATTTCGGGTGGGTCTAGAGCAATCTTCTTGCACAAAAATTAAAAAATTCACTTTGCGTAATTGTTTTTCCGCCATGCAAAACTTATCCATATTTTTACTTCGCAATCCCTCGTTGTTTGACTGCCGTTTTTACCAAAATAATTAAATATAAAAAAAGTGAAAGCATAAATTGCAGCGGCATACTTAAAAGATAATGAATAACATGAAGACCTTCGTATACATGGTCAGCGAAATATCTGCTGATGAATATGGAAAACATAGAAACGATAAAAATAACGGGCATAACAAAAAAGCGATAGGGAAGCCGAAATATATATTCCAGCCCTTTTAGTCCTCCGTATATAAACACCGAGCTTTTTACCAACAATCAAAAGCATGATCATAAACACTGTAATAACATCCATTCTTTCAATAAATTCCCCATTTGATACAAGACGGGTTGCAGATAAGAGGGGGAAGTTTGCTCTTAAGGCAATCCTGCTTCCAAGGGATGCTGTTATCAGCAAACTAGTTAATGTTAAAAACAGCCCTGAAAAAATAATGGAAAATAAGTAGATGATTCTGCTTTTGTGTATATTCCCTACTAAAGGCAGAATGCACATAAAAATAATCATTTCTCCATATGGCCTTGCTACTTCGTATGGAAACATGCTTTTTACAAATGGTCCAATCCCTCTCCCTAATACAGGCTGAATGTTTTCAAGGGTGAGACTTCTGCTACCATACAAAAAAATCGTCAGCAATAGTAAAAAAACGATAGAGTATGGTGTCAGCACCTCCGTTGTTCGACCGAGCACTTCTATTCCAAGATATAAAATATAACCGAGCAGAAGCGTAAAGGTTAACGCGATGAATTCTATTGGTGTTAACGGCAAGATAGCAGCAGAAGTCAACACACTAAAGTCTCTGACAATCCTTGCTGCAATATAAAAAAAATAGACAGCATAAATAAAACCTATTATGATTGCAACTGGTCTGTTAAAGCAGAACTCCAGGATTTGATATAAGTTCTTGTTCGGCTGTAACATAATCATATGATAATATAAATAGGCAATAATAACGCCGATAAATGTAGAAAATAAAATAACAAGCCAGCTGTCTTCCCTCGCCTCAAGGCCTATACCAAAAACAAGGGAGCTTCCTAGATTAAAGCCTAATATTAATGTAAATAATTGTGTGAGCGAAACTTTTTCCGTTAACATAACAGCAGCAGCCTCTTTCCCATTACCGATGTACCTATAATTCCCATAAGCCTCTCCATATATGTATAAACAAAAAAAGACCCTTTCAAATAGTTTGAAAGAGTCACTTTATCGACTTAGTAAAAATTGCAGGCAAATCACGCAAGTCATCTATTACTATATCTGCCTCGGATAACTCCTCTAGTTTAGCAAAATCAAAATGACATCCGACCGAAAGGAAGCCATTTCGACTCGCTGCTTGAATATCTGACAAGCGGTCACCGACAACAGCGCCAGACGCTATCTCATATTTCTGGATGACAGCTCTTACTAAATCGGCTTTATTTAGTGAATGTATTTGAGCAATGCTAAAGGTTTCGGTTACCCATTTATCTAACTCGTAATACTCGACAATTGCTTTTAAATAGGCAGGCAGGCCATTGCTGGCAATAAAAATTGCAAAGTTCCTGTTTTTTAATTCTGCAAGCACTGCTTGTGTGTGAGGATATAATGCTCCTTTGCCATTGTTGATATTTTCTATTAATCTTTCTAAAAAATAAGCATCTATTGCCGCACGTACCTCTTGGCTGTGTAAGGGCAGTAAAGTTTCCCATACTTGCGGAAGCGGCACCCCCATAATTTCTCTGTATTTTTCAATTGGTGTGGCACTATTCCATAGCTGTTGATCCCTTAAACGTTTAAAAGCATCTTCTAAGGCCAATTCTAAAATAGAATTTGTTTGAAATAACGTACCATCCATGTCAAAAATGATTGCTCGTAACATTATGCGCTCCTTTTACTGATTCGTTAGAGGATTGCCAAATACTATATGCCAATGAAGATGTTTGGAATCCTGATAATTTCCTAAATTTGTAATTACACGACATGCACCATATTCCTCCGTCACACTCGCTGCAAGCTTTTGAATGACACCTAAAAGCTCAAGCAGCAGTTTTTGATCACTTTCCTCAAGTGTCAATAGCGACGAAATATGCTTTTTTGGTATGGCCACGATATGTACCGGATAAAATGGTTTAGTGTGATAATAAGCTAAAACATTATCTGTTTCGATTATTTTTTTCACCTTTGTCTTATTACTCAGAACTTCCTCACAGTAAAAATCGTTTCCCAACATTTATTCCCCTTTTCACTTTTTTGTTAGTCTACGAGATGAATATTCTTGATTGGCCAATAAATAATATTTGTCGTCCCAACTACTTTGCTTGTCGGGATTACTCCGATATAACGGCTGTCCTTGCTGTTTCTTCTGTTATCACCGAGCACAAACAGGGAGTCCTTCGGAACTCGGTCCAACCCTAGCAGGCTCTTTAATGTAAAGTTTTCTGTTAACAATGCCCCGCTTCCGAATAATTGCCGTAATTCCTGCTTGTTTTTATCCAAGTAAGGCTCTTCATAAGCCTCGCCATTTATGTAGAGTGTATCATCCTTATATTCTATCTTGTCGCCCGGCAAGCCGATTACCCTCTTGATATAATCCTCCTTTTCATTAGCGTGGAACACGACAATATCAAATCTTTGAATCTTCCCTACCTTTGTAACAATCATTCTGTCGCCATTATCTAACGAAGATTCCATTGATTCACCGTCCACAATGATTGGGACAAAAATAAATAGGCGAATGACAAGCACTGCAATAATCGCTATAAAGGCAGATTTCAGCCATTCAAAATTTTCATTGTTCAGCAGATTTTTCAAGCTATCACTACCTTTTCTTGTTTGCGGACATTTTTCTCCCTATTATCGTACCATTTTATGGCATTATTTTGAACTAATTAAATGCGGTTAGGACGGAAATACTATATTTGATGTTGATAATTTTTAGGAGGAAAAAAGATGAGAAACTGGAAAATGTATGTGCTGCTGATTGGACCATGGTTCACTTTTTTACTATTTGGCGCGAAATCCTTTAGACGCTTTTTACCTACAGGCATTTTTAGTTCACTTCTAATTACTTTAATCAGTGAGCTTTCTAAAAGCTACACATGGTGGAAAGTAAAAAAACCGATTATTCCAGGACTCTCTACAGACATCACCTTTGTATTCGGCCTTTTTTTCACCTTAAATTTATGGATTTTTAAACTTACATATGAAAAAGTTTGGCTTTATATTATCTCGAATATTTTTGCCGATTTTCTGTTTGCCTACCCATTAAGTACACTCGCTGAAAAGTTCAAAATCTATAAGCTGGTCAACCTTAAGAGGCTGCAGCTCTTCTGCTTAAGTCTGTCTGTCGCAGGATGCAACTATTTCTTTCATCGTTTTGTTGTAGAAAAGGAAAGAAAAGGATAACGATATTTTTTATGGATTATTACACTAAAGGAACTGATGCGTATTATGACCTTTTTAATTATCTCCTGCCTCCTATTTATTGTTATCGCTTGGATAATTCCGAAGAGAATTTCACAAGCAGAGCAATATGCCGTTATCCTATATTCCATGTTTATTGGATTTTTTGTTGACGTACTGCTTGATCTTAAGCTCCATCTATATGGCTATTTTTCCCCAGGCATTCAATTTGCCGGGTACTTGCCAATCATCATTCTCTTTCCTGCATCCGGAATATTATTTGTAAATTTTTTCCCATATAAAAAATCAGTGCTTCATAAATCCTTATATGTAATTTATTGGATTATTTTCTGTATAATTTATGAGTTTGCCTCCGTTAAATCAGGTTACTTTTATCATAATGGCTGGAACTATTGGTATTCTGCCGCTGCTTATCCGCTGCTGTTGATTTTTCAACTAATCAATATTGCTATCTTTAGGAAATTAATGAGGGGGGAAGCCGAATAATATACCCCCTTATTGGTTCTTAAGTAGCTTGAGCCTTATCTCTTGTGCAGATGAAGCCTCTAATAAGAAATGATCCAAAATAACAGCTGACATTAGTAAAGCCGCAGTCATACAATAATTCTTTCCATTCTTCGTCACTATTAACCTCTGTTCCCTGCCCAATTGTTGCAGCAAATTCTGCGAACTCTTCAGGTGATATGCCGTTTGAGATCATATAATTTCTCCAACCCGCCATTTGCATTTCGAAAAATTCACTGACCTGTTCTCCTTGAATGGCAGCAAGTAAAAGCGGTGCACCTGGTTTAAGGTGTTTAGCAATATTCAACAGAAATTTCCGTTTATTTTCTAACCCTTTTATAAAATGAAGAACAAGCAGGCATGTAGCTCCATCAAATTGTTTTTCGGTAGAAAACATATCCCATTCTGAGTGGTGAAAACAGATTCGATCTGCTATATTCTTTGTTCTGCTTTTCGCAAGTTTAAGCATCTCCTCTGAGGAATCGACAGCCACATATGACCAGAGCGAATTATTGCTGAATGTGACGAGTTCTTGCCCGCCGCCAGCTCCGACAATTAATACTGTATGATTACTGTCACCAATTAAAAAACCTTCCATCTAGTTCCCTGTCAGCTCATATAATAGTGGGTAACCTGCAATCTTTTTCCTTATTGTTGTAGCATAGGAATTAACACTAGGATCCTCCCAGCTCTTCGCTCGTTTGCTTTCCGGCATATGAATGCCTCCTTTTTTAATGAATGCAATTGTAATTCCCATTTGTTATCATTAAATTAATGATATTAATAATCATTATCATTCTATTTAAAAATTATAACAAGCAAAATCCCATATTTATGGGATAGTTATCACCCTGGAAAGAGGCGAACAAAAATTGAAGAAAGACACAGCGTTTATAACTGATTTTTTGAATAACTGTTTAATACATATAAAAAAGTCTATTTGTTATGAGGCAGGGTGTTTTACGACAGTCGACTCATTAACACTTCTATCAACAGGTGCCTTCACGGATGCTCGGATTGAAAAAATACATCCTCTTTTATTTGAAAATGAATATTTACAGAAGGACTTTAACCGGTTTGAAAATCTCATAAAGCTTCCTGTTCCAGTTGGTGTTTTAAGTCACTCTACAAATGGAAATCTTGCGTTGAGTACCCGCAGTAAAGAAATTCTTCAGCCTGCTGGTTTTTCAGATGAGCTGCGTGCAGCTGTTATGTATAAAGGAAAATGCTGCGGATTTTTGACATTGTTTCGTTCTAATAAACAGCAGATGTTTACCCAAAAAGATATGGACGAGATAATTTCGTTGTTGCAGCCGATCTCCATAAAGCTGTATGACTTTTTTGCTGCTCCATTGCCACCAGGCAATACAGCAGATTGGGATAAAAGTGTGATACTGCTTAATGAAGATATGCAAATAACCGCAGCCAATAAAGGCGGGCAGAGCTTGCTTGACTTTCTGCGTAAGCTAGAACAGATAGACAGCACCATTTTACCGCGGCCGGTTAGGGCAGTATGTACAAAAGCAAAGGCGAATGATCTAGTGCAGACAGAAGCAAAAATTTGTATTCACCCCTCTGCAGGAGAATTTTTCACAATCCATGCGACTTTAATGCAATCACAGGACCAGCACTTTGCCGTCACCTGCCAAAAAACAGCACCACAAGAAATTTTACATAATACAGCTTCCCTATACAGACTGTCAGACCGGGAAAAACAGCTAGTAAACTATATATTTCTCGGAAATACCACTAAAGAGATTGCAGCAGCATTATATATTTCGCCACATACAGTACAGGACCATTTAAAATCGATTTTCACAAAAACGAACAGTACAACGAGAGGAGAATTGGTGTGGGTGCTGCTTAATAAATATAGTTTTTCTTGAGGCATTAACAAAACTCTCCTGATGGTGGGAGAGTTTTGGGATTGCTTTAGTTTAGCCGTTTTCTGGAGGGCATTTGATCACCTTCCGATAAAACCAATACAAACCTAGATAAGATATAAAATATACAGGGATAGAGTACCAAAGCTTCCACTCGAAATGCTTCATGAATCCTGCTTTATGCAAAAGATACTCAATCAAAAAAGAGATGGCTGTCCAAATGATTACATAGAGAAGATAATGATTATTTTTTTGAAAGTTTAAATATAATACTGTTAGCAACGGAGGAACTAATGAAACGAGAGCGAAATCCGTAAATTCTACCTCCTTGGATGGGCCAAAATCTACATAATCAAGCTTCACAGCAATGAAGAAATGAGCAAGCCAAGCACAATAGCTTACAATCGGCACAACAATGACATTTTCTCGCCATGTTAATTGCTTCGGCATAAAAAAGAGCATGATAACAAGCAAACCTACTGTACTCCATAAGATATACATATCAATCCCACCTATAACTTAAATATGGCAACTATTATTGTTTGAATGCTAACCAAGTTATATACATTTTTGGTGCAATTGCTTTACAACAATTCTAAAATACGTAAAAAAGAGCTCTCACAATCGTGAGAGCTCAATGAATTGTTTCCAGCCCTGTATTCTAAACAGTCATTTTCCAGTTTGAAAAGCTTAGCCAATTTTCTTTTTCCTTATAATCAGGCATTATTTTCCCAACAAGACGCCAAAACGAGCGGTCGTGGTTTAAATGGACCATGTGACACATCTCATGTACAACTACATAGTCAATGACCTCACGTGGTGCCATTGCCAGTCTCCAATTGAAGGTTAATTGCAAATTGGAATCACATGTACCCCAGTTCGTTTTACTATCTGATATCCGTACAGAACGGGGTTTTGTTTTAAAGTTGCCTTGATAAACAGAGATACTTTTTTGTACTAAGTCCTTACACTGCTGATAATAAAAACGTCTTAATGCTTGTTTACTCTTTTCATCGTCAAGCTGCTTCACATATATATGCAGTGTTTCTTCTTCAAATACAACATAGTCCTGCTTAATTTTACGGTCTTGGAATATTTTAATAGGATATGCTTTCCCTAAATACAGAAAGCTTTCATCATTATCATAGACCTTTTCTTGTGGACCATTCCACCTATCCTTCATTTCTGCTAATTTTTCCTGTATGAGTTCCCATCTGTCTTCTAAAGCCTGAAGCACCTTTTCATCTGCTATCTTTTTCGGAGCTTGTACTTCAATTTCTCCATAGCTATTTATTGATATTCCGATGGAGGTTCTATTTTTGTACTTTACTTCATAGCTAATTGTCGAACCTGCGTACGTATGAATCATTTACATCACCTTATCCTCTGTATCGGACTGCGAGTCCTTTTAAGAAGTTTCTGGCGAATTTATCTCCACACTCTTTATAATTTTTATGTCCCTCTTTTCGCAATAAAGCACCCAACTCACCTTTTGTCACTGTTAACCCTGCGTTTGCAAAAATATCCAGCATATCCTCCGTAGTTAAAGACAGTGCTATCTTCACTCTTTTTAGAAGGAGGTTATTAATATGTTCCCCTTTTTGAGAGGGTTGAGCTGGAGCATTAGGCATCCCTGGTTTAGGTTCTTGTACTCCCCTTTTATAAATAATGAGACCATTTAAAAAGGAATCGAACATACTAGTTGTACATTTAATTTGATCGTCATTTTCCTCTTCTTCGTCATCTGTCTTTTTCAGGATTTGCACCACTTCAGGTACCGTTACCTCGACACCGCCAAGATTAAAAATCTCCACCATTTCTTTATTTTTTATTTCTAGCGCATATCTCAAGCGAATAAGCATATCTTTAATTTCCATTTATGTAACTCCTTATATTAAATAATAGTACCTTTTTATAAAGCAACAGGCACTTAATTTTAGTATAACTAATAATACTTCGCAACAGTCTAGCCATATACAATTGATAAAAGCAAAAATTGGCTGATGGGAGTCAAGGTAAATGTACTCACATCAGCCAATTAATCACATATTCTTACTCAACTATGTCAGCATTTTTCTCAAAGAGATCAAGCATTTCACGCACTTCATCCGATGAATTTGTGCTCATCAATTGATTTCTTAGTTCACTTGCTCCTCTAAATCCTTTAACATATATCTTGAAAAAGCGATGCAGAGCTCGGAATGAGCGTGTCTCTAATTCTTGTGAATATTTGTCATGTAGATCAAGATGCAATCGCAAGAGATCAAGCAATTCTTTACTGCTATGTTCTTTTGGCTCTTTTTCAAATGCAAATGGGTTTTTAAAAATACCGCGCCCAATCATTACCCCATCAATACCATATTTTTCAGCAAGCTCCAAGCCAGTTTGATAGTCAGGAATATCTCCGTTAATCGTCAACAATGTATCTGGCGCTATTTCATCACGGAGCTTCTTAATCTCTGGAATCAGCTCCCAGTGAGCATCCACTTGGCTCATTTCCTTACGTGTACGCAAATGAATTGAAAGGTTAGCAATATCTTGTTTCAATATATGTGCTAGCCATTCCTTCCACTCTTCTACTTCCGTGTAGCCAAGTCTTGTTTTCACACTTACAGGCAATCCGCCTGCTTTTGCTGCTTGGATTATCTCTGCAGCGACATCTGGACGGAGGATAAGGCCGCTCCCCTTCCCCTTAGATGCCACATTAGGCACAGGACAGCCCATATTAATATCGACGCCACGAAACCCGAGTTCTGCCATTCCAATACTCATTTGGCGGAAATTTTCAGGTCTATCTCCCCATATATGTGCAACCATTGGCTGCTCATCTTCTGTAAAAGTCAAACGCCCGCGTACACTTTGCTTCCCATCTGGGTGACAGTAGCTCTCTGTGTTCGTAAACTCTGTAAAAAACACATCAGGTCTTGCTGCTTTGCTCACTACATGGCGAAATACTACATCCGTTACCTCTTCCATTGGTGCAAGTACAAAAAACGGTCGTGGCAGTTCACGCCAGAAATTATCTTTCATCATTACAATCAAATCCTCTCATTATGGATTAATTTTTTATGATCAAATGGTGGTTTTCTTTTTAAAATAAAAAACGCCCCTTACAGAGTGTAAGAAACGTTGATTTCACTGCATAAGCAGCATCATAATACCGGTGGCCGGGGTCGAACCGGCACTCCAAAGGAACACGATTTTGAGTCGTGCGCGTCTGCCAATTCCGCCACACCGGCATAATTGGAGCGGGTGATGGGAATCGAACCCACGACATCAGCTTGGAAGGCTGAGGTTTTACCATTAAACTACACCCGCGAAATATAATGGCGGTCCGGACGGGACTCGAACCCGCGACCTCCTGCGTGACAGGCAGGCATTCTAACCAACTGAACTACCGGACCAAACTATTAAATTAATGGAGGAGGAAAGGGGATTCGAACCCCTGCGCGGTTTGACCCGCCTGTCGGTTTTCAAGACCGATCCCTTCAGCCGGACTTGGGTATTCCTCCGTATTGGTGGAGCCTAGCGGGATCGAACCGCTGACCTCCTGCGTGCAAGGCAGGCGCTCTCCCAGCTGAGCTAAGGCCCCGTAAAATGCAAATGTATATGGCGCGCCCGAAAGGAGTCGAACCCATAACCTTCTGATCCGTAGTCAGACGCTCTATCCAATTGAGCTACGGGCGCATATTTTTGGAGCGGAAGACGAGGTTCGAACTCGCGACCCCCACCTTGGCAAGGTGGTGTTCTACCACTGAACTACTTCCGCTTAGAGTATTTAAATTAAATGGTGCGGGTGAAGGGAGTCGAACCCCCACGCCTTGCGGCGCTAGATCCTAAGTCTAGTGCGTCTGCCAATTCCGCCACACCCGCAAAATCTAATGGTGCCGACGAGAGGACTTGAACCCCCAACCTACTGATTACAAGTCAGTTGCTCTACCAATTGAGCTACATCGGCGCATTATGGTGGAGGATGACGGGATCGAACCGCCGACCCTCTGCTTGTAAGGCAGATGCTCTCCCAGCTGAGCTAATCCTCCATTATATTGGTGACCCATACGGGATTCGAACCCGTGTTACCGCCGTGAAAGGGCGGTGTCTTAACCGCTTGACCAATGGGCCGTTTCATTTTCTTCGCTGTCATGTATCAGCGACAAGGATTATTATATCTAGTATTTAAATGAGCGTCAATACATTTTTTAATATTTTTTATTTTTTTGTATCAACTTTTGACTCAGACTATCTTTAGCACAAATTATTATACCAAAAAAAGAAGCTGAATTCCTTACATTCAACTTCTCCCTTCTACTTATATATATTTTCACTTAAAGTGAATAACTATTTGTTGTAAAACGGCGGCACCCGCAGCCACCCATGCTCATCTAAGTATTGCTTAACAGTTAGACCGGCAATGGTCTTCTTCATAATATATTTAGAAAAAAGCAAACCGACATCTGCACGGATAGATTCTGTAAGACCTCTTGCTGCATAATTTACTCCTGCTGCAAGATTATAAGAAAGGAGGTTGGCAGTCTCTTCATCATTCAGTTTTGCTCCTTCCGGGATGTCGCGAAAATCTCCGACTGGTTTTTCTGGGGTAGTCTGTGGGAGCGGAACTCCTTCTTTTGTCAAAAATTCTTTTAACTCATCACGCATCGGAATATGCACAGAATCGGTAGTATCCTTAATGATTGCTTTTAATTTTGGATCTTGAACGATGTTAACAGCAAGCTCTTCATTACGAAGGGTTGTTTCCGTTGCCAACAAATAAAACCACAGATTGCTGACTTCTAAGACATTTAATGGTCTTTTTTCACCGTCCAAAAATGGCTCAAACGCATCGTACATGACTTCAAACAATTTCATAAGTAAATCCCTCCGTTCTTAAGTATGTTTTTGAGTTAGTTTGTCTAAAAATTTTAAAAACATACTAAGAAAAATAAGTCTCTATCACCTTTTCTGCTGTCCTAGCAGCTAAGGCTTGAGTTGTAAGGGTTGGATTAGCACCACCGAGACCATTAGCATGCACGCTGTTGTCAGCAATATAAAGCCGTTTTACTTGATAGGCCTCACAGTTTTCATCCACAACAGAGCCGATTCTCATCGTGCTTTCCATATGAATCATCATACCCTCCGGCCAATTGGAGCGCAAAATTTGTTTCGCTCCCGCCTTGCGTAATAGGTCTGCAGCCAGTACAGCAAGTTTTCTGCGCCGCTCGGCTGATTTTTTTGTAGCTCTATACCGGATAACTGGCACAAAACCATTCTCATCGGAAATACGCGGATCTAGTGCGACACCGTTTCTGTCATCCACTTCATCGTCTGTTGTTACCAATATACTTAAAGATCGAGCATAATTATCCATCAAGTAATGTAAAGTTTGTCCAACTGGCCGTCCCTCCATATCCCATGGTCTGTGATTGCTTCGCGCTTTTCTAACAGCATACCCATCTGTACTCAAGCCATAAAAGGAAGCGGTCAATCCTGGACTCATTCCAGCTGTCTGTAGTGCACCAAGTCCTGGATAGTCTAGCCTTGCTCCACAAGTGTTTCCTACATATGGTCTTATTTGCGTTGCTCCTATAACAGACAATAAATCTTTCTTTTCAAAGATTCCTGTAATCCAGTCCATATAATGTGTGACTAATCCTTTGCCAACAAACTCATTTTCTGGCAGGGATGAATTCAGCCAAAGTCGCGGAGTTTCTATACTGCCGCAAGCTAACACAACTACGGATGCGGTTAATTCTTCTTCTTGTCCTGTCCATGTATCTCTTATTCTTACACCGATTGCACGGAATTCAGTACCCTCCTTTTCGGTTAGGATTTTCACAGCGAACGCATTTGGCCTTATGCTTACATTACCTGTCCTTAAAGCGAGTGGAATATAACTTACATTCGTAGAGCGTTTAGCCATTTTTTCAATGGAAGGTCCATGAGCACAACCGTTAATACAATGTCCTGACAATGTACAGCCCTCCATCCAGGATAGCTCGACATCAGTAATATTGGGGTTAATGATTGCTTCGTTTGGTGGAAGAATGGCATTAGGCTGCGGTCTATATCCAGGTGTATAAATATCAAGAGCTGGATTCAAGTGCAGTCCGAGCTTTTTTGCCCCAAAATAAAATAATTCTTCCTTTGCCGTAACTGGCGCAAAGTTCACTGGTAAGGTTTCCTCTACCTTTTCATAATACGGGATAAGCTCCTTATACGAAAACGGCCATTTACCATCCACTGATTGCGGATAAGCTCGCGGACAGTTGGCTGTATAAACTTGCGTTGTGCCGCCAACGCCGGCACACTGCCATATCATTGCCTTTTGTTTAATATTCCGGAACCATTGCGCCTTGCTTCGGTCTGCCGGTCCAAAGCGATACCTTCCTGTCACTAAATCATTCATGTTCATTTCCTGCTTATCCACTAACTGCTTGTATAGATCAATGTCGAGATCAGATAAAGAGGAACTGCTTTCGCTGTTCGACTCCGTATTGGGGTCCGGCCATTGTTTATTGCCATACCAAGGTCCAGCCTCCAAAACAAGCACTTTTAATCCTTTTTCTCCAAGCTCTTTCGCTATGACAGCCCCTCCACCGCCAGACCCAATTACGATGACATCCTGCAACTTCATACTATCCCTCCTTTTTATGTGGCATAAGAGCTAAAAAACCGCGAAAATCCCGATAAGCATAAGCTGGTCCTGGATAGCCTGCCCGATGCCAGCCAATAGGGAAATATTCCATTTGCCGGTTTTCCGGAGGCAAAAAAGCAGTACTGCCATATCCCGTCCATTCGGAATAAAACCCGAAAAAAGTCAGCTGATGCAACACATCAACGATATTTTGAATAAGTCCTGGATTATTGTCATAAGGCGGTTTTAAATTCACCGGATTTATTTCTAGCCTTTCTATATATGAGATTGCATTAAGCCTGTCTAATGGTGCTAATAACGTGTAAGGACCACCTTCAGGGAATGTATTACAGCAGAGCGGATATATATTTTTCTGAGATTGGACCAGATAAACTGCTCCACTATCTAGCAGTTCTGCTGTAGACTTAGCCATTGATGCAATCATCAACTGTTTTTTGACCTTTAGGGGCATGGACTGATTTAGTATCTGCATTAGATATTCGTAAACCTGCAGTTCAAAGGCACCTGGCTTGATAAACGAAGTGCTGTTGGGAAGGTAATATGCTTGAGGAGGAATAACTGCCTGTACAAATGCTTGAAAAGTGGATTTAGTATGAGCATCCCTAATTTCTATACTAACCATTCGCTAACCCCTGTTTCTCATGTTTATCAAATAGTTTACTATCCTTAATATTATTCACCTCAAGGCTTGGCTATGTCATTGCCAATAGTAAAAGATAGGAAAAATTGTGTTTTCGGCCAATAAGGTTCATTCTTATTATCTCTAAAACAAGCACTTCCCCTTTCCTTCCCATAAATCTTTTACCGAAATCTCGAAATCCAGCGGTAATCAATATCTCACCCTTCTTTATATATAAAAAGGAAGTCTGGCTATTTATCAGCAAGACTTCCTTAAACAAGCAACTTATTTCACTGCACTGCTTCCCAATGCTCTTTTTTTCTTAATCGTAATTTTCACCTCTGAAACAACCAGCCCTGCTAATGTAAGTAGTATTCCCAATGCTGACAGCTTTGTCAGCTGTTCGTGCAGCACAAGCATAGACACTACGACTGTAATGACAGGTACCATATAAGAAAAACCGGGCATAGCCCGGTCCTTTTCATGGTTAGAGAATATCCGATAATTTGTACTCTATGCCATGTACCCCTTTATAATACTCAGGATACATTTCACCCCCACATTTTTCACATGCAAA